>JANLYO010000037.1:0-3219 GCA_031365665.1 Rhodoferax sp. | reverse complement strand
CGCGTGTTCACGGCCACCGCCTCCGATAACCAGTACTTTCATGGCTTCGCCTCTGTCGATGCCCGGCCGCCGCCGGGCCGCCCCAGGGCGGGCACGGCCCCGTCAGGGGGCAGCGACGACACGAAGTGCGCAGCGTGGGGGGTCATATCTGTGCGTTGTGGAAGACATCCTGGACATCGTCCAGGTCTTCGATCACATCCAACAGCCGCTGCATGCGGGCAGCGTCGTCACCGCTGAGTTCAATGGTGTTTTCGGCGCGCATGGTGATCCCGGCGATTTCCGGCTTGAAACCGCCCTTCTCCAGCGCGTCTTTCACGGCTTCGTAGTCGGGGTAAGTCGTCAGCACCTCGATGGCACCGTCGTCGCCGGCAAGCACGTCTTCGGCACCGGCCTCCAGAGCCGCTTCCATCAGTTTGTCTTCATCCGTACCTGGCGCGAAGATCAGTTGCCCGCAGTGTTTGAACTGGAACGCCACCGAGCCGGCGGTACCCATGTTGCCGCCGTTTTTGCTAAAGGCGTGGCGCACTTCAGCCACCGTACGCACTTTGTTGTCGGTCATGGTGTCGACAATGATTGCCGCCCCGCCGATGCCATAACCTTCGTAACGGATTTCCTCGTAACTCACGCCCTCGGCGTTGCCAGTAGCTTTGTCGATGTTGTATTTCACGCGGTCGGCCGGCATATTGGCGGCTTTGGCCTTGTCGATGGCCAGGCGCAGCCGTGGGTTCATGGCCGGGTCGCCGCCTCCCGCGCGGGCCGCCACGGTGATTTCACGGACGATTCGAGTCCAAATCTTGCCGCGTTTTTCGTCCTGGCGCCCCTTGCGGTGCTGAATATTGGCCCATTTACTGTGTCCTGCCACTGTTGAATCCCCGAAATATTGGTTAACCTAGTGGCTCAATTGTACTTTTGAGGTTTGAAATGGCGTCTTCCACAAGCACTTCTACCGGCAGTTCTCCGGACGGTGGCATCTTGATCGGTCAACATGGCGAGACCACCTGTAGCCTATTGCTGGACAAATCCAACCGCCACGGCCTGATCACCGGCGCCACCGGCACCGGCAAAACCATCACATTGCAAACATTGGCGGAAGGCTTCTCACGCCGGGGCGTGCCGGTCTTCATGGCCGATGTGAAAGGCGACCTCACGGGCATCTCGCAAGCCGGGAAGCTGGGCGAAAAACTCGCGGCCGTGATCAAGGAGCGTGGGCTTGACACGCCCGAATCCACCGCCTTCCCCGTGACCCTGTGGGACGTTTTTGGCGAGCAGGGCCACCCGGTGCGCGCCACCGTGAGCGACATGGGCCCGCTGCTGCTGGCCCGCATGCTGGATTCGAACGACACCCAGGCCGGTGTGCTGAACCTGATCTTCAAGATTGCCGACGACAACGGCCTTTTGCTGCTGGACATGAAGGATCTGCGCGCCATGTGCCAATACGTGGGCGACAACGCGCGCGACTTCACCACGCAATATGGCAACGTCAGCGCGGCCAGCGTGGGCGCCATCCAGCGCGGCCTGATGCAGATCGAAACCCAGGGTGGCGAGAAGTTTTTTGGCGAACCGATGCTGAACATCGCGGATTTCATGCAAACGGCACGGGCTGGCAGCGCCTCCGGCGAAGCAATGGGTGTCATCAACATTCTGGCCGCCGACAAGCTGATGAACTCGCCTCGCCTCTACGCGACCTTTTTGCTGTGGATGTTGTCGGAGCTATTCGAGCAGTTGCCCGAAGTGGGCGACCTGGACAAGCCCAAGCTGGTCTTCTTCTTCGATGAAGCGCACCTGCTCTTCACCGACGCACCCAAGGTGCTGGTCGAACGCATCGAGTTGGTCGTGCGCCTGGTGCGCTCCAAAGGTGTGGGCGTGTTTTTTGTGACGCAAAACCCGCTCGATATTCCCGACACCGTGCTGGCCCAGTTGGGCAACCGCGTGCAACACGCGCTGCGCGCCTACACGCCGCGCGACCAGAAGGCCGTCAAGGCCACAGCCGAAACCATGCGGCAAAAGGCCGGGCTGGACATCACAAGCGCGATCACCGAGTTGGCGGTGGGTGAAGCGCTGATCAGCCTGCTGGACGCCAAAGGCAGACCGTGCGAGACCGAACGCGTCTACGTGTTGCCGCCGGGCAGCCAGATTGGCCCGATCAAGCCCGAGCAACGCCAGGTGTTGATGAAGGAATCGCTGGTTGCGGGCGTGTACGAGAAAACCGAAGACCGCGAATCGGCCTACGAAAAAATCAAGGGCCGCGCGATGGCCTCTTCAGCGCCGCAGGACGGTAAATTACCATCCGGTCCGATGTCCACCGGCTCGATGGCGGGCACCCCGATTGGTGGCGCAAATGCCGGGGTGGGCACCGGCAAAGCCGAAGGCGGCGGCATGTTGGGCGGCATCACCGACGTGCTCTTTGGCACCACCGGCCCGCGCGGTGGCCGCCACGATGGCCTGGCCACCAACATGGCCCGCTCGGCGGTGCGCACCATGGGCTCCGCAGTCGGGCGCGAAATCATCCGTGGCGTGCTGGGCGGCCTGTTTGGCGGCAAGCGCTAGTTGCCATGAGCCTCTTTTCCAATCCCGTTCGGGCTGAGCTTGTCGAAGCCTGTCCTGAGCAGTGCCGAAGGGCCCTTCGACAAGCTCAGGGCGAACGGATTCAACGTTAAACACACCATGGCAGACGAATCCACCGCAACTTCTCCCAAACACATCCGCCTGACGTCCCACTCGGGCGGCTTTGACGCCCTGCCGATCCAGTGGGCGGCGGCCACCGCGAGTGAACGCGGCCCGGTCATCGGCACCACCACCAAACGCAGCCACCGCAACGTGATCGGCACGCACAGCGGCTCCTACAGCATTTACCGGGCGCTGGCGGTGGCCTCGGGCGGGCTCTCCAAAGACCATAAGGCCGACCTGACCAACACCTCACCGACCGTGCAGATCGGCCCCTACCCGCAATGGAGCGAGCCGGGCCGCATCGTTGCCATGGACCCTTGGGGTGCGATGGTGGCCGATGTGTTTGAAGACGAACTCGCCGCTGGCTACGACATCCGCCCGACGATTGCCGTGACCCAGGCGCACGTGATCCTGCCCGAGGTGATCGAGGCGCTGCAATCGGGCCGCCTGAAAGCCGATGGCAAACACCTGACAGCGGGCGGCGCGGCGATGGTCACCAAGGTTGCCGTGGAGCCGGTCTGGTACCTGCCCGAGGTCGCCAAACGCTTCAAC
>JANLYO010000012.1:0-19740 GCA_031365665.1 Rhodoferax sp. | reverse complement strand
CAAAAGTGAAAACCTACTTTTGTCGGGACTGATTTGCATGAAATCGCTGGCGGAGCCAGGCGATTTCACTTTCAAGGGCTACGAAAAGGCGGGCATCTGGTTATGAGGCAATTATGGAAGCGCTGATGCAGCAGGTTCTTGCCGGCCTTGCCAGTGGCGGCATTTACGCTTCGGTGGCGCTGGCGCTGGTGATGATCTACCAATCGACCCACCACATCAATTTCGCACAGGGCGAAATGGCCACTTTCAGCACCTTCATCGCCTGGGCGTTGGTGCAGGCGGGGTGGCCCTATTGGGGGGCCTTTTTCGCCACCGTTGCTGTGTCGTTTGTCGCCGGATTGTTGATACAGCGGTTGATTTTGCGGCCAGTTGAAAAAGCACCGGTGCTGACCAATGTGATCGTTTTTATCGGTTTGTTGTTGATCGTCAATGCCCTGGCGGGCTGGATTTTCGACCACACGATCAAGTCTTTTCCCAGTCCCTTCCCCAAAGATGCCTTTTTTGTCAGCCAATATTTCAATGCCCATGCCGTGGGTTCAGCCGCTGTGATGGTCGGTGTATTGCTGGCGCTGTTCGCGTTTTTTCGCTACACGCCGATTGGCCTGGCCATGCGCGCAGCGGCTCAAAACGCTGATTCCGCCCGGCTGGTTGGCATTCGGGTGAGTTGGATGCTGGGCCTGGGCTGGGGGTTGGCTGCGGCCATTGGCGCAGTCGCCGGCATGATGGTGGCGCCGGTCGTTTTCCTTGATCCGAACATGATGGCCGGCATCCTGATTTATGGCTTTGCGGCGGCACTGCTGGGCGGCATTGACAACCCGGCGGGCGCTGTGGCAGGCGGATTTGTGGTTGGCGTGATGGAAAACCTGCTGGGCGCCTACGTGATCGGCACAGAGTTGAAACTCACGGTGGCGCTGGTGTTGATTGTGGCCACTCTCACGTTGAAACCAGATGGCCTTTTCGGCAAACAAGTGGTGACCCGGGTATGAACACGATTTCCACTACGCTGCCAGGCGTCAAGGCAGGCGCTACAAGCGCCAACAAGGGCAAATGGATCGGCCTGGCGCTCTTGGCTGTGGCTTTGTTGATCTTGCCTTTTCTTTTTAAAAACTACCGCGTTTTCCAGTTCAACCTGGTGTTGGTGTACGCGATTGCCATCCTGGGCCTCAATATCTTGACGGGCTTCAACGGCCAAATTTCACTGGGCCATGGCGCTTTTTACGCATTTGGCGCTTACACCACCGCGATCCTGATGGACAAAGTGGGCATGCCGTATTGGGCGACCTTGCCGCTGGCGGGCGTCGTCTGTTTCGCCTTTGGTTATTTGATGGGTTTTCCGGCGCTGCGGCTGGCGGGGCATTACCTGGCTTTGGCCACCTTTGCACTGGCACTTGCGGTGCCGCAATTGCTTAAGTACAAAAAAATCGAGGCTTATACCGGCGGGGTGCAAGGCATCGTTCTGAGCAAACCCGAGCCGCCTTTTGCGTTCAGCCTGTTTGGCCAACCGCTCAGCCCTGACCGGTGGCTGTATTTCGTCTGCCTGATCGTCACCGTAGTGATGTTTGTATTGGCTTACAACCTTTTGCACGGGCGCGTGGGCCGGGCCTTGATCGCCGTGCGGGACCACCCGATTGCCGCGACGGCCATGGGCATCAACTTGCCCGTCTTCAAATCGATCACTTTTGGCGTGTCAGCGGCGTTTTGTGGTGTAGCCGGTGGCTTGGGCGCCATTGTGGTGGCGTTTGTGTCGCCCGACAGCTTCACCTTGAACTTGTCCATCTTCTTGTTGGTGGGCGTCGTGGTGGGCGGCTTGGCTTCCATTCCAGGCGCTATTTTTGGGGCGATTTTTATCCAATACGTGCCCAACATCGCGGACGAATTGTCCAAATCAGCACCTGCGGCCATCTACGGCGTGCTGCTGATCGTCTTGATGTATTTGATGCCAATGGGCATCATGGGCGGGATACAAACCGCCTGGGCAAAGTTCCGCAGACGTTCCGGGGGTTTATCCGGACAGCCCTGAGCGTCAGCCCGCGTTTTAATGATTGTTGGATTCCATTCTAAAAGCCACTTTTTTTGAAGGAGACAGAAAGCCATGAAACTGAAACTACTCGGCCAAGCCCTCGCGCTGGCCGCTGCCGTGCTGGTCAGCCAGCAGGCGTTTGCGCAGAAAAAATACGACGTGGGCGCGGATGACAAGGAAATCAAACTGGGCCATATCGTTGCTTATTCCGGCCCGGCATCAGCCTACGGAACCATTGGCAAAGCCATCGCCGCCTATTTTGAAAAGGTCAACGCCGAAGGTGGCGTCAACGGTCGCAAAATCAAATTCATCTCATTGGACGACGGCTACAACCCGGCCAAAACCGTGGAAATGGCGCGCAAGCTGGTTGAGCAGGAAGAAGTTCTGCTCTTGTTCCAGCCTTTGGGCACGCCACCCAATTCGGCCATCCACAAATACATGAACGACAAAAAGGTGCCACACCTGTTTGTCGCCACCGGCGCCACCAAATGGGGTGACCCGAAAAACTTCCCCTGGACAATGGGCTTCCAGCCCAACTACCAGAGTGAGTCCAAGGTGTTCGTCGCGCACATCCTGGAGACCAAACCCAACGCCAAAATTGCGATTCTTTACCAGAACGACGATTACGGCAAAGACTACCTCAAGGGTTTTGAGGATGGCTTGGGCGCCAAAGCGGCCTCCATGATCGTCAGCAAACAGACCTATGAGGTGACAGACGCCACGGTGGACAGCCAGATGGTCTCGCTCAAGGCATCGGGTGCCGACACTTTCTTCAACATCACCACGCCGAAGTTTGCGGCCCAGGCGATCAAGAAGGCAGCTGAAATGGGCTGGAAGCCGACTCATTACCTCAACAGCGTTTCGAGCTCGGTCGCCTCGGTGTTGACACCTGCTGGCATTGACAATTCCATCGGCATTCTGACGGCAGGTTACATCAAAGATCCGACCGATCCGCAGTTCCAAAAGGGCAAGGAATGGGACGACTGGCTGGCGTGGATGAAGAAATACCAACCCACGGCCAATATCACAGACAACTTGAACGTTTACGGCTACACCATTGCCCAGTTGATGG
Source organism: Rhodoferax sp. (assembly GCA_031365665.1). Lineage (GTDB taxonomy): Bacteria > Pseudomonadota > Gammaproteobacteria > Burkholderiales > Burkholderiaceae_C > JANYCG01. The sequence goes on along the minus strand of JANLYO010000012.1, from coordinate 16,648 downwards.
TTCACACCTTGCAGAAGGCCGGGGATGACCTCACCCGAGCCAATGTGATGAAACAAGCCGCCAGCCTCGATCTGACATTGCCTATGTTGTTGCCAGGCGTGAACGTGAAAACGTCGGCTGATGATTTCTACCCTGTTGAGCGCGAGCAGATGCAGCGTTTCACTGGCAAAACCTGGGAACTGTTCGGCAAAGTCTACGGACGATAAGCCGACGGGATGAAGGGCGGGCTCACGCCCGTCTGCCCGGCTTTCGCGCTAAATTTCGCGGTAAATTTCGCGCCAAGGGTAGAGATCGTGACAGAGATAGCAACCAGCCCAAACTGGTTGCTATTTTTTTGATGAAACTCTGCTGCCCGGCTGAAGCGCGCTTGACCTCAATACTTGTCGTCTTTGCGGGGTTTGGCGACCCGCAAGGGTCCCACGCTGTGACGCAGCCAGCGCAGTAAACAACATGCCCGCTGAGCCGCCAATGGCCCACAGCAGCGAGGTGAATTTGTTTAGCTGCGAGATGATCAAGTCTCCCCCGAGGAAGGCGCCAAATACGCCGACCAGCACGTTTTCAACCAGCCCCAGCTTTTTATCTTCCCCATTGCGCTTCCCGAGCAGAAAGTCCAGCACCGCTCCAGCACCACACCCAATATACGGATTGATACGTTCCCCCTGTAGATCAGCCACCTTGTTGATAGTGACAGGTATTGGTGGGCTTGGGGGCATTTATCAATGCCACGAGAAAAGTGATGGCGGCCGAATGATTTTTACGCGAGGGTTACTATATTTTAAATAGCAATATGTCTATATTTCATGTGGCTCAGAAGCAAAAAATCTCAAAAATAACTTACCAGAACGACAATTTGACGCCACTCATACCCAAATTGGGTATGAGTAGTTGACCCAAGCGATGAATTTTAGAAATTCTGAAAAATATCGGCTCTAAGCCACGAATTTGTTGGATTTTATGCTATTATTTTTGATAATAAAACGGGCTAAATTGACGAAAAAACCGCTGCCAATCCCGCTCCAACCTTACTTTTGAGCTTCACCCCAGCTTCGCCTACGCCTCTTGACGCCCCGCCGGGATTTCGGCTATATTAATAACCAACCGGTCAGTCATTAGCTTGGATTTTGGGTAAACACGTTTTTTTCCGTCTGATTTAGCTCGCATTGATCGCCTTGCCCTGCCACCCGCCGCCTCCATTGCGTTATATTGCCTCCCACTCAAGCACCCACGATGTCTGACCCGAGCGCCACGCCCGTTTTAGATGCGAGCCTCACCAAACGCGAGCGGCGCAAAGACGCGCGTCCGGGTGAATTGGTCAGGGCCGCGTTGGATTTATTTGTAGAAAAAGGCTTCTCTGCCACCCGCGCCGAAGAAGTGGCGCAGCGGGCGGGTGTGTCCAAAGGCACGCTGTTTTTGTATTTCGCGACCAAGGAAGACCTGTTCAAAGCCGTGGTGCGCGAGAACATTTCCGGCCATTACCCGAGCTGGCTGGCCAAAATGCAAATGTTTGAAGGCCCAACGGTGTCATTGCTGCAACTGTGCACCCAGGGCTGGTGGGAAAATATCGGCTCGACCAGCGCCTCGGGCATTGCCAAACTCATGATGGCCGAAGGCGCCAATTTCCCCGATTTGCAGCATTTTTACCAGACTGAGGTGATCGAACCGGGCAACCAGCTTTTGCGCAGCATTCTGGAGCGTGGCGTGGTGCGGGGCGAATTTAGGGCTGATTTGAACTTGGATGACGCGGTGCATCTTTTTGTTGCGCCCCTGTTGTACCTGATGATCTGGAAACACGTGGGCAAGCTGCAACTGGCCCCCAGCCTTCGTTTAAGCCCGCAGGCTTTGCTGAGAACCCATGTGGACGTATTTTTAAACGGCATTCAAACGCCCTGAACCAGTGCACCAAACCTGTTTATCGAAGAAAGCATGACCGACATGAAACGCGGAATCAATTTTTGGCTCAAGTGGGCCGTCGCCCTGCTCGTCGTGGCCGCCCTGGTGTTGGGCCTGGTGCGCACGCTGTCCAACAAACGGGCTCAAAAAGCCGCCGCCGAGGCGCTGGCAGCCACGCCGGTGCAAACCACGATTGAATTGGCCCAAACCGACGTGGTGCAAGTCAAAACGCGCGAACTGGCTGAGGGCCTGGCGATCTCGGGTGCATTGAAGGCGGCCAATTCCGCCATCATCAAAGCCCGCATCGCCGGCGAGTTGCAGGATTTGAAAGTGCGCGAAGGCGACTGGGTCAAGGCGGGGCAAGTGGTCGCCCGCGTGGACCCGACCGAATCAACCTGGCGCATCAAACAGGCGCAGGAACAGGCCGACGCCGCCAAGTCGCAGATCGACATCGCCCAGCGCCAGTTTGACAACAACCGCTCCTTGGTAGACCAAGGGTTCATCTCCAAAACCTCGCTTGACACCTCCTCCAGCACACTGCTGGGGGCGCAGGCCACCCACAAAGCCGCGCTGGCCCAGCTTGAACTGGCCAAGAAGGCGCTGGACGACACCATCTTGCGCAGCCCCATCAGCGGCCAAGTGGCGCAGCGCTTGGCCCAGCCGGGCGAACGTGTGGGCGTGGACGCCAAGGTGCTCGAAGTGGTGGACTTGAGCCGCATCGAACTCGAAGCCAGTTTGAGCGCCGCGGACTCGGTCAGCGTCAAAGTCGGCCAGACCGCCACCTTGACCGTCGAAGGCGCAGCACAGCCGGTGGCTGCCACCGTGGCACGTATCAACCCGACGGCCCAGGCCGGCAGCCGCAGCGTGCTGGTGTATCTGGCCATTGCCAACGCAGGCGGCCTGCGCCAGGGCCTGTTTGCGCAGGGCACGCTGGGCACGGCCAAGCAGAATGCCCTGACGCTGCCGGTCAGCGCCATCCGCACCGACAAACCGTCGCCCTACGTGCAATGGCTCAGCAACGGCCAGGTCGTCCACAAGAGCGTGCAGGCGGGCACCCGAGGCGAGTCCGGTGGTGAAAACATGGTCGCCGTGAATGGCCTGGCCGAAGGCGACTCGGTGATCCGCGGCAGCGTGGGCCAGTTGCGCGAGGGCACACAAATCAAATTTACCGGAGCCGGCAAGGTGGCCGCCACCTCCACCGCGACGAGGTAACGATCATGTGGTTTACCCGCGTCAGTCTTCAAAACCCGGTTTTCGCCACCATGCTGATGTTGGCCTTGGTGGTGCTGGGCCTTTTTTCTTTGCAGCGCCTCAAGGTCGATCAATTCCCCAACGTCGATTTCCCGGTGGTGGTGGTGATCACCGACTACCCCGGCGCCGCGCCCGAAATCGTGGAGAGCGAGGTATCGAAAAAAATTGAAGAGGGTGTCAACTCCATCGCTGGCATCAATGCATTGACCTCGCGCAGTTATGAAAACCAGTCGGTGGTGGTGATCGAATTTGGTCTGCACATCGATGGCCGCAAGGCGGCCGACGACGTGCGTGAAAAAGTCGCGGCGGTCAAACCCAGCCTGCGTGCGGAAGTCAAAGAGCTGCGGGTTTTGCGTTTTGACCCCTCCGCGCGTTCGATTTGGTCTGTCGCAGTTTTGCCGGATGTGGCCCCCACGCTCCCCACTTCGTGTGGTTCGCTGCCCCCCGAGGGGGCTAATTTATCTAGGGGCGGCCCGTCGTTCTCGAAGAGCGGCGAAGCCAAAAATTGCCCTGCTAAAGCGATGACCGGGAGAGCACTGACTGATATTGAACTCACCAACTGGGCCGAGCAAACCCTCAAAAAACGGCTTGAAAACGTGCGCGGCGTCGGCTCCGTGGCCGTGGTGGGCGGCACCAAACGCGAAATCAACATCTACCTGAACCCGCAGGCGCTGGAGTCGTTTGGCATCACACCCGAGCAGGTCGTTTCCGCTGTTCGCAATGAAAACCAAGACTTGCCCTTGGGGGCGATCCGCTCGACCGAGCAGGAAAAAATCATCCAGATCGACGCGCGCATGCAGCGGCCAGAAGACTTCGGCAAAATCATCGTCACCCGCAAAAATGGCACGCCGGTGCGCGTCGAACAAATTGCCAAAGTGGCCGACGGCGCACAGGAAATCGAGACCCTGGCCCTGTACAACGGGCAACGCACCTTGCTTTTGAGCGTGCAGAAATCGCAAGACGAAAACACCATCCATGTGGTCGATGGCCTGCAAAAAACTCTGGCTGAAATGAAGGCGCAGTTGCCGCCTGGCCTGAAGCTGGAACAGATTGTGGACGGTTCACGTTCGATCCGCGTCTCGGTGGACAACGTGCGCCGCACCCTGATCGAAGGGGCATTGCTGACCATCCTGATCGTGTTTTTGTTCCTCAATTCCTGGCGTTCCACGGTGATGACCGGGCTCACGCTGCCCATCGCCTTCATTGGCACCTTTCTGTTGATGAACCTGTTTGGTTTCACCATCAACATGATCACCATGATGGCGCTGAGCCTGTGTGTGGGGCTGCTGATTGATGATGCCATCGTGGTGCGCGAAAACATCGTGCGCCACGTGCAGATGGGCAAAAACGCCTACGACGCCTCGCTGGCGGGTACGCAGGAGATCGGCCTGGCCGTGCTGGCCACCACCATGTCGATCGTGGCCGTGTTTCTGCCGATTGGTTTCATGGGCGGCATCATTGGCAAGTTTTTCCACGAATTCGGCATCACCATCGTGGCAGCGGTGCTGATTTCGATGTTTGTGAGTTTCACGCTGGACCCGATGTTGTCGTCAATCTGGCATGACCCGAACATCGACGCGCTGGGCCACGGGGGCCGCCGAGGCCCGCCGGTGACCCTGTACGACAAAACCATTGGCCGTGTGACCGGCTGGTTTGACCGCGCCACCGAGTCGATGGCGGACTCCTACCAGGCGATTTTGCGTTGGGCGCTGGTGCACAAACTCAAAACGGTGTTTCTCGCCGTGCTCATTTTTGCCGTGAGCATCTTGATGGTGCCGCTTTTGGGCACGGAGTTCGTGCCCAAAGGCGATTTCTCCGAGACCACGCTCAATTTCAACACGCCGGTAGGCTCGTCAATTGAAGTCACCGAGGCCAAAGCACGCCAGGTGGAAGCCATCGTGCGTGAATTTCCGGAGGTGCGTTACACCTTGGCGACCATCAACACCGGCAATGCGCAAGGCAAAATTTACGCCAATATCTATGTGCGCCTGACCGACCGCAAAGACCGAAAACTCGGTGTCAACGAGATGTCCGTGATTTTGCGGGAACGGCTCAAACAGGTGCCCGGCATCACCGTCACCCACATCGGTTTGCTCGACACCGTGGGTGGCACCAAACAGATCATCTTCTCGATCCTGGGCCCCGACACCGCCGAATTGGAGCGCCTGACCAAAACCGCCCTTGAAAAGGTGAGACCCATCCCCGGCCTGGTCGATCTGGATTCGAGCGTGAAACCCAACAAACCCACTTTGGACGTCGAAGTGATGCGTGATGCGGCGTCAGACCTCGGCCTCTCGGTGGCGCAGATCGGCTCAGGCCTGCGTACCTTGGTAGCTGGCCAAACGGTGGGCAACTGGCGCGCGCCCGATGACCAGACCTACGACGTCAATGTGCGCCTGGCCCCGCAAGCCCGCAACAGCCCGCAAGACCTGGAGCGCCTGCCTTTCGCCATGGGCAGCAACGCCGACGGCAGCAGCCGCGTGGTGCGCCTGAACCAGGTCGCCCACGTGAAAGAATCCACCGGCCCGAACCAGATCAACCGGCGCGACCTCTCGCGCGAAGTCACCTTGAACGCCAACGTCTCGGGCCGCTCAGCGGGTGAGGTCTCGGCCGACATCAAAACCGCCATGGACACCATCGCCATGCCACCGGGTTACAGCTACCGCTTCAGCGGCTCGACCAAAGACATGGCCGAAGCCTTTGGTTACGCGATTTCCTCGCTGATTTTGGCGGTCATCTTTATTTACATGATTTTGGCCAGCCAGTTCAAAAGTTTTCTGCAACCGCTGGCGCTGATGACCGCCCTGCCCTTGACGCTGATCGGTGTGGTGCTGGCGCTGATGATGTTCAACTCGACGCTGTCGATGTTTTCAGTGATTGGCGTCGTGATGTTGATGGGCCTGGTCACCAAAAACGCTATTTTGCTGGTTGATTTCGCCATCCGTTCGCGTGAGCCGCATCTGGACGATTCAGGCAAAGAGGTGCCTGGCCTGAACCGCCACGACGCCTTGCTTCTGGCCGCCAGGGTGCGCCTGCGGCCGATTTTGATGACCACGCTGGCGATGATCTTCGGCATGGTGCCGCTGGCCTTTGCCCTGACAGAGGGCTCGGAGACCCGCGCACCCATGGGGCAGGCAGTGATCGGCGGCGTCATCACCTCGTCTTTGTTGACTTTGGTAGTGGTGCCTGTGGTTTATTGCTACATGGATGACTTGGCCAACTGGTTCAAGAAGCTGTTCAAGTAGCATTTCGGGGCGGGCACGAGCGTGGCAAAGTAAAATTACGCATAAGAAACAAGCCTGCGCGCCTGCAAAATGCCAGGTTTTGACGATGCTTTTGCGCCTTCTGGAGTTTGAGAGATGAATTTGGAACAAGCCCGCTTCAACATGATCGAGCAGCAAATCCGCCCGTGGAACGTGCTGGACGTCCATGTGTTGCACCTGCTGGCCGTGATCAAACGTGAAGATTTTGTGCCCGTCGCCCACAAAGCGCTGGCCTTTGTGGACATGGAAATCCCGCTACAAGGCAGTTTTGAAGAGGCCATGCGTCTGGGGCAATGCATGCTGGCGCCGCGTGTCGAAGCGCGCATGTTGCAGGACTTGGCCGTCCAAAAACACGAGAAAGTGCTGGAGATCGGCACCGGATCCGGTTACATGGCGGCCTTGCTCGCCCACCGCGCACAACGCGTGATTTCGCTGGAGATTGACCCCCAGCTGGCCGACTTGGCCCGCGCCAATCTGCAAAAAAATGGCGTCCACAATGCGGAAGTGCGCCAAGGCGATGGTGCCGAAGGCGTGCCGGTTGAAGGCCCGTTTGACGTGATTCTGCTCAGCGGCTCGGTCGCTGAAGTGCCGCACGCGCTTCTGTCCAGCCTCAAAGTGGGCGGGCGCCTGGGCGCCATCGTGGGCGACGAGCCGACCATGCTGGCCACCTTCGTGACCCGCACCAGCGAAACCGCCTATTGCACCACCCAGCCTTGGGACACCGTTGCAACGCGCTTGCAAAACTTCCCGGAACCCTCGCGTTTCAACTTTTGACCCATATGATCCCGCAAATCCGCCCCGCGCAACTCGCCACCTGGTTGACGTCCGCGCAAGCTCATGGGCAGCCGATGCTGCTGGACGTGCGCGAGCCTGGCGAGTTGGCAACCGCCAGCGTGACCGTTGACGGCCCGACCAGCGGCTTCGAGTTGCTGGCCATGCCGATGGGCAGCGTGCCAAGTCGCCTGGCTGAACTCGACGCCGCCCGCCCGGTGGCCTGCCTGTGCCACCACGGCGCACGCAGCCAGCGCGTCGCGCAGTTCCTGGAAGCACAAGGCTTTACACAGGTGGTCAATATTGCCGGCGGCATTGATGCCTGGTCGCAAGAGCTTGACCCCCGTGTGGCGCGGTATTGACACCGCAGCAAGTGTGGCGTTTTTCATCCGCCACCCGCGTGTTTTCACTCGCTTTTTTGTAGCAACCTGATAAACTGCCGAAACGAATCGCATGCTTATGACCTCTATGAACCATTTCAGCCTGATCACTGTCCGCGCAGTCAGCGCGGTTGCTGCGGCGTGCGCCCTCATGGTCGCACCCGTGCGCGCCCAAAGCCTGGTCGAGTTGTACGAGCTGGCGCGCACCAGCGACACCGCTTACCTATCCGCCAAAGCGCAAGCTGACGCCAACCTGCACCGCGCAGAACAATCCCGCGCTGGTTTGTTGCCCACAGCGGGCCTTTCAGCGGGGGTGTCGCAGTCTTTCCTGTCGGTGGCACCCACTGTTGGGCCCAGCTCTGAACGCGGCTACGGCACCCAGCAATTTGGTTTGAACGGCACCTACCCGCTGTACCGCCCGGCCAACCAGGCCAGCTTTGACCAAGGCCAAAAATTGCTTGAACAGTCTGAAGCGCAGTTGCTCGCGGCCGACCAGGATTTGATGGTGCGCATCAGCCAGGCGTATTTTGATGTGTTGGCCTCCAAAGACAGCCTGGCTTTCGTGCTGGCGCAAAAAACCGCTGTGGCCGAGCAGCTCGCCGCTGCCAAACGCAATTTTGAGGTCGGCACCTCCACCATCACCGACACCCGCGAGGCGCAAGCCCGTTTTGACCTGGTCGTGGCCCAGCAAATTGCCGCTGAAAACGATCTGCTTGTGAAACGCCTGGCGTTGGATCAGGCGGTGGGCAAACGTGACGTCAATCCCAAGCCGGTCGCATTGCCTCTGACACTGCCCGCCGTCGTGCCCAGCGATGTGAATGATTGGGTGCAAAAGTCCGAAGGCAACCACCCGTCCTTGCGGCAACTGCAAACCGCGCTCGACGTGGCCACGCTGGAGACCACCAAGGCGCGCGCCGGTGAAAAACCCACTGTGGATTTGACCGGTCAATACGGCATGATCCGCAACGATGGCGGCAGCAGCACTGCGGCGATTGGCTCTTGGGTGAACTCCGCCACAGTGGGCATTTCACTCACCATGCCGCTCTATAGCGGCAACGCCACCCAAAACCGCATTAAAGAGACCCTGTCGCTGGAAGAAAAGGCGCGTGTGGATCTCGAAGGCGCCAAACGCTCCGTCGCCCAAGCCGTGCGCACGGCGTATTTCGGCGTGTTGTCCGGCCAGGGCCAGGTCAAGGCGCTGGAGGCCGCTGAAGCCTCCAGCCAAAGCGCGCTCGAAGCCAACCAGCTGGGTTACAAAGTGGGTGTGCGCATCAATATCGACGTGCTCAACGCCCAAAGCCAACTCTTCCAGACCAAGCGCGACCTGGCCAAATCGCGTTACGACGTTCTGGTCGGCGGCCTGCGCCTGCGCCAGGCCAACGGCTCGTTGGCACCCGGCGACCTGGCGGGCATCAATGCCCTTTTGGTGAAATAGGCTGAGCCGCCACTCAGACCAAAACGCCCCATTGGCGTAAAAAAAACCGTGTCATGCCGGCATAGGGCTGGTCGTCACTGGCGGCGTCGGTTAGGGCTTGTTTGGCAATTTTTCGGATGTCTTCGTTCGGGGCAATCTGCAACACTTCGGCAAACGCCTTGATGTGTTTGTATTGCGGGTGCCGGAAGCGCCGGTGCGTCAGGCGGTTCAGCCCCAAGAAATTTTCACACGCCAGGACGGCCTGCAGCGAGGCCGGGTTGCCGGGCAGCGCCACCAGTTTGACTTCACGGTTGATGTCGTCCACCTCCCACGCCAGCAAGGCTTCAGGTGAATCGATGTACGGGTGCGGCAAATGGGCTTTTTCGTGTCCCCAAAGCGTTTTGAGCTTGATTTTGTTGCTCAGGGCCGGGTCGGGGCAGAGCTTGGCCGCCAGCGCTGCCAGTTTGGCGGCAGTGGGCCGCGCCTCTGGAATTTTTTTTGGGGGCGCGGTCTGCGGCGCGTCAGCCGGGAATTTGTCACCCTTGAAGGACTGGTTGCATATCTGGCAGGCAAAGGCGTAGTTGTCGTAGCAATAAGCCAGCCACCAGTAACTGCTTTTGGGGCGGAAATGCTCTACGTCGCCATGCGCCACGGTCGCGGTGACACCTTCGCAGTAGGCGCACTTGTCAAACGATTCCTTGCGCAGGTTGGGCTTGGCGTCGCCCCAGATTTGCAACGTCTTGTCCTGGTTGAATGGCACCTTCCCGGCGTTGTCATAGAACTGCGTCAGCAGCCGGGTCATCTGGCCGGCCAGGCCTGCACCGGTGAAATTCGCCGGAATGCCGGCTTTGAGACGTTGCAGTGCGATCATGGTGACAGGCTCCTGCGTTCAACGGCGCAACGCGGCACGTTTGATTTGCTGGCCGAGGTTCTGCCGCAGTTTGGCCAGATCAAGCTGCGGCACCGCCTTGCCACTGGCCAGTGCCAGGGCCTCGGTCAATTCCGCGCTGGCCTTGAGTTGCCGCTGCAGCGCCTGCGGCAGCACTTCCAGCGGCGCCAGGTGCGCCAATTCACCGCGTTCACCGGGCGAGAGGCTCGGGCGGGCGCCACGGGCCTTGGCGCGCAGCTCTTCGACGCGCACGGACTCCGGCGAGTCAATGCCAAACATGGGCGACATCAATTGGCTCAAGCCCAGTTGGCTGGGGTCGCCCGGCACTGCCCGGATGCCAGACCCCGCTTGAGGACTGGGGCGCTCCACCACGTAAAGTTCGTTTTCACGCAACTGCTGTGCCACCAGGGGTGAGTGCGAGGTGGCGATCAACTGCATGTTGGGCAGGGTTTTGGCGATGAAGTCCACCAGCAGGCGCTGCCATGCCGGGTGCAGATGCAGGTCGATCTCGTCGATCAACAAGACGCCGCGCGTCTTCAGCGGCGTTTTGTAGTCGTCAAACGTATTCGTGATGCGGTACAGCACGTCGCCGCACCAGTTGGCCATGTTTTGGTAACCGTCGGAGAGTTGTTTGAAGGGGATCGAGCCGTCCACCGTCTTGAAGCGCAGCTCGCGGTTTTTGCGGTCGATCTGGTCGAAACTCATGCCGGGCAACAACTGGTTCAGCGCCGAGCGCAGCGCCGCATTGCCCAAGAGGCCGGTGCCGCTGCTGCCACCGGTGCGGTAGTCCAGATCCATGGCCCACTGTTCAAACGACACCAGGGTCGCCTCAGGTGAAAACATGGTGGCCATGCCGCGCGCGCGGGGGTGGTCCAGGCCACGTTCGGCGACCTGCGAGAACTCCTGCGCGCTGTAGGCGGGCCTGCGGGTGACGCCATAACCCAGGGTGAAAAAATTGCGCGGCGTGTGGGCCAGCGCGCTGTCCAGCGCCTGCAAGTTGGCCTCGTTTTTAGACAGGGTCTGGCGCAGCGACCATTCGGGGCGCAGCGTCAGCGAGATATCGCGGTCTTGCCCCTCTTTGGTGGTCAATACGGCGCTGATGCGGCCTTCTTTTTTGCCACTGCGCACCCAACGCGCGGGCTCTTTCAAGAGTTCGTTCAGCGCATCGCTGCCGGCCAACACCAGGGCGATGGCACGCAGCGCGGTGCTTTTGCCTGAGCCGTTTTCACCCAGCAGGACGGTACGGCCGCGGATCGGGTTTTTAGACGGTGCACGGGACGCGCTGAAATCCACATCGATGCGGTCGATCGAGCGGATCTGGTTGATCTCAATGTGTTTCAAAAACATGGGCGGCTCCTGCCAACAGCAGTTGGCTGCGCCATGCTAAACCATTTGGCAGGGGGCTGTCAGCGGGGGAGGCAGGATTTTCATCCTCATTTTGAAGGATGTTTTCAGCGGCAAGGCTGATGGGAAATGGCCTTCGTTGTTAATATGAGTATTAACAAATGCTCGTGGAGTTGATAATTTATCGTTTTTTATTAATTTTAAATTGTATTTAAATTAAATTTATTCAATATTGTTATAAAATACATAGCAATAAATATAATAAATATGTGGCTTAAGGCAATTTAATATTTCCATATAAATTTTTAAATAAATATTTCAAATTTCATTGAACCCAACACACTGACCTCAAGATCCAACACGTCGGGCCCCGTGGCACGCAGGCCCGTCATTCCGCCAGAAAGCGCCACCACACGCCCCCCATCTTGACGGCCTGCCCCGCCCGGTCCACCACCCAGCCGCACGCTAGCGCCCGAGTGAAAACATCGTTCAGCGCCACCTGGCGCACTTGCAGGTCAATTTGCGACAAGCCTACAGCGCGTTGATGGGGCTTCGTCTGGGACGCCAGTGAACTTAGCGGAAAAAACTGGAGGATCGTGGCGTTGTCCAACTCGATCCAAGCAACTTGCTGCCCATCGTTTTGCCCAGCGCCAGATGGCGTGTGGCAGCAGTGCCATCGCCACGGCTGTCGGACAAAGGGGCCACCACTTCAATGAAGCTGTTGCCGATGCGCAAGAGCGCGTTGTGCAGGCCAAAACGCTCGACGCCAGGGTCGCGGTGGCACACCGTCAGGCCCAACACCTGGCACAGGTCGGCAACCAGCGGCTCCAGTGTGTCGGCCACCAAGCAGATTTGGCGCAGGCGAAGGTAAGCCATAGGGGAATCAGCGTGGGGCCGTGGGGCTAAGTACTCAGCGCCCGCTGAAAGCCGGGGCACGTTTTTCGACGAAATGCGCCACGCCTTCCTTGAAGTCTTCCGATGTGAACGACTGCATCATTTCGGCATTGGTGATCTCCACAGCTTCGCCCAGGGACTGAAATTGCGCTTCAAACAGTTGGCGCTTGATGATGCCCATCGAACGCGGTGATGAGAGTTGTGCGAGATCCTTGGCATAAGCCGTTGCTGCCAGCGCAAATCCGTCAGCAGGCACGAGCCGCGCCAAACCCATGAGCGCGGCCTCAGTTGCCGTGACGGTGCGCGCCGTCAGCAGCAAATCCAGCGCCTGCATCGGACCAATCAGGCGCGGCAGCAGCCAGGAGATGCCGTGTTCGGCAATCAGGCCGCGCCGCGCAAAGGCGGTGGTCAATTTGACGCCTTCGGCCATCAGGCGGACGTCGCAATACAGCGCGAAGCACAGGCCAATGCCGGCGATGGGGCCGTTGATGGCGGCAATCACTGGTTTGCCGATGCGCTGCACGTAGCCAAAACTGGCAGCGTAATTGGCCTCCATGCCGGCACTGGCGGCCTCAGCTGACACGCCGGGCACGGGCTGGCGCTGCACTTCGCCGGTCGAGATACCGCTGAGCATGTTCATGTCGGCCCCGGCGGAAAAGCCGCGCCCGGCGCCCGTGACCACGATGGCGCGCACCTGCGGGTCGGCGGCGGCCTCGTGCATCGCCGCACGAACCTCAGCGTCCATGGCGCGAGTCCAGGCGTTGAGCTTGTCAGGGCGGTTCAGGGTGATGGTGGCGATCTGCTCATCGACCGCGTAAAGAATGTCAGTAAAGGTGGCTGAATTCGGCATGTTGTCTCCTCGTGGGGTGAAATCTAAAGGGTTCGGGACAAAGTGTTTGGGGTCAGACCCGGACACGTCAACCCATCGGCGGCAACAGATTGTCAATGGCTTGCACGAGTTTGTCTGTCGCGCCCTGGTGCGCGCGGGCGAAACCTTCTGCGGCGGCGCGTGCTGCCAGCAAGCGCTCGCCATCTGCCACCCAGGCCAGGGCGGCAGCGACGCCCGCTGCCAAATCGGGCACGCGCAGGGCGGCGCCCGCGCTTTCTGCGAGGGCGGCGGCTTCAGCAAAGTTAAAGGTGTGCGGCCCCATCACCACGGGGCAGGCGCAGGCGGCAGCCTCGATCAAATTTTGTCCGCCCAGGCGTTCAAAACTTCCGCCCAAAAGCGCTACATCGGCCAAGCCGTAGTACAGCGCCATCTCGCCCAGGCTGTCGCCCAGCCAGAGGGTGGGCGGCGCAGCCTGCTGCGGCAAGGCGTCGCCCCAAGTGCTGCGCCGTGACACCGGAAAACCAAAACGGCTGATGGTGGCCGCCACCTCGTCAAAACGCTGCGGATGGCGCGGCACGATCAGCCACTGCACGGGCACTGCGGCTGGCCCAGCCGCCTGTGCCGCTTGCAGCAGTTGCAGCAGAGCCGCCTCCTCGCCCTCACGCGAACTGGCAAACAGCAACACGGGCCGCGCCAACGCACAGCGTAGCGCACGCCCGTGCGCGAGTTGGCCAGGCTGCGGGTTGGCATCGAATTTGAGATTGCCAAAAACGCCCTGCACCGTCGCCCCGAGTTGCCGCAGGCGCGTCGCATCCTCCTGTGTTTGCGCAAACACCGCGTGCAAAGAGCGGTACGCGGGCCGGGCGATCCAGCCCAGCCACAAGGCCTTTTGCAGGGACTTGTCACTCAAACGCGCGTTGGCCAACACCAGCGGAACCGCGCGGCTTTGGCACAGCAACGCCAGGTTAGGCCACACCTCGGTCTCCATCAAAATGCCGATGCGGGGTTTGAAATGCGTCAAAAAAGCCATGACTGCCGCCACTGTGTCCCATGGCTGCCACACCTGAACATCGCCTGGTTTGAGGAGCTTGGCCCCTTCTGCACGGCCCGTAGCCGTGCCGTGTGTGAGCAACAAGGTCACGCCGGGCACTTGCAGGCGCAGGCGCTCGATCAACACCGCTGCGGCGCGGGTTTCACCCAGCGAGACGGCGTGAATCCACACCAGACGTGGTGTGGGCTCAGGCGCACCGCCATACACGCCCCAGCGCTCATCGCTGGCCTCAAGATACCCCGGCTCCACTTTGCCCCGCCGCTTGAGCCGCGCCTGCATGAAGGGCTGCATCAGCCGCATCACACAGCTATAGAGTGCGTGGATCACACGGGCGCTTTCGACTCAGACGCGGGTCTGCCGAGATTTGACGCCTGCCACACAGCCTGCCAGGTTTGCCACACAGCCTCCACACCGGGCGCCTGGTCGCCGCCAACTGCACGCTGGTGCGCCTGCCCGATGGGCCCCGCACGCCAAACGCGCGGCTGGCTGAAGATCTGCACGTGCGGCAGGTTCAAAGCCACTGCCAAATGCGACAGGCCCGAGTCCACGCCGATCACACCTGCACAGGCGGCCATGTGGTCGAGCACCTGCGCAAGGCCAATGGCGGGCCAAACCTCGGCGCCTGCGCCAATAGCCTGTGCCACCGTGTTGGCGAAGGCCATCTCACGCGCGCCAGCCTGCGGCAAAGCGACGTGACAGCCGGCATCGATCAAGCGGCGGCCCAGCGCAATCCAATCTGCCTGCGGCCATTCGTTGTCGGAGCGCGTCGTGCCGTGGGCCAACACTACCGTGGGGGTTGCGTCCTGAGCGGGTGAAGCTGGTAGACCTGTCCAGCGGTACACCGCCTCGCCACCCAGTTCATATCCCAGCGCCGCCGCTGCCAGCGTGCGGTAACGCGCCACCGCGTGGATGCGCTGCGCCATCGGCAGGGCTTTGTTGACCATAAAACGCACCGGCCACTCGTAACTGCAAGCCTCGCTGCCGTTGGCGTAGGTGGCGCGGAAGCCCCCTGGCGCGAGGCGTGCCTGACGCGCCACCAGTGCCGACTTGATCAAGCCCTGAAAGTCAATCACTGCGTCGTACCGCTCAATGTGCAGCTTGGCAAAAAAGGCCGCGCGCTCCTGTCGAGTCGCAGGATGCAGGCGCGACTTTCGCCAACGCCGCTCAGCGATGGGCCACACACGACCCAGCCCCTGCGCCCGCTCCACCAGGGGCGCAAATGCTTCCTCCACCACCCAGTCAATCTGCGCGCCACGCAGTGCGGTGTGGATGTCGTGGATGACGGGCACCGTCTGGATCACATCGCCCAAAGACGACAGTTTGACCAGCAGAATTTTCATGCGCCCTTGCAGCCCATCCGCTGGCTCAATGCGCCGACGCTTCAAAGGCCGCGTCGGGTTTGACGCGCCGCAACAGCGCCAACATCTCGGCTTCGATGCGGTGCAGGGCCGTGTCAGTGTGGCCCTCAAACCTGAGCACCAGCACCGGCGTGGTGTTGCTCGCGCGGATCAGGCCAAAACCATCCGGCCAGTCCACGCGCAGCCCGTCAATGGTGTTCAGGACTGCGGCCCCCACGCTCCCGCACTTCGTGTCGTCGCTGCCCCCCGAGGGGGCTAATTTCCCTTGGGGCGGCCCGGCGGGAAATTGGGCAGCACTCAAGTCAGCCTTGTAAAGCGCGACCAATTGATCGACCAGCCCATGCGGCTCACCCTCAGCGCATTCCACGTTGAGCTCGGGTGTCGAGAAACTCGTGGGCAGCGCGTCGAGCACGGCATTGCCGTCTGGTGAAGCGCTCAAAATTTCGAGCAGGCGCGCCCCCGCGTAAGTGCCATCGTCAAAACCGAACCAGCGCTCTTTGAAGAAAATATGCCCGCTCATTTCACCGCCCAGGGGTGCAGCCTGGCCGGAGCGCTCAATCTCTTTCATCTTCGCCTTGATCAGCGAGTGGCCGGTCTTGTACATCAACGCCGTGCCACCCGCAACCTCAATGGCCGGCGCCAGGCGCTGCGAACACTTCACGTCAAACAGGATGGTGCCGCCGGGCACGCGCGAGAGCACGTCCTGCGCGAACAGCATCATCTGCCGGTCCGGGTAGATGTTGTTGCCGCCCCGGGTGACGATGCCCAGCCGGTCGCCGTCGCCGTCAAAGGCCAGGCCCAGCTCGGCGCCGCTGGTTTTGAGCGCGGCCATCAGATCGCGCAGGTTCTCGGGTTTGCTCGGGTCGGGGTGGTGGTTGGGGAAATTGCCGTCGACTTCGCTGAAGAGCTCGACCACCTCGCAGCCCAGCGCGCGGAAGATGCCTGGCGCGGAAGCCCCCGCGATGCCGTTGCCGGAATCGATAACGATTTTCATCGGCCGTTTGAGTTTGATGTCACTCACGATGCGGTCGCGGTAGGGCTTGAGGACATTCATGTTCCGAATCTTCCCTGCCCCCACGCTTGCCACTGCGTGTGCCGCGCTGCCCCCCGAGGGGGCCGTGCCTTGCTTGGGGCCGCCCTGCGCGGCGGCGCCCTCGGCCAGCACCCAGCTCTCTGCTTCCATCATCCGCCGGATCGCCTGGATCTCCTCGCCCTAGATCGCGCGGCCACCCAGCCCCATCTTGAAGCCGTTGTAGTCTTTCGGGTTGTGGCTGCCGGTGACCTGGATGCCGCTGTCGCACAGCGTGTTGGCGG
>JANLYO010000304.1:0-3994 GCA_031365665.1 Rhodoferax sp. | reverse complement strand
GGCGAACCTACCGCCGTGATGACCACGATCTTCCCCAACCTCATCATCCAGCAGCAGGTCAATTCGCTCTCCACGCGGCAGATCATTCCCGACGGCCCCACGAGTTTTGACTTTGTCTGGACGCATTTTGGTTTTGAATCCGACACCCCCGAGATGCAGCGCAGGCGCTTGCGCCAGGCCAATCTGTTCGGCCCGGCCGGGTTTGTCTCCGCCGATGATGGCGAGGTGATTGAATTCAGCCAGGACAGTTTTACGTCCAACGTCGGCACCGATGCCAACACCGTCGTCGAGTTGGGTGGCCGCGCCGCCGAAAACACCGACCACATGGTGACCGAAGGGCTGATACGTGGCATGTATGACTACTGGCGCGAAGTGATGGCGGATTGATAGACCATGAGCAACGCCATTGACCCTGCAAAACTATCCGCAGACGACTACATCAGCCTCCTGCTGTTTTACCAGCGTTACGCAGAAACGCTAGATTCAGGCGATTTTGACGACTGGCCTGGCTTCTTCACCGACGAATGCCTGTACCAAGTGCAGGCCCGCGAAAATTTCGACAAAAACCTTCCTTTGGCGACGCTGTCGTTCGAGAGCAAAGGCATGTTGAAAGACCGGGTCTATTGCATCCACGAAACCCTGTATTTCGAGCCGTATTACCAGCGGCATGTGGTCGGCGCACCTGTCGTCACCGCAGTTGCCGGTGACGTCATCAAATCGCATGCCAGTTATGCCGTGTTCCGCACCAAGCCGGACGGGGTCACGCACATTTACAACGTCGGGCGTTATATTGACGAATTGCTGCGCGCGCCAGATGCACCCCTTGGCTGGCTGCTGCGAAGCAGACGCTGTGTGTTCGACAGCGATTTGATCTTGAACTCGATGATTTACCCCCTATAGCCGGTATTCAGCATTGAAATGCATTTTAATGCATACTCATTAAATTTTTGACTGCGCTTCGTATAAAAATGCACTATAATTCAGATCAATAATTTCAATCGGAGACTCACATGACCACTCGCCGCCTCGTTTTAACCCGCACTGCAGCCGTTATTGGCGCGGCCTCCTCCAGCCTTTTGCTGCCTGAAATCGCCCGTGCCCAAAGTGGCAAAGTGCGCGTCGGCTTCATGCTGCCGTACACCGGCACTTTCGCGCAGTTAGGCATCAACATCGAAAACGCCTTCCGCATGGCGATTGATGAAAAGGGCGGCAAATTGGGCGGCCGCGACATCGAATGGTTCAAGGTGGATGACGAAGCCGAGCCCTCCAAAGGCATTGAAAACGCCACCAAACTCGTGCAGCGCGACAAGGTCGATGTGGTGATTGGCACGGTGCATTCGGGCGTGCAGATGGGCCTGCACAAAGTCGCCCGCGACACCGGCGTGCTCAATATCAACCCCAATGCCGGTGTGCATGCCGCCACCCGCGCTTTGTGTGCGCCCAACGTGTTTCGCACCAGCTTCAGCAATTCACAACCTACACGCGCGCTGGGCGCTGCGATGGTCGCCAACGGCCACAAAAAGGCCGTCTGGATCACCTGGAAATACGCCGCTGGCGACGAAGCGTTTGAAGGTTTCAAAGAAGGCTTCCTGGCGGCTGGAGGCACCATCGTCAAAGAGCTGGGCCTGCCCTTCCCCAACGTCGAATTCCAGGCGCTGCTGACGGAAATTGCGTCTCTGAACCCAGACGCCGTCGCCTGCTTCTTTGCCGGCGGTGGCGCGGCGAAGTTCATGCGTGACTACGCCGCAGCCGGCCTGAAAGGCAAAATTCCGCTGTATGGCTCGGGTTTCTTGACCGAAGGCGTAATTGACGCGGCTGGCGGCGCCGCCGAAGGTGTGTTCACCACGCTGCACTACAGCGACTCGCTGGAGACGCCCAAAAACAGCGCGTTCCGCAACGCCTTTGCCTCCAAGTTCAAAACCATGCCCGATGTCTACGCGGTGCAGGGTTATGACGCTGGCCAACTGCTGATGCTCGGCGCCAATGCTGTCAAAGGCGACCTCTCCAACAAGAAAGCGCTTTATGCCGCCATGGAAGGCGTCACCATCGACAGCCCGCGCGGCAAATGGAAGATGAGCCCGTCGCACAACCCGATCCAGGACATTTACCTGCGCCAAGTTGTCGGCAAAGAAAACAAAGTCATCAGGGTAGCAGCCAAGCAATTGGCAGATTCCGGCGCTGGCTGCAAGATGGCCTAAGCTGGCTTTTAGCTGGATTTGGGCTGGAAAATCCGGGAGGCTGACGACCTCCCTTTTTTTCACGCAAAATTCCCTCGTTCGCCATGGACTTCCCTACCTTCCTGATCCAGTTGCTCAACAGCGTGCAGTACGGCTTGTTGCTGTTCATGCTGGCCGCCGGCCTCACGCTGATCTTCGGCATCATGGGTGTCGTGAACCTGGCGCACGGCAGTTTTTACATGCTGGGCGCCTACTTGGCCTGGTCGCTGAGTGTTTTGACGGGCAGCTTCACCCTTGCCATCTTGCTCGGCATCGTGTTGGCCGTGTTGTTTGGCCTGGCATTGGAATGGCTTTTGTTCCGCCATTTTTACCAGCGCGACCACCTCGACCAAGTGCTGCTGACCTTCGGATTGATCTACATCTTCGAAGAAATGCGCTCCATCCTCTGGGGCGACGACGTGCATGGCGTGCCGGTGCCAGAGCTGCTGGGCGCTTCCATCCAGTTGACCCACAACCTCTCGTACCCGGTCTACCGCCTCTTCATGTCAGGCATTTGCATTCTGCTGGCGCTGGGCCTGTATCTGCTGATTTCCAAAACCTGCCTGGGCATGAAAATCCGCGCGGGTGCCTTCAACCGCGACATGGCCGAGGCCCTGGGCATCAACATCAAACTCATCCACGCCACCGTGTTCGCGCTGGGCGTGGCGCTGGCCAGCGTGGCAGGCATGATCGCCGCACCCGTCTCCAGCGTCTACCCGAACATGGGCTCCCAGGTGCTCATCATGTGTTTCGTGGTGGTGGTGATCGGCGGCATCGGCTCGGTGCGCGGGGCCATGATTTCAGCCTTGCTGGTGGGTCTGGTCGATACTTTTGGCAAGGTGCTTCTGCCCTCGGTGTCTGGCATGTTGGTCTATATCTTGATGGCCGCCGTTTTATTGTGGAAGCCTGAGGGCTTGTTCAAGCAATGACTGTCGCCAAAGCGAATCTGGAGGTTCTGCCGCGCGGCGTGCAGGTGGCGCTGGGCCTGTGCCTGGCGGCGCTGGTGGCGTTTCCGTTTGTCGGCACGGAGTTTTACATTCAGATGGTCACGCGCATGATGATCCTGGCGATTTTTGCCATGAGCCTGGATTTACTGCAAGGCGTCACCGGCTTGGTGTCACTGGGCCATGCCGCCTATTTCGGCCTGGCGGGTTATGCACTGGCGTTCCTTACGCCACAGGGCGCTGCGGTCAGCCTTTGGTGGACGCTGCCCCTGGCCGTGTTGGCCAGCGCCTTGGCGGCCCTCATCATCGGGTTTTTTGTGGTGCGCACCCACGGCATCTACTTCATCATGGTCACCATGGCGTTCGCGCAAATGGTGTTTTATCTGTTTTTTGACAACAAGCTGCTGGGCGGCTCAGACGGCCTGTACATCAATTTCAAACCCGACGCCGGACTGTTTGACCTGGACAACAAACAGGTGTTTTACTTTTTCACCCTGGCCTGCCTGCTGGCGGTTTACGCGTTTTTACGCCGCCTGTTGTGGAGCCCATTTGGCCGCGCGTTGTCAGGCATACGCATCAACGAACACCGCATGCACGCCATGGGTTTTGGCACCTTCAACTACAAACTCGCCGCCTTCACGCTCGCCGGGGCGCTGGCGGGGCTGGCGGGTTATCTGTGGGGGGCGATTGGCGGTTTTGTCAACCCCGAGTTGATGGGCTTCCACATGAGCGCCCATGCCATCATGATGGTGATTTTGGGTGGCATGGGCAATTTTGCAGGGGCCATCGTTGGCGCCTTCGCCTTTGAATATTTGCTGCATGTGTTCAAGGACC
>JANLYO010000298.1:0-5675 GCA_031365665.1 Rhodoferax sp. | reverse complement strand
GGGCAAGCTCGCCTTCCATGTCCGCCGGCTGCGGCTGGGCCGCCGTCACCGTTCCCCCTCTCAACCCAAGGAGCAGTAATGCCCAACGACAGCGTCAGCAAAAAGACCAAGGCCGGCCCGATATCTTGTTGCCCGGCGTGGTGTTGGCGCTGCGGTCCACACTGCCGCGTTTCAGGTAGGCGTCGTACCAGGCCATCTCGCGGATCATCGCCTCGGCCACCTCGGGCGTGGAGGCGCGCGAAGTAAGCTGGTCGATGCCGTCGCGCACTTCCGTCGTCTCCGAAAACATCACGCTGGCGCCGGCACGCACCAGCAGATCAGTGCAATAACCCACTGCCGGGTTCGCAGTGACACCCGAGAATGCGTCACTGCCGCCACATTGCACGCCAACAACCAATTCGCTGGCGGGTACGGTGACACGCTTGCGGGCATTCAGGCGGGTGAGATGCTCTGCGGCCTGGCGCATGATGGAATCGACCATCGACATGAAACCCACGTGCGCGTCGTCCTGCAGGCAAACCACGTCCAGCGCAGCATCGTCCGGTTTGCGCTCATCCACGATGGCAAAGCTGCCAGGCGGCAGAAGCCGCTCGGGCTGCAGCTTCTCGCAGCCCAGGCTTACCACCATTAGCTCGCCGCCAAAATTCGGGTTCAGGCTGATGTTGCGCAGCGTGCGAATGGGGATTTCGGCGCCCGGCGCGTCAATCGCCACACCACAGCCGTAGCCATGCTCGAGCGCTACCACGTCGTCCACATTCGGAAACTTCGGCAGCAGTTCGGCCTTGATGCGCTGAACGGCAAAGTCGGTCACGCCGGCCACACACTGCACGGTTTGCGTGATCGCCAGAATATTGCGCGTGCCCACCGAGCCGTCGGCATTGCGGTAACCCTCAAAGCTGTAGCCATCCAGCGCAGGCTGTGGCGCAGGTTTGACGGTTGAAATCGGCAGGTTCTCCAACTCCCGCGCCTCGGGCATTTTCAGCAGGCGCTCATGCACCCAGCTGCCGGTCGGGATGTCCTTGTGGGCGTAACCGATCGCAATGCCGTAGCGCAGCACCGGCTCGTCAGCCTTCAAATCGACCAGCGCAACTTTGTGGCCCTGCGGTACTTTGTCCTTCAACACCAGCCCGTCTGGCAAAGCGGTGCCCGCCGCCAAACCGCCGTCATTGGCGACGATGGCGACGTTGTCACTCGCGTGCATGCGGATGATAAAAGGCTTCTGGGAGGATGAATCGAGCTGGGTCATGAGGGAGCAAAGATACGTTTAGGGACATCAGACAAGTTTTGATGATTATCTTCGCGTCCGAAAATCCGCGACACTTGAACCCTACGCCCCCCAACCCCCCTTTGCCTGAAATGACCTCCTCCAAGAAACCCGGCAACGCCCTGCCAACCGGCACACCCACCGGCATGCAAAAGGGCCTGACCAGTTATGGTGACGCTGGCTTCTCGCTGTTTCTGCGCAAAGCCTTTATCAAGGGCGCGGGCTACACCGACAAGGCGCTAGACCGCCCGGTCATAGGCATCACCAACACCGGCAGCAGCTACAACCCCTGCCACGGCAACATGCCTCAGTTGATCGAGGCGGTGAAGCGCGGCATTTTGATGGCAGGCGGGCTGCCGATGGACTTCCCCACCATCAGCATCCACGAAAGTTTTGCCGCGCCTACCAGCATGTTCCTGCGCAACCTGATGTCGATGGACACCGAGGAAATGCTCAAGGCGCAGCCGATGGACGCCGTCGTGTTGATTGGCGGCTGCGACAAGACTGTGCCGGCGCAGTTGATGGGCGCGGCGTCGGCCGGCCTGCCCGCCATCCAGCTCATCACCGGCTCCATGCTCACGGGCTCGCACCGCAGCGAACGTGTGGGCGCTTGCACGGACTGCCGCCGCTACTGGGCCAAGTTCCGCGCCAATGAAATCGACAGCGAAGAAATCGACGAGGTCAACAACCAGCTCGTGGCCAGTGTAGGCACCTGTTCGGTGATGGGCACGGCCAGCACCATGGCCTGCATCGCCGAAGCGCTGGGCATGACGGTGCCCGGTGGCGCATCACCACCCGCCGTGACAGCCGACCGCATCCGCATCGCTGAAGAAACCGGCGCGCGCGCCGTGCAGATGGCAGTGGACGGTTTGACCATCGGCAAAATCCTCACACCGGCTGCCTTTGAAAATGCGCTGCGCGTGTTGCTGGCGATCGGCGGCTCCACCAACGGCATCGTGCACCTGGCCGCGATTGCCGGACGCATGGGGCTGGACATCGACCTGCCCGCGCTGGACCGCATGGGCCGCGAAACGCCGGTGCTACTGGACTTGAAGCCCTCCGGCGAACACTACATGGAGAACTTCCACGACGCGGGTGGCATGGCCACGCTGCTGCGTGAACTCAAACCCTTGCTGAAGCTCGACGCGATGACGGTGACGGGCCGGACGCTGGGCGAAGAGCTCGAAGCCCAAGACCCCGGCTTCAAGCAGGACGTGGTGCGCCCGTTCAACAACCCGATCTATCCGCAAGGCGGTATCGCCGTGTTGTACGGCAACCTGGCCCCCGGCGGTGCCATCATCAAGCAATCCGCAGCCGACGCGAAACTGATGGAACACGAAGGCCGCGCCGTGGTGTTTGAAAACGCAGCCGACCTGGCCGCGCGGGTGGATGACCCGGATCTGGATGTCACCGCTGACGACATCCTCGTCCTCAAAAACATAGGCCCCAAAGGCGCGCCCGGCATGCCCGAGGCGGGTTACCTGCCGATCCCAATCAAGCTGGCGCGCACCGGCGTGAAAGACATGGTGCGCATCTCCGACGGCCGCATGAGCGGCACCGGTTACGGCACCATCGTGTTGCACGTCACACCTGAGTCGGCGGTAGGTGGGCCATTGGCGCATGTGCAAAATGGCGACCGCATCCGCCTGTCCATTTCGAAGCGGGAAATCAGTCTGCTGGTGTCAGCCGAAGAACTGGCGAAGCGTGCACAGGCCAACCCCGTCACCGAACCCACCGCCCCGCGCGGCTACCGCAAACTGTTTTTGCAGACCGTCACGCAAGCCGATAAAGGTGTGGATTTTGACTTTTTGCGGGCGGTTGAGATCAAAGGCAAAACGCCCGGAAACTGATATTGCAGAGACATAGTCAGTCGCATCGGGAACAGGTTTAAAGGTTTTCCTCAATTAATCTCAATGGATTGAACTGCTTGCCCAAAAACAAAGGAAATGCAGATGAAAAGTTTTGATGTTGTCGAATGGGGTAAGCCCCTGCAGCAAGCGGTCCGCGAGACCCCGGCACCCGGCCCCAAAGAAGTCCTGATGCGCCTGACCTTCTGCGGCGTGTGCCACTCAGACGTGCACATCCGCGAGGGCTTTTTTGACATGGGTGGCGGCGTCAAAAACGTGCTGGCAGACCGTGGCATGAAGCTGCCGCTGGTTTTGGGGCACGAGCCAATCGGCGTGGTGGCAGCGGTGGGCTCCAGCGTCACCGGCGTGCGTGTGGGTGAAACCTACTTGGTCAACCCATGGATCGGCTGTGGCAAATGCGCAGCTTGCCTCAAAGGCCAGGACAATCTCTGCAACACGATGGCTGCGATGGGCATGGTCCGCCCCGGCGGTTTCTCGACCCACTTGATGGTGCCGGATGCGCGTTACCTGGTCGATGTGAAGGGCCTCGACCCGGCACAGGCGGCTGTACTGGCTTGCTCTGGTGTCACCGCCTATTCTGCCGCCGCGAAACTCGGCCCACCCGAACCGGGCCGCTGGGTGGCTGTGCTGGGCTGTGGCGGTCTCGGCCTGATCGCTGTTGCCATCTTGAAGGCGATGGGTCACAACGACATCATTGCCTGCGACATTGACGATGCCAAACTTGATGCGGCCAAGGCGGCCGACGTCGAACACGTGCTGAACCTCAAGACCGGCGGCGCGGCGCAACTGCTCGCGCTGTCGGGCGGCGGCCTGGCCGGCATGATCGACTTTGTCGGCGCTCCGGCCACCGCTGCTCTGGCGCTACCCTCGCTTCAAAAGGGCGGACGGTTTGTTTCGGTTGGCCTGTTTGGCGGTGCGGCCACCATTCCACTGGTGGCCCTGGCCATGCGTGAGATTTCGCTGATGGGCTCGGCAGTTGGCAGCACCGCGCAGATTCGTGAACTTGTCGCGCTGGTGCAAAGTGGCAAGCTGACCTTGCCCGCCGTCCAGGTCAGACCACTGGCCCAGGCCGAACAAAGCCTGCAAGACCTCCAGGCCGGTCGCATCACCGGGCGTGTCGTGCTGGATGCGATGACAGAGACGGCTTGAGCCCGAGTGGCGGCGGGACGCTGCTGCCTGATTCTGCGCATGCACGGCCCCCGGCCCGAGACCCGCAGTTGGCGTATTCCGCCGCTGCAGCGTAAGGCTGGCGCCGACATGCCTGAATGAGGCAACTCATTCCTTGGGTGCCCCGGAGGATTTCACTATTGCTTCGTAGCGTTTGATTTCCGAGAGAGAGAATTTTGCAAACTCCTCGGCGCTGCCACCCGAAATTTCTGCGCCTATGCCTTCCAGCCGGGCGCGGATCTCGGGGTTTTGCAACAGCGCATTGAAGGCCTTGTTGAGGCGGGCGACGACATCGGGTGCGGCCCCGGCGGGAAGCATCACGCCATACCAGGCAGACGCCAGCATGGGCAGGCCCGCTTCCGCAAACGTAGGCACATTGGGCAGTGCGACCAGCCGTTTGGTGCTGGCAATGGCAAGGGGTTTGAGCAGGCTGCCCCTGATGGAGCCCAGGGAGCCCGTGTCGATCATCATGTCAATGTGGCCGGCGATCAAGTCCTGCGACGCGGGTCCGCTGCCTTTGTAGGGCACGTGTTTGATGTCAATCTGGGCCGAGGTCTTGAACTGCGCACCAGCCAGGTGTTGTGAACTGCCGATGCCCGCCGAGCCGTAGGTGAACTTGTCTGGCGATTGTTTGGCGGCGTCCACCACGGCCTTCAGGCTGTTCCATGGCGACTTGGCGGGCACGACCATCACGTTGGGAATGGCGCACAGGTTAATGACAGCCGTGAAATCCTTTGCCGGGTCAAAACCCTGCTTGGCAAACAGGTGCGGGCCCGCCGCGTTTGTGGAACTGGTGGCCAGCAGCAGCGTGTAGCCGTCAGGCTTGTCCTTGGCCACCGCCATGGTTCCGATGTTGCCCCCGGCACCGCCCTTATTGTCCACAACAACCGGCACGCCCAGCGCTTGCGACAGCGGTTGTGCCAACACCCTGGCAAGCTGGTCAGTGGCGCCGCCAGCGGGCCAGGGCACCACAAAACGGACCGGCTGGCTGGGGTAGGTTTGGGCCATCACGCCGCTGGCAGCGAGCAGCACGCCCGCCATGCAGGCTGCGCGCAGAGAGTTGAGGTTTTTCAGCATACGTATTCCTTCGAAGTCGAAATCAGATCAGCCCATGCGCTTGCAGGACCTTGTTCATCCACAGCTGCTCCACCCTGCCATTGGCAATCTCGGCGCTGATGGCCTGTTCACGCGCCAGGCTGTCTTCGGCACGGGCGATCAGGTCGACGGCGACTGCCGGGGAAAAACTGAGCACACCGTCGGCGTCAGCCACCACGTAGTCGCCGGGGCAGATGATGTCGCCGCCAATGGCCACAGGCACATTGATGTGGCCTGGCCCAAACTTGTAGGGGCCGCGGTGGCTGACAGCCCGGGCATGG
>JANLYO010000273.1:0-12229 GCA_031365665.1 Rhodoferax sp. | reverse complement strand
CCGGAGCCTTCCGTCATGGTGATGACCGGCTGTGCTTCAAGTTGCTTGGCTGACAGGACCGTGCCTGCGGAGATCCTGGACGGGGAAGCCATCCAGGCGCATTCGACCTCGCCAATCTTGTAGCAAGAGATCTCCTCACTCTGCGCCAGGCCGGGAGCCACGGCGAAGTCCAATTCTCCCCTAGACACGAGCTTTTCAAGGATGCGTGCAAGGTCAACATACGGCTGAAAAGTCAGGGCTGGATGCATCCGGCGAGCCAGTCCTATGAACCCTGGCAACCAGGTGAGTGAACCAAGCTCGGTAATACCGAAACGGCAAACCCCGCTCAACCCAGACCTCGCGTTGGCTTCGGCGCGCATCGCCTCGCCAAGCTCCAGCATGCTCGCAGCGTGGCCAAGAAGTCGTTGCCCAGCGTCAGATAGCTGCGCACGCTTGTTCGACCTGTCAAACAGCAAGGCACCGACGGACTCTTCCAACTCGGCGATACGTTTTGACAGTGACGATTGCGTCACGTGCAGCCGCTGTGCGGCAATAGCAAAGCTGCCTAGTTTGGCAGCCCAATAGAAGGCTTCGATCTGCTTCAGGGTCATAGAGGTGTCAATCCTAAACGAAACAGTGGACGACTCAAGTCACATTGAGACTGCTCGCACGGTTGCGGCGCTGGAGCGTGGCAACGGCGCGTTGTCGCCAATCACCGCTTGAGTCCTGTGTGCGGAGTATTTCCAATTACTACATTATTAATAGCTATCCACGCCCATTTCACGAGGGCTACAGCCCTGAATTGCATTGAAAATTGCCCGACAACGGCAAAATTGCCATTTTGTTAACACGGGTGTTAACTTTTACCCATGAGCCAACCCCGCAGCCTCCACGCCCGCGATGCAAATCGCTTCGTCCTCATCCCCTGTGCCGCGGCTGGAAGCGCCCATGGGGTTGTAGCCGGCTTCGCGGGCCGTTGCCATGGCCACGGAGAGTAGGGTGTTGGCCTGGGCCAGGGTGAGTTCGGACATCAGAGGTCTTTCAAAAAACAGCCAGTGGCGGTGGGGGTTTTTCCGGGCTTGCGACGAGCGGGCTTCTTCCAGCAGGCGCTGTTTCGCACCTCGCACACGTGTATCGCAGGTGCCAACTGGCGCAGCAACGGCAATGCCACCACCCGCCTGAGCCTGAAGCAGTCTCTGGCCGCCCGCCACATCAAGGTCAGCCGCCTCGAACTGCCCTTCAAGCCGCCGGTGATCGAGGTGCAGCAATACTGGCACCGCCGCCTGCAATACGACCCCGCCAACCGCTGGCTGCGTGGGGTGTTTTATGCGGTGAACCGGCGGGAATCGAGGCCCGGAACGTGATGGTCGTGGAATCCGGCTATTGCGGGCGCGCTTTGCGCTGAACAGGTCTACCCGCTCGCGGCCGGGGCTTTTCTTCGGGAGCGACAAAGCCGATTGGCCGCCTTGGCGGATCGGGCGGTGCCAGCAACTGGCGCATGGCGTCGATCAGTTCGCCAATGGATTGATCGTGCTTCGTCACTTTGCGCTCCAGCAGATGCAGCTTGCTGGCCAGTTCGCGGTTGGTGGCCAGCATGCCGCGCAATTCCACAAACGCCCGTACCACGTGCACGCTGATCTCCGTGGCCCGTGGGCTGTTGAGTAAAGTGGCGGCCATGATCGCTCCATGCTCGGTGAAAACGTAAGGCGCGTACTTGCGATGGCGTCCGCGCGCCGTCTCTAAGGTTGCAATTTGCAACCTTAGACCTGAGAACTCTTCCTGGTCCAGTTGAAACATGAAGTCCCCGGGAAAGCGCGCCAGATTGCGTTTGACCTGCTGGTTGAACCGCTTGGTTGTCTCGCCATAAAAGGCCGCCAAATCAGCGTCAAGAATCACACGCTGGCCGCGAATCAGTTGAATTCTTTGGGCGATCTCGGCGATTGGCAGCGGCGTGTCGTTATTCATCAGCCAACTATAAACCCGAGGTTAGAGGTGTCATCGAGGTCGCGTGGCGAACTGGCAATGCGAATGCCGTTTTGCGCGCCTTCCACCCCAAAGCACAGATCACATTGCCGAGTCACCAGGCTCAGTTTTCGAACGTGGCCTTGGGAAGTCAAGTCAAAAAGCTGGCGCTTGATGTTTCAAAATTGCCCTAAACGGGCGACGAGTGGCAGACGAAGTACGGCAGCCACCTGAGGCACGCAGACTGCGGATTGCCGCCTTGCATTGACCAGCCTGCATTTCCCAGCCAATTGCACATTGGAATAAACTGTTGTATGATATGCATCATGCCAAAAACACCCAATACCCGAACCACCGCCAAAGAAGCGTCACACGAGCGCATCGTCGACGCCGCCGCACGTGCCATTCGGCGAAGCGGCTATGACGGTACGGGTGTTGCCGACATCATGAAAGAAGCCGGCCTGACGCATGGCGCCTTTTATGCCCATTTTGCATCCCGCGAAGCCATGCTGGCCGAGGCGGCGGACCGTGCGGGTGCTGAGTCCAACGCCGTTGCGGCGAGTGTCATTGCCGCAGCACCGGCAGACCAGTCGCTGCAGGCGCTGATGCGGGTCTATCTCTCCAAGCAGCATGTTGACGGCATTGAGACGGGTTGCCCCATATCAGCTCTCGGCTCTGAAATGCCACGCCAATCGCCTGAGGTACGCCGTGCAGCCACGCGCCGCATCAAGGAGATGATTGATCTTGTTGCCCGCCAGTTCCCGGACTGGGGCCAACCTGGCGCGCATGAGCGTGCGCTTGTGACCGTCGCCATGATGGTGGGCACCTTGATACTGGCCCGCGCTGTCAATGATTCTGCGTTGTCTGACGCGCTGTGCAGCGCAAGCTTGAAAAGCCTGGCTCTGCCGAAACCGGTCTCCATTGATTGACGTTTTTTTTGCCTAAAAATATGATGACCATCATACTAAATGGCTTAATCGCCCCAAGCATTAAGTTCCACCACAGCATTTTTTTACAAGAGGAAAAGCCATGAAAGCATTTACGGTTGATCGCTATGGGAAAAAGAGCGCATTGCGGGCGGCAGACATGCCGACGCCAGAATTGCGCGATGACGAGGTCCTGGTCCAGGTGCATGCTGCTGGCGTGAACCTGCTGGACTCCAAAATCCGCGACGGCGAGTTCAAACTCATACTGCCCTATCGCCTGCCCCTCATCCTGGGCCACGACGTGGCTGGAGAGGTCGTCAAGGTCGGCCGGAGTGTTCGGCAGTTCAAACTGGGCGATGAGGTCTATGCGCGGCCCGACGATTTTCGGATCGGAACGTTCGCGGAATTCGTCCCCGTCAAGGGATCGTCTCTGGCGCTCAAGCCCAGGAATCTCACGATGGAAGAGGCCGCGTCTATTCCGCTGGTCGCTTTGACGGCTTGGCAGGCGCTGGTTGAGAAGGCCAAGCTGAAGAAGGGGCAAAAGGTCTTTATTCAGGCGGGTTCCGGCGGCGTGGGCACGTTTGCCATCCAGTTGGCCAAACATCTGGGCGCAACCGTTGCCACCACGACCAGCACAGGCAATGTGGCTTGGGTAAAAAGTTTGGGGGCCGATGTCGTCATCGACTACAAGGCGCAGGACTTTGAGGATGTCTTGCGCGACTACGACGTGGTTCTGAACAGCCAGGACGGCAAGACGCTCGAAAAATCGCTGCGCGTGCTCAAGCCCGGCGGCAAACTTATCTCCATCTCCGGGCCGCCTGATCCTGCCTTCGGCAAGGAAATCAATGCCCCGGCATTCGTGAAGTTGGTCATGCGGCTGCTGAGCGCAGGCGTCCGTCGCCGGGCGAAGAGCCGCAGCCTCGACTACGCGTTCCTCTTCATGAAGGCCAACGGCAGCCAACTGCGCGAGATCACTCGGCTGCTCGAAGCCGGCGCTATTCGGCCAGTTGTTGACAAGGTTTTCCCTTTTGAGTCCACCAACGAGGCCTTGGCCTACGTCAAGGCTGGCCGCGCAAAAGGCAAGGCCGTCGTCAAGGTCAAGTGAGCCTGGTCTTCCATCCAATTTTTTGGAGATTTCTGTGAAACTTGAAAGTGCTGTCGTCCTCGTCACCGGTGCCAACCGGGGAGTCGGCTTGGCGTTTGCCCGCGAATTACTCTTGCGCTGAACCGGCTGGCGGTAGGCGGCGGCAATCCCCGGCCCAACGAAAGCGGATTGATGTCTTTTCTCAAGAGCCTGATGATGAGCACTTGGGACACCTACCGCACCAAGCGCCTACGGGCTTAATCAATACGGAAGTCAGCGGCCTGAAAACTTTGCCTTGCGCCTCTCCACGAACGACTGAATGCCTTCCTTGAAGTCTTCTGACGCAAAGACCTGCGCCTTGATGTCGGGAATGCAGGCAATGGCCGCTTGTTCCCCACCCTCGATGAAGGCCAGTGCGGCCTTCTTGGTCGCCCGTAGGCCGAGCGGGGCACATTCGCAGATGATGGCGGCCAATTCCCTGGCCCGTTCCATATGACGCCCGAAAGGATGCACCTCTTGCACAAAGCCCAGTTGCAAGGCGCGCTCGGCTGAGAATTCTTCGCAGGTAAAAAGCTGGTACATCGCATTGCCCCAGCCAGTGCGAGACAGGTACCGGAAGTGTGCCCCGCCCAACGGCGCAATACCTCGTCGAGCCTCCAATTGCTGAAACCGCGCCGTGTCTGCTGCGATCACGATGTCTTGGGCCAGCGCCATTTCAATGCCCACTGTGTACGTGATGCCCTGAACCACCGAGATCACAGGCTTGGTACAGCGCCGCTCTAACCCGAACGGATCGACCAGCCCTGGCCGGCGTTGGTTGGGCTCGGCCGTTGGGCCAAAAAAGCGCGGCATGTCCAGCCCCGCAGTTGTGTGCTCGCCCGCCGAGCAGAAGATGGCGACCCACAGGTCGTCGTTTTCTTCATACTCGGTCATGTATTCGGCAACCTGGTCGAGCATTGCGGGGGTGTAGGCATTCTTTTTCGATTGGTTGTCGACGGTGATGGTGCAGATGTTCCCGTTGATCTCCATCGTTACTTTGCCGATTTCACTGGGGTTCATTTGGGTCTCCTGGATGTTCAAGCCGTTGCCGTAAT
Organism: Rhodoferax sp.; assembly: GCA_031365665.1. GTDB lineage: Bacteria > Pseudomonadota > Gammaproteobacteria > Burkholderiales > Burkholderiaceae_C > JANYCG01. The sequence continues at coordinate 7,184 of JANLYO010000273.1, read as the reverse complement.
AGAGTTAACCAGCGCGTCGGCCTGTGCGGCATACAGGCGCACTGGCACGTATTTGTGATGCGGGGTGTCGGCCACAGGGTCCCGGTTTTGTCCGTCGGTCAACCAGTTGATCGCAGGGCCGACCACAACCCGGTTTCCCCCTTCTGTCGGATGCTGCTGCCCATAGCCGTGGGGCAGCGCGACGTGGCCGCGACGCATCGAGTCTGTCGACTTGGCGCGTACGACGATTTTTGCCCTGGCCGTCTCCACCACGATGGCACCCTGGTCAGACACGCCCAGCGCTTCAAGATCTTGCGGGTGGATGTACAAGGCGCCGTCCGGGTCGCTGGCACGCGTGCCCGGATCGCGCAGGATCTGGTTGGCATTGTTTAACCGCCGCTGGCCTGCCGACAGCACGAAGGGCCAGTCGGGCTGCGGGCGCACCGTGGCCGGATCCAGTTGGCGCAGCCAGTCGAGCATCTTGGGCACCGCCAGGTGCACCTTGTGATCAGCGTGCTCGATCAGCTCCCACGGTGTTGCGTGGATCGTGAACGCGGCCCCCGAACGGGCGCTGACGACCGTGCGGAACAGGCGTTCGCCAAGATCGGCCGAATCAGCTGGTGTTGTGGCTGGGGCTGGGGCTGGGGCTGGGGCCGGCGTTTCCGCCTGCAACGCCAGACGGACGGCGTGCGGCTGCATCCTGGCGAGCCGATGGCAGGCCTGCCACAGCGCAGCGGCTGCTGCCGTGCCATCGGGCAGCGTGGATCCTAAGGTTTCGTACAGCACCTGCCCACTGAGCTTGCCGACGTTTCGGTCCGCAGCTACCGCCGCCGCGAAAGCCGCGCCAAATGCGGCGGGATCCCGGGCCTTCTCTCTCAACCCGGCAATGATGTCGTCGCTGGGCATCATGCCCATCTCGCGTGCCAGTCTGCCGTAGATTTCAGGCTCGGGCAGCGTGCCTGCCAAGGGCGGCAACACCGGCGCGCGCACGTGGAAGTAGTTGGTCGGCACCTCGAAATTGAACAGCGTGAACTCGCACTTCTCGTACTGCGACGAGGCTGGCAGAACATAGTGCGCCTGAGCAGCCGTCTCGGTAAAGGCCACGTCCACCACAACGATCAGATCCAGCGCCTTCATGGCTTCCAGCACACGGGTTGTGTCGGCGGCTGTGTTGACGGGGTTGCTGCTGTCCACCCACAACACACGCAGGCGTTCGGGATGATCAGCGAGCACCGCGTCTGGAAACACATTGGGAGACAACAAGCCGCTGATGATTTCGGCATCGGTCGCAAAGTGGCGCATGCCTGGCGTATTGCCCCACAGGGGCATCAGCCAGCTGTGCAGCCAGTGCGTGCCGGCGCGGCCGAAGTGGCCCGTCATCAGGTACAGCAGCTTCTCCAGATAGGAGTTCAGCGTGGAGTTCAGGCCCTGCTGAACGCCGAGTTCGACGCGCACCACCATGGCTCGCGCGTCCAACACCATCTGCACGAGACGATCGAAGTCGGCAGGCGCAACGTCAGCCGCAGCCAGCCAGGCAGCCACTGGCACGTCAGCCAGCGCTGCCTTCACCTCGTCTGCACCCACCGCGCGCTCAGCCAGGAAGTGCTCATCGAACGCGTTGCGCCGCAGCAGCTCGGCCAGCAATGCGCCCAGCAGAAAAGCGTCTGTTCCGGGGCGCAGTGCGATGTGCAAATCGGCTGCTTCGGCAGTCTCGGTGCGGCGGGGATCGATCACGATCAGCTTGCGCTGTGGGTCCTTGCGCACGCCGTTTAGCTGATCGCGCGCATTGGTGAAACCGTGGGCCAGCCGCGGGTTGGCGCCGATGACCAACAAAAGGCCGCAATGGTGGATGTCTTCTGCGGTGTGGCACATCTGCGAGCCGAAGATGTGCCCATTGAGCCAGAAGTCCCCTGTTTTCTCCTGCGACAGCGCGTTGAAGATGGTGCGCGAACCGAGCGCCCGCAGGAAGCCGATGCCATAGCTGCCACCGGCGTGGTTGCCCTGCCCGCCACCGCCAAACATGGCCAGTGATTTGCCGCCGTGCGCGTCGACCACGGTGCGCAGGCGCTGCGCAATCTCGCGGATTGCCGTGTCCCAGTCGATGGCCTCATAGCTGCCATCGGCGCGGCGGCGCAACGGCGAGGTAAGGCGGTCACGGTGGTGCACGTAACTCGGAATGGATTGGGCCTTGTTGCACAGGTAGCCCTGCGAACGCGGGTTGTCGCGGTCACCACGGACCTTCACGATACGCGCTTCAGCGCCCTGGCCAGCGATGGCCAGTTCGACGCCGCAGTTGATGTAGCAGAGGTTACAGGCCGACTTATGCCAGGTGGGTGCCTGAGCGGGGATGGGATCCATGGTCTTGATCTCGCGGTGTGGAAGGGTCGGTGTTATGGCGGCTGGTCGCACTGGTCTTACGGATGGCTGGCACGCGCGGGCAATCGTCCGTAGCAGGTCGAATTGGAGTCTCCTGATGTTGAGCAGAAGGCTGTGAAGCCACCATCTTGATTTTGAATGACGGTCATCACGCTACTGAATGATGATCGTCATGTTGCAGTATGACGAATACAATCCAGGCTGTCAAGGCAGTCATCATTGGAGGACACGACATGGGACATTCGCAGGCTGAAAAGGTGCAGAGCCGGGAGCGCATCCTGAGCAAGGCCGCTGACCAAGCGCGCGATGGCGGACTCGAGTCCATCAGCGTCGGCACCTTGATGCGCAGCGTGGGCCTCACGCATGGCGGCTTTTACAACCACTTCGAGTCGCGCGCCGAACTGCTCGCGCGTGCACTTGAGCGCGCCCTGGTGGATGGGCGAAAGGCCTGGCTGGCGACTGAGGGATGCGATGACAAGCCGCGCAGTTTCGAGGCCACCGTACGCAGGTTCCTCAGCCGGTCTCACCGTGACTCGCGCGCGGCTGGGTGTGCAATCGCTGCTTTGGCTTCGGACGTGGCTCGCGCCGACGAGCAAACTCGCGCGGTGATGTCGGAGCACCTTGACGAATTTGTTTCTCAGACGGTTGATTCGCTGGCCGGCCAGGGCGAAGGCGATGCGCTGCTCGCCGTCAGTGCCATGGTGGGAGCGCTGTTGCTATCGCGTGTTCAGGTGGATCCCAAGCAATCAGATGCGCTGCTGAAGTCCGTTCGCGAGCGGCTTCTGGCACTCAAGCTCCCAGGCCCGCGTTGAGGATTTAGCGGTCAGCACTCGTGGCGATGAGGCAAGGGGATCAGGCTTGGGGCCGGAAGGCGCGTGGCCGCAGTGCGCGGTCGCCGATCACCGCTTGAGCCACGCGTGCGGGCACTTCTCAATACTTCACTATTAATAGCAAACTATGTCGATTTCACGAGGGCTACAGCCCTGAATTTCATTGAAAATTGCCTGGCAACGGTAAAACCGCCATTTTGTTAACACAGGTGTTAACTTTCACCCGTGGGCCAAGCCCGCCGCCTCGACGCCCGCGATGCAAATCGCCTCGTCTTCATCCCCCGTGCCGCCGCTGGCACCCGCCGCGCCGATGATCTGGCCACTGGCGTCCTTGATGACGACGGCGCCGGTTTGCGGCAGGAACTTGCCCGCGGACGTGGCCGACAGCGAGACGAAGAAGTTGGGGTTGTCTTTGGCGCGTTGCATCAGCACGCGGCTGGAAGCGCCCATGCCCACCGCGCCCCAGGCCTTGGCCCGGGCGATGTCAAAACGGAACATGCTGGCGCCGTCTTCGCTGGCAAAGGCCTTGAGGTTGCCGGAGGCGTCGAGCACGGCGATGCCCATGGGTTTGTAGCCGGCTTCGCGGGCTTTGGCCACGGCCACGGAGAGGATGGTGTTGGCCTGGGCCAGGGTGAGTGCGGACATGATCTCTTTCAAAAAAACAGCAGGTGGCGAAAGTTATCGGGCAACGAAACCGGGAGTTCAGGCCAGGCCCATGCCGGATTCAGGCTGGCAACCGCGTCAGCGCCTCAAAACCATATTTGTTCATACTGCCAAACATGGGGCTGGCCGGGTGCGGCACAAAACGCGTGCGGCAGTCCAACACGGCGGGCAGCTTGGAGGCCAGCGCGCGCTGCATCGCCGGGGCCACATCTTCTGCGCGCGTGACCACTTCGCCATGGCAGCCAAAACCGCGCGCCACGGCGGCGTAGTCGGTGTCTTCCAGGCCCGTGCCCATCTCGAAGTCCAGTTGCCTTTTCTGACCCGAGCGGATGATGCCCCAGGCCGCGTTGTTGTGGATCACGGTAATCACCGGCAGCTTGTAGCGGCGCGCGGTGTCGAGCTCGTTGAGGGTGAAGCCAAAGGAGCCGTCGCCGGTGATGTTGACCACTGGTCGCCCCGGGTGCTGCAATTGCAGCGCCATGGCATAGGGCAGGCCGAAGCCCAAGTGGCTCATGCCAGGCTCGTGGAAGCGCGTGCGCACGTCATGCACGGGCGTGAAGTCGTTGCTCCAGAAGGTGGTGTGGCCCCCGTCGTACACAGCCAGCGCGTCGGCGGGCAGTATTTTGGCAATCGCCTGGGCCAAAGCGGCTGGGTGCATCACTTCACTGACTTCGCTGGCCAGGGCATTCAAGGCGGATTCATACTTGGCGCGTGCGGCACGCCTCTGGCCCAGCCAGCCCGGCTCGACACTCAGCGCGGGGCTCCCACCGAAGGCAGCCAAGGCAGCCAGCAGGTCGTCCAGCGCCAGCGCGGCGTCGGCCTGCAAGGCCACTTCATGGACAGCCGGGTGGCCCAGGGCCGAAGGGTCGATGTTGATGTTGACCAGGCGGTGCTGGCGGCGCGCAAACGGGCCTTTTTCATCCCACATCCACGATGAATACCGGCAACCGACCGACAGGATCACATCCGCCTGCTCAAAGGCTTGGCGCACTGCCTCGCCGGCAATCAGGCCGCCATGGCCGATGAAATGCGGGCTGTTGCTGGGCACCACGCCCAGCGCCATCTGGGTGGGCACCACAGGAGCATTCAGCAATGCAGCCATTTGACGCACCTGCGCCGCCGCGTCGCCGATAACTACGCCGCCACCGGCCACGATCAGCGGCCTTTTGGCGGCGCGCAACACCGCAACCGCGTCCTGCACGCCCTTTGCATTCGGGCGCGGGCCGGTGATGGCGCGGTAACGCGCGGGGGGCAGGTCAAACTCGTCGTCGGCAAACTCGCAGACGCCCGCGAGCACGTCTTGCGGAATGTCCAGATGCACCGGACCAGGCCGGCCGCCCAGGGCTTCACGAAAGGCGCGGCGCGCCAGCTCGGGGATACGGCGGGCGTCAATCACCACAGCGTTCCATTTGGTGATGGGGGCCATCACGGCGCGCGTGTCCAGATCCATGAACATGCCGCTGTGCGGGTAAGCGGCCGCGCGGTGCTGGTTGGTGGTGATCGCCAAAAGCGGCAGGTTGTTGCCAAAGGCCACCCCCACCCCGCTGGCCAGGTTCAAACCGCCAGGGCCCATTTCGCCCAGCGCAAGCGCCATCTTGCCGGAGCCCGCGTACACCGCTGCCGCCATCATGGGCGCTGCCGCTTCGTGGCGCACACCTACGTAACGCAGGCTGGGCGTCTGCGAAATCGCATGCAACAGCGGTGCAAGTTTGCCGCCGACCACACCAAAAGCGAACCCGATGCCTTCGCCTTGCAGGATGCGCACCAGGGCCTGCGCCCCGCTGAGTTTCAGCACCGCTCTAATCTTCCGCCGTGAAGCCAGTGGCCTTGGCAGCAGCGGCCCAATGCGCGGTATCACGCTTGAGCAAGGCCAAAAACTCCTCGGGCGATTGGTGCAGCGGCTGCAGGCCGCTTTTTGCCAATGCCTCGACGAATTCAGGCGTTTGCAAGGCCTCTCGCACCAGCCCATTGAGCTTGCGCACCGTCTCCATCGGCGTTTTGGCGGGCAAATACCAGCCCAGCGCCTCCACCATGGCGATGTCTTTGAAGCCGACTTCCACCATCGTTGGCACTTCTGGCAAAAACGGTGAACGCTGCGGTGTGGTCATCGCCAATGAACGCAGCTTGCCAGCGCGGACGTGCGGCAGCACTTCACCCACCACATTGAAACTCACCGGGATTTGCCCGCCCATCACGTCTTGCAGCAGCGGCGCGCCGCCCCGGTAGGCCACGCTGGTCATTTCGACGCCCGAAGCACGCGACAACATCATGCCGGCAAAATGCAGCGCCGAGCCCGCAGCGGGCACGCCGTAATTCGCCATTTTCGGATTTGCTTTGGCCCACTTCAGGTACTCTTCAACGGTCTTGATCTCAGCGGGCAAACCCGGCCCCGCCGTGAATGAAAACGCGTAACTCACGGTTGAGGTGACCGGAATGAAATCGACCAACGGGTCGTAGTTGAGCTTTTTGTAGATGTTGGGGTACAGCACCATCGGTGAGCTGGGAATCTGCAAGATCGTCAGACCATCCGGCGCTGCACGTTTCACATATTCCACAGCAACCCGTCCGCCTGCGCCCACTTTGCTTTCAATCAGCACGTTGGCGGCGTATTTGCCACGCAGTTTTTCGGACATCGGGCGGGCCACAAAATCACCCATGCCCCCAGCCGGAAAACCAGAGATGACGAAGGCGTTGCCCGCCGCTTGTGCAAGCGCTTGGCGTGTGAGCGCGAGCGGTGTCAAAACAGCGGCGCCAGCTTGGAGCAGTGAACGGCGTTGAATCATGGCGAATCTCCTGTTACTTTGAAATGCCTCAGGCAAAACATGCACGATACACGCAAATAGCACCACAGGAACACCGGCCAGACCAAACCGCGCTGTGGCAGCGCCCTAACAACGCGCCAAGAAACCTTCAAAGCGCCCGGCGGGCCTGCAAGTTACCTCGGGCTCTCAAAAAACACGTAATTCGAGGCGTAATCGCTGATCTCGAAATAGACTTTTTTCTCGCCAGGGTCGGCGATCATGTTGAGGTTTTCGTCCAGCACGCCGTAGCCATAGCGATAGGGGCGCGGCTTGTTGTCGTCGGTGCCCATGGCGGTGGAGAGCTTGTCGATCTTGATGAACCGGCGCACGAGTTTGTCGCCCGCGTAGATTTCCAGCACGCCGTTGGTGCCCGTCCAGTTCTGAATGTCGCGGCTGATCTTGTTCTGCTGCTCTTGCGTGCAGCCCAATAATCCCAATGACAAAATAACTGATGAAATAAAATAGGTATTAGCTCTCACAATATATCCTTGTTATGTTATATACTTAGTAGCATAAATGATAAAAAATAAATCAA
>JANLYO010000135.1:0-7358 GCA_031365665.1 Rhodoferax sp. | reverse complement strand
TTGGAGCGCATCGGCCCCAAAGCCTGCCTGCTCTCCTGGCTGCCCGGTGTGGGCGACCCGCTGTGCGCGATTGCCGGTTGGCTCAAACTGCCTTTTTGGCCCTGCTTGGTTTACATGGCCATCGGAAAGTTCTTGCGGTATGCTGTGATGACTGCCGTTTTATTAGGATTATTTGACAAATTTTGGTCTTAAATAAATAAAATATATTATAATATTAATAGCTATAAAGGCATTATTTACGTGATCTAAATATTTAAAAAATCAATAGTTCTATGAACTGAATAAAAAATTCATCACATCCCCGTCCTTAACCACATACTCCTTGCCCTCGGCCCGCATCTTCCCCGCGTCTGTGGCACCCTGCTCACCCTTGAACTGGATGAAATCTGCAAACGCGATGGTTTGGGCGCGGATGTAGCCTTTTTCGAAGTCGGTGTGGATCACGCCAGCCGCCTGCGGGCCGGTGTCGCCGACGTGGATCGTCCAGGCGCGCACTTCTTTCACGCCCGCCGTGAAGTAGGTTTGCAGGCCCAGTAGGGTGAACGCGGCGCGGATCAGGCGGTTCAGGCCGGGCTCGGTCTGGCCGAGTTCTTCGAGGAACATTTGGCGGTCTTCGTCGCCCATCTCGGCCATTTCGGCCTCCATTTTCGCGCTGATGGCCACCACGGGGGCGTTTTGCAGGGCGGCGAATTTCTCCAGGCGCTCCAGCATCGGGTTGTTTTTGAAGCCGGTTTCCGACACGTTGGCCACAAACATGGCGGGTTTGGCGGTGATCAGGAAGAATTGCTTCAAAAGTGGCAGTTCTTCCTTGCTCCAATCCAGCGTGCGCACCGGTTTGGCCTGGTTCAGCGCGGCTTGGCATTTCTCCAAGATGGCGACCAGCTTGGCGGATTCTTTGTCGCCTGAACGCGCAGTTTTGGTGACGCGGTGCAGGCCTTTTTCCACCGCCGAGAGATCGGCCAGGCACAACTCGGTCTGGATCACTTCAATGTCGGAGATCGGATCGACCTTGCCCGCCACATGGATCACGTTGTCGTCTTCAAAACAGCGCACCACGTTGATGGTGGCATCGGTCTCTCGGATGTGCGCGAGGAACTTGTTGCCCAGGCCCTCACCCGTGCTGGCCCCGGCCACCAGGCCGGCGATGTCGACAAACTCGACAATCGCCGGCACGATGCGCTCGGGTTTGACGATGTCGCTCAACTGCTGCAGCCGCGCATCGGGCAGCTCGACGATGCCCACGTTCGGCTCAATCGTGCAAAACGGGTAGTTTTCAGCGGCGATGCCGGCTTTGGTCAGGGCGTTGAACAAGGTGGACTTGCCCACGTTGGGCAATCCCACAATGCCACATTTCAAACTCATACGACACCCCTGATACGGGCCGGTGACGGCCCAAAAAAGTAAAAAAGGCCCCAAAAGGCCTTGAAAAATCGAATGACCGCATTGTAAAGGACGCGGTTTAAGTTGGAGAGCAGGGCACTTGCGTGCCCTGGGGTGCCCAGCGCGGTGTCAATCGAACTTGAAGTTGCCCGTCACCGCTTGCCCCACCCGCAGTGTGGCACCGACGCCGCTGGTGATGATGGCGTTCATGCCAAAGGTGATGGCACCGTCCATCAGCGCATTGGCGCGGTAGGTTTGCAGTGTGTCGTTGACCTCGGGGCTGCTGGCCGCAGTGGCCGGGTTGACATTCGGGATGCTGCAACGCGCGCAGGGTTTGCAGGGGTTCATGGTCACGGTTTGCGCGCCATCGGCACCTGACGCCGCGATGTTGAAGGTCTGCAGCCGGTCTTCGTCATGCGCCTCCAGGCCCGCCAGCACGATGTTGGGCCGAAACCGCTGCACACCCACCGGCGCGTGGCTTTGCGCGGCCAGTTTGTCATTGAGTGATGCGACCGATGCGGTGCTGGTCAGCAAAATTGGGAAACCGTCGGCAAACTGGTAGGGCGCATCGATGCCGCCGGTCCACTTTTTGCTGGCCAGACGGTTGTGCTCCGGGTCAAACCGCACCAGACGGGCCTTGGGGGCGCCAGCTCTGGGCAAACCCGCCTCTGTGAGCGAGAGAAAATCGGTAAACCACTGCGCGGCCACATGGCCCATGTCAAAGGCGGGCACCTGGTCGTCCCAAACCTCGACTTTTACGGCGTCTTCCACGCCGTCGACGTTCACATGCAGGGCCAACATGCCGGGCGCGCGTAGGATCAACTCGCCGCGTTTGAACTCGGGTTTCACCAGCGCCAGACGCGGCGCTTCGCGTTGCGACATAAAAACGCCGTCGGCATCGACCACCATCCAGGCGCGGTCGTAGTCCAGCCCGGTGTCATACAGCACGACTTCGGTCATTTCAATGCCAGCGCAGGATTTCACCGGGTAGATGAACAACTGGGCAATCGTGGCCTGGATGTCCGAGGCAGCGGCGGATTTCGTGGATGCTGAAGCGGTGGTCGTTGAAGTCATGAAGGGCAGGCAATGGCGAAACCCCGATTTTGCCCTGCGTTTGCGATGAACCGCCGAACTGCCCTTAATGCAGCACCCCAGCAGCCTTGACGCCCGGCTTTTACAATGCCACAAGAACTTCTGGCTATGGCACGACCCCTTACACGACCCTTTGACGTTTGCATACGCGGTGGCGGCATCACCGGCCGCACCTTGGCACTGTTGCTGGCGCGTGAACGCCTGCGGGTCGCGCTGGTGGTGCAGGAAGCACCTGCCGTTGGCCACAGCGATGTCCGCGCCTATGCGCTCAACGCCAAATCCCGGCAATTGCTAACTTCTTTGCGCTGTTGGCCCGCGCCGGAGTACGCCACGCCGGTGCTGGACATGCGCGTGCACGGCGATGCACAGGGTGAGCTGAGTTTCAAAGCGGTGGACACCGCGTCCGAAGCGCTGGCGTGGATTGTCGATGTGCCGCCCTTGCAGGCGCAGTTGGAGCAGGCCACCCAATTCCAGCCGCAAATTGAGGTCATGGCCGCGCCCGACTCCTCACATATTGCTGCCACGTTGACCGTCGCCTGTGAAGGTCAGGCCAGCCAATCGCGCGAGGAATGGGGTGTGAATTTCGACATCACTCCCTATAGCCAGCGCGCCATCGCTGCGCGTTTGAGCATCAGTGAGCCGCATCGGCAAACGGCGCGCCAGTGGTTCAGCGGCGGTGAAATTCTGGGCGTTTTGCCGCTGGACGGGAACTCTGTGGCGATTGTTTGGTCAGTAGAAGCAGGCCGAGCGCAGGAATTGATGGATTTGGACATCGCCGCTTTTAGCCAGCAGGTGCAGACTGCCAGCGAGGGCATGTATGGCGAAATGGCGCTGTGCAGCGAACGCGCGAGTTGGCCCCTGCAATTGGCGCAGGCCCAGCGCTGGGCGGGCGTGCAAAATGGAATAGAGGGTCAGCTTGGGCAAGCCTGGGTGCTGGCGGGAGACGCGGCGCACACAGTGCACCCCTTGAGTGGGCAGGGGCTGAATTTGGGCTTGGCAGATGTCGCTGAGTTGGCCGACTTGATCGCCAAACGCGACTACTGGCGCAGTGTGGCCGACGCCAAACTCCTGCGCCGTTACGAGCGTTCACGCAAGTTGGAAGCGGCTTTGCTGGCCACGGCGACCGACGGTTTGCAGCGCCTGTTTGCGCAGCCAGGTAATTTCTGGCAAACCCTGCGCAACGCCGGCTTGAGCGGCTTTGATGGCAGTGGCGCGGTGAAACACTGGGTGACGCGCCAGGCCATGGGAACTTGAAAAATACTGACTGGAAAAGATGCAATGAACGTAATGAGCAAACTGAAAACTTTTGGCCTGACCTGCTTAGCCCTCTTGGCAGGCGCTGTTTGGGCTGACGAAGCGGTCATCCGCAAAAACATCGCCGAGCGTATTCCGCAACTCAAGCAGATCGACGAAGTCACTAAAACCGCGCTACCCGGGCTGTATGAAATCCGGGTCAACGGCACCGAGATTTTTTACGTCGATTCTGAAGCCAATTTTCTGCTGCAGGGCAACCTGATCGACACCAAACAAAAACGCAACCTGACCGAGGAGCGCATTGAAAAACTGACGATGATCGCTTTTGACGCTTTGCCTGTCAAAGATGCCTTCACCATCGTGCGCGGCAACGGCAAACGCAAACTGGCGGTGTTTGAAGACCCCAACTGCGGCTACTGCAAACGTTTCGAGAAAGACTTGCAAAAGGTGGACAACGTGACGATCACCATGTTTCTCTACCCCATCCTGAGCGCCGATTCGACCGAGAAATCCAAAGGCGTGTGGTGCGCCAAAGACCGTGCCAAAGCCTGGCAAGACTACATGGTGCGTGACCAGGTCGTTCCCGCAGCGGCGGCCTCCTGTGACACTGGCGCCATCACGCGCAACCTGGAACTTGGCAAGAAATACAAAATCACCGGCACCCCCACATTGGTGTTCGCCGACGGCTCTCGCGTGCCCGGTGCGATCTCTTCAGCGCAGGTCGAAAAATACCTGACGGATATCAAGAACTAAGCAGTTCCCAAGACCGGTCGCCCGCAAGCCGGGCCGTTACTTTGCAGCCTGGAGGTAGCCCAGCGCCATATTGACCAGCGCCTTGACGCCGGTTTTCATGTGTTTTTCCCCGATCATGAAAAGCGGCGAATGGTTGGGCGCACCGGCCTTGTCGTCTTGCGGCGGCGCATTCAGAAACCAGAAGAAACCGGGAGCCGACTGCGTGAAGGCGCCAAAGTCTTCTGAGCCGAGTATGGGCGGAATTTCCAACACACGGGGACTGGTGTTTTGCAGGAAGCCCAGCGTTTTGTTGACCAGGGCCGCATCATTGGACAACACCGGGTAGCCCCGGTCCACCTTGGCGTCTGCCGTCAGGCCCGAGGCCTCGGCTGTGCCCTTGGCCATGCGGATCACGGCTTCATGAACCTGCGCGCGGCTGGCTTCATTGAGCGTGCGGATGGTGCCCGTCATGCTGGCTGACTCGGGAATGATGTTGCTGCGGTTGCCGCCGTTGAACTGCCCCACCGTTACGACTGCGGCGCCTTGCGACAGATCCACCTGACGGGCCACCACGCTTTGCAGGTTGGTGACGATCTGGGCTGCGGTGACGATGGGGTCTTTGCTGGCCCACGGCATGCCGCCATGTCCGCCGACGCCTTTGACGGTGATGTTGAAGCTGTCCGAGCTGGCCATCAAGGAGCCACGCCGGTACATGATGGCACCGGCCGGCAGGCCCGAGCCAATATGCTGACCGAACACGGCCTCCACTTTTGGGTTGTCCATCACCCCGGCCTTGACCATCTCGAATGCGCCGCCGCCGCCTTCTTCGGCGGGCTGGAAGAAAAACACCACCGTTCCTGGCAAATTGGCCCGGATTTTTGAGAGCACCTCGGCGGCGCCCAGCAGCATCGCCACGTGGGCATCGTGGCCGCAGGCGTGCATCACGCCGGTGTCCTTGCCCTGCCATTCGGCCCGGGCGGTGGAGCGAAACGGCAAATCATTGCGTTCCTCCACCGGCAGTGCGTCCATGTCGGCCCGCAAGGCAATCACCGGGCCGGGTTTGCCGCCTTTGAGCACTGCCTTGATGCCGGTCTTGGCGATGCCGGTCTGGATCTCGAATCCGGGCATGGCTCGGAGTGCGTCGGCGATGTAGGCGCTGGTCTTCACTTCTTGATACGACAGCTCGGCGTTTTGGTGAATGTGGCGGCGCCAGGCGATCACGCGGGGTTCCACTGCGTCAATAAGGGCGCCGGCATCGGACAGGGTCTGGCCCTGCACGGACACGGTGGATGCCAGCGCGCAGGCAGCAAGGCTGGCTGCGCCAAGACGGCGAAAAGTTTGAAAGGGCATGAAGGTCTCCAGAATCTGAATTGTTGTGAACCCACCCGATTGCCGCCTGAACCAGGCGCACCGGGCCACTTGCAGAATACCGCAAATCCACAGTCGGCAAGGGCTGATTCAGTGTTGAACCGTTGTACATTGGCATGATTTGCACGACAAAACCATGATCCATTTCACTGTTGAAACAGACGACGTCCAGGCGCACCTGTTCAGCATCACGCTCAAAGTCAAGCAGCCTGCCGCGCGGCAGCGCGTGAGCCTGCCGGTGTGGATTCCGGGCAGCTACCTGGTGCGGGAGTTCTCCAAAAACCTGCAAGGCCTGGGTGCTTCGCAGCGCGGGCGTGCCTTGGCCGTTCATCAACTGGACAAAGCCACTTGGGAGATTGACTGCGTGGCGGGCCAGCCGCTTGAGTTGCGCTACCAGGTGTACGCGCTGGACAACTCGGTGCGCACCGCCTGGTTGGACGCATCACGCGGGTTTTTCAACGGCACCAGCCTGTTTTTGCGGGTGGCGGGGCAGACCGACGCATCGCACCAGGTGCAGATCAAGCCGCCGCGCGGTGTGAAGGGCTGGCAACTTGCTACCGGGCTGCAGGCGCTGAAGGCAAACCCAGCGGGCTTCGGCCTCTATCAAGCGGAGGGTTACGATGAGCTGGCCGATTGCCCGGTGGAAATGGGGCCATTCTGGAGCGGCAGTTTCAAGGCCTGCGGCATTGCGCACCGTTTTGTGGTAGCGGGCGCCTTGCCGTCGTTCGACGGCATGCGCCTGCTGGCCGACGCGCAAAAAATCTGCGAGGCGGAAATCTGGTTTTGGCATCCTGAGGCCATTGAACGCACTGGCAAAACAGCGGTCAAAAAAGCGACCAAAAAGGCGTTCGTCAACAAGGCCCCGCATAAAAGCTATATCTTCATGCTCAACGTCGTCGACGACGGTTACGGCGGCCTGGAGCATCGCAATTCCACGGCGCTCATCTGCAACCGCAAAGATCTGCCAAGGGTCGGAGACAAAGCTTTTGCCAACGGCAAACAGACCGAGGGTTACACCACCCTCTTGGGCCTTGTCAGCCATGAATACTTCCACACCTGGAACGTCAAACGCCTGCGGCCCTCGGAGTTTGCGGAGTTTGACTACGCGGCTGAAAACTACACCCAGTTGCTATGGTTCTTTGAAGGCTTCACCAGTTATTACGACGACTTGCTGCTGCGCCGCGCCGGTTTGATCGACGACGCGACTTACTTGCGCCTCGTCAACAAAACCATCAACCAGGTGATGCAAACGCCAGGACGGCTGGTGCAGTCGGTCGCCCAGTCGAGCTTCGACGCCTGGGTGAAGTATTACCGGCAGGACGAAAACACGCCCAACGCCACGGTGAGCTATTACACCAAGGGCGCGCTGGTAGCGCTGTGCCTCGATTTGACGTTACGCTCCGAGGGAAAAACAACGCTCGACCACGTGATGCGGGCCCTGTGGCAGCGCTGCCAAGCCGGGCCGATGGCCGAGGCCGACCTGCTGACGGTCTTGGCGCAGCTTGCCGGGCGCGATTTCGCGATCGATTTGC
>JANLYO010000217.1:0-7750 GCA_031365665.1 Rhodoferax sp. | reverse complement strand
GTGCAAAGTCAGGCTGTAACGAATGCCGTGTGGCACATGCACAGTGGGCGCCACGGGCCAGGCAGCAATCTTGATCCAGTACCCATCCCCTTGATCCAGCACCGTATCGTTCAAATCGAGCAGGTTTTGCAAGCCAGAGGGGCTTTGTTCGCGCATGGTTGAATCATATCATCTATTGATATCTATTGAAATTGCCGATCATCAAAGCAAGCAATCTGTAACCGGACTACCTGCTGGTAACCTGCCGGTAATCTCACCCGGGGAGATCGCAGGATAATGGCACTATGAACCAACCTGCCCTTGACCAACTCAGCGCCCTCAAGCAGTTCACGACTGTGGTTGCCGACACGGGCGACTTCAAGCAGATGGCGGCTTTCAAGCCGCAGGACGCGACGACCAACCCATCGCTGATTTTGAAGGCGGTGCAGAAACCCGACTACGCGCCCTTGCTCAAGGGCACCGTGGCCAAATTCCCTGGCCGCGCGCTCGACGAAATCACCGACCGGCTGTTGGTGCGTTTCGGTTGCGAAATTTTGCAACTGGTGCCGGGGCGTGTGTCCACCGAAGTCGATGCGCGCCTCTCCTTCGACACCATGGCTTCGGTCAACCGGGGTGAGCGCATCATAGAGTTGTACCAGGCCGAAGGCATCCACGTTGATCGTGTACTGATCAAGGTGGCGGCCACCTGGGAGGGCATTGCGGCTGCCGAGAAGCTGGAGCGCAAGGGCATTCACACCAATCTCACGCTGCTGTTCTCGTTCTGCCAGGCGGTGGCTTGCGGGCAGGCCAAGGTGCAACTGATCTCGCCCTTTGTGGGCCGCATTTACGACTGGTACAAAAAGTCTGCCGGGGCCGCGTGGGTGGAGGCCGACAACGCGGGCGCGAACGACCCCGGCGTGAAGTCGGTGCGCCAGATCTACAACCACTACAAACACTTCGGCATCACTACCGAGGTGATGGGCGCCAGCTTCCGCAATGTGGGGCAGATCACCGCGCTGGCCGGTTGCGATCTGCTGACCATCAGCCCCGAGCTGATGGCTGAACTCGCTGCCAGCACGGCAGCGCTGCCGCGCGCGCTCGATGCCAAGGCTGCCCAGTCGCTGGACTTGCCCGCCGTCAACTTTGACGAAGCCGGGTTTCGCTTTGCGCTGAACCAGGACGCGATGGCGCACGACAAGCTGGCTGAGGGCATCCGCGCCTTTTGCGCTGATGCCGTGAAGCTGGAACAGCTGCTGCTGGCCGCCTGATCGCCTGCCCAACCGCATTTCTGGAGATGTGATGACCCGTACCCGTTGCGACCGCACAGCGGCCTGGAGCGCCTTGCAAACGGCCTTTGCCAGTAGCGGCAAAAGTTTTGATGCCCGCTCCGCTTTTGCCACCGACCCTGGCCGCTTTGCAGCCTTCAGCCAGCCCGCGCCGCATGTGTTTGCCGACCTGTCCAAAAACCTGATCGACGCGCAAACCCAAGCGCTGCTGCTGGACCTGGCGCGGCAAAGCGAGCTGGAGGCGCACCGCGACGCCATGTTCGCGGGCGAGCCCATCAACACCACCGAAAACCGGCAGGTGATGCACTTTGCCTTGAGAAATCCGGCATCAGCCCTCGTAAATATTGAGCAGTCAGCTACTAAAAATATAGCTACCGAGTTGCGCCAAGTGCATGAAACACTTGGCGCCATGCTGGCCTTTGCCGACCGCATCCGCGCCGACGAAGCCATCACCGACGTGGTCAACATCGGCATCGGCGGCTCCGACCTGGGGCCGCAAATGGCGGTGCTGGCGCTGGACGATTTTGTGACGCCAGGCAAGCGCTTCCACTTTATCTCGAATGTGGACGGGCATGAGCTTGCCGCCGTGCTCCGGCGCCTGAAGCCGCAGAACACACTGTTCCTGATCGCCAGCAAAACCTTCACCACGATTGAGACCATGACCAATGCGGCATCGGCCAAGGCCTGGTTTGAAGGGCAGGGCGGCACCGATGTGTCGCGGCATTTTGCAGCGCTCACCACCAATGTAGCGGCGGCCAAAGCCTTTGGCTTAGACACCACCTTTGGTTTCTGGGACTGGGTGGGCGGGCGGTATTCGATGTGGTCGGCCATCGGCTTGCCCATCGCCATTGCCGTTGGCAGCGCAGGTTTTCGGGACTTGTTGGCGGGCGCGCACGACATGGACGAACACTTCCGCACCGCGCCGCTGGCTCAGAACCTGCCAGTGCGCCTGGGGCTGCTCGACGTGTGGTACCGCAATTTCCATGGTTTCACCAGCCGCTCCATCGCACCCTACCACTCGGCCTTGCGCCGCCTGCCGGCCTACCTGCAACAGCTGGAGATGGAAAGCAACGGCAAACGAGTGGACATGGCGGGCGAGGCGCTGCCGTTTGGCACGTCGCCGGTGCTCTGGGGCGAGCCAGGCACCAATGGGCAACACGCTTACTTCCAGATGCTGCATCAGGGCACGGACGTGGTGCCGGTGGAATTCATCGCCGTTAAAAAGCCGCATCACGCGCTGGCGCAGCACCACCCGCTGCTGCTTGCCAATGTGCTGGCGCAGGCGCAGGCGCTGATGGTGGGCAAAGAGGATTCAGGTGGGCACAAGCACTTCCCCGGCAACCGGCCCAGCACGTTTTTGCTGCTGGACGAGCTCACGCCGAAATCACTGGGCGCATTGATTGCCCTGCAGGAGCACCGCGTGTTTGTCAGCGGCAGCCTGTGGGGCATCAACAGTTTTGACCAGTGGGGCGTGGAGCTGGGCAAGGTGCTGGCCAAAGATGTTGAAGCGCGCATCACCAGCGGCGATACGAAAGGACTGGACGGTTCGACAGCGGGGTTGCTCACCCGCTTGGGCGTGCCTACTTAAGTTCATGAATTTCGTTTTTGATTTTGGTGCCGTGGTGTTCAACTGGCAACCGGATCGGATACTGGCTGAACGATTCCCTGTGCAGGCAGCCACCCCTGCTCTTGCAAAAGCCCTCGCCGCGAGCCTGTTTCACCATGCCGATTGGCAGGCCTTTGACCAGGGCATGCTGTCTGCAACAGAGGTCGTGCAGCGCACCGCGCAGCGCCTGGCGCTTCCTGTTCAGGATTTGGCCAAGTTGGTCGCGGATATTCCTGACTTTTTGAAACCGATTGACGGCACGCTCCAAGTGCTCGTTGTTCATCGACGATTTGCAGGCAAATATCGACGTCGCGCGGGCCTGCGGCTGGCAGGCCGTGCGGTTTGAGTCGCCCGAGCAGTTGCAAATCCACATCAAAAAGATGATTTAAAGGTTTCCGGGCGCATTCTCCCGCCTGGCAACTGTGACTGGCTATCAAAAAGCTAGCATAATGGCCTTCGTCAAAGAAACTGCGTTGGGGCACGGCTCCGGCGTCGGCAGTGCGTTGGAGACCAGATGAAGTACCTTGAGTCGGTGGCACCCAAGATCAGCTACGTATTGCTGGCAGCATTTCTGCTGACCACGGCCGTGCGCAGCCACAATGACACCACGCTGGCGCTGGTGACCAGCGCCCTGCTGATGTTTGCTTTTTGCTGGGCCAATGCTACACATCTGTTGGGCGCCAAGCCGGCGCTTAAATTTGTTTTGATTGCCGTCTGCCTGGGCTGGTTTGCCGAGCAGATGGGCTCCTCGCGCGGCTGGTTTTTTGGCAACTACACCTACACCGATGTGCTGGGCTGGCGCTTGGGCGACGTGCCCATGATCATTCCGCTGATGTGGTTTGCGCTTTGCTACGTGGGCTACGTGATCAGCAATCTGATCATCTGGCAGCGCCCGCTGGATCTCGCGCCTTCGCTGGGCGTTTCTGTATTCATGTCATTGTTGGCTGCCGCCATCGTCACCGCCTATGACCTGGCCGCAGACCCCTACATGGTGTACGTGCTCAAAGCCTGGATCATGGCCAAGACCGACGGCTGGTGGTTTGGCGAAACACTCGAAGGGTTCTTCGGCTGGATGCTGGTGTCTTTTGTCATCATTGCCAGCTTCCGTTTAACCACAACAAACAAAGATGTGCCATCTGGCACAGGTTTCGCCAAATGGCACGCCCTGCTGCCCCTGTCGATTTACGCGTTCTCGATGGTGTTCCAGATGTTCATGGGCCACCCGGTTGAAACCCGCACCGTGGCGGTGTTTGCCATGGGCATTCCGCTTTTGTGCGCGCTGGGCGGCTGGTGGCGCTGGGACCCGGACGCCGATAGCCAGGCGATCAACCCCACCCAAAGCGGGGTCAGTGCCGACCGCCTGGCCCAGCTCGATTTCACCGCCGATCCGCTGGCTGACGACACCATGGCCGCCATCATCGGCACACCTGGCCTCGCGGGTGATCTGCCCGCACGGGCGCTGGCGTATGAGCGCATCGCGATGGTCAACCAGCAGTTTGACCAGTGGGATACCAACCAAAGCCTGTTGAATTGGCCCCTGACGCCCACCCAGTTGCCAGCGCCCTGCGTCAGCCAACTGCAGCGCTACTTGCATGACGGGCATCTGCTGCCGGTGTGGGCGGACTCAGCCAAAATCGAACGCGCCGAGGCGCTTTTCATGGATTACGGCGCGCTGTCCTGCAGCCTGCTGTTCTGTTCGAGTTTGCCCGAGTGTTACGTCGTGCCCGACCTCTCGGCGGTTTTGCATATCTCAGGCCAACTGGAACAACACACCGAATACCGGATTCGCGCCACCGCCGCCATGATCTTCCCGGTCATGATGCGCGGCGGCATGCTGACGCCGGGCGGCAGCGGCATCTCGCAAATCCTCAAGGTGCGTTTGATCCACGCCAGCATCCGCCATCTGATCCTGCACACCAGCCCAGCCGAGGCGTTGGCGGCGCTGGACGACCGGCGCCACGTGCAGGGCGCAGGCGTCGTCGCCGCAACCGATTCCACCCGCCAAAGCGGCATGTACGAGGCCCTGTACGCCCATGGCTGGAAGACTGGCGAAGACGGCCTGCCGTGCAGCCAGGAAGAGTTGGCCTACACCCTGCTCACTTTTGGCTATGTCTTTTTGCGCAGCATGCGCAAACTCGGCCTGGGCCTTGCGCCGCAGGATGAGGAGGCCTATTTGCACGCCTGGAACGTCGTGGGTCACGTCTTGGGCATCCGGCGTGAGTTGATGGCCGACACCATGGCGCGGGCGGCGGCGTTGTTGGCCCAAATGCAGGCGCGCGGGCGCAGGGAAGCGCAAAACCCAGATCCGCGCCCGGCACTCGGTGAGGCCTTGATGAACACGATGGAAACCGTGATTCCGTTCAAAATCCTCAAACCATTCCCGGTGCTGATGACGCGTTACCTGTGCGGCGGGGCCAACGCCCAGGCCATTGGCGTTGAGGGCCGGGTGTCGTGGTTGTCCAAAGGCCTGTTCCTGGTGTTCATGCTGATTTCACACTGCGTCGACAGCCTGGTCCGCTTCTTTGTACCCGAGTTCTCCATTGTCCGAATGATCACAAGGGTTTTAGGCTATCATTTCATGAGCAAAATACTGCTGGATCAGACCCGTCCCCTGAAGCTGCCCAGCCATGTTTTGAACGACGTCAGCAACACCATGCAAACCTGGGGCAATGACCCGAAAGCGCCAAAATGGTTGAACACACTCGAAGACAAACTCACCCAACCCGGCGCCTGGCGCGCAGCGCGTGGTGGCTGACAAGGTGATGCGCAGCCAACGCGGGCTCGCCCAGCGGTGGGCGGCGGCCCTGGCCGCTGTGGTCGCCGCTGTAGCCCTATGTGCTGCCGCGCCATTCGGCACGGTCCACGCCGCCCATGCGTCGCTTCCGGTTCTGACCCTGGACGACAGCCAGCCACAAATGCAAGCCTGGCCGTGGGTGACGATCCTCGGAGACGAAACCAAATCGCTCACGCTGACGCAAATTCTGGCCGCCAAACACAATTTCAAAAAACCGGAGACGGCTTACGGCACCCTGGGCCTGCGTACGGACGCCGTCTGGGTGCACATTCCCATCGCATTGGCCGCCAAAGGCAGCGGCCTGTGGGTGCTGGACATTGATTATTCGCCGATCAACCGGGTTGATGTTTACGTCGTCTCTGATGGCAAAGTCGCCCACCAGGCCACCATGGGCAACCTCGTGCCGCGCGCCCAGAAGCCCGTCGATGGCCGTGCCAACAGCATGGGCCTGAGCCTTACGCCCGGCACCGCCTACGACATCTACATGCGCTTGGAAAACATCGGCGCCATGATTTTGCCGATCTCCCTGTCCAAACCCGTGTTATTCCACGCCACTGCGCTGGACGAACAAATGCTGCAAGGTGTGCTGGCCGGTCTGGCCCTGGGCCTTCTGATCTACAGCCTGGGCCAGTGGGTCACGCTGGGTGAACACCTGTTCATCAAATACGCCATCCTGATCTCGGGCAGCCTGATGTTCACGCTGCTGCAATTTGGCATTGGTGCGCAATACATCTGGCCCGACAACCCCTGGATGGAGGTGCACATTGGCGGCATCTCCGCGCTGGTGGCGGCGACTGGCTCCTTCCTCTTCATCGAGCAAGCCCTGGCCGGTGACGACATGAAGCCGTGGCTGTCCAAACTGATGCGCGCCGGTGCCTGCCTGACCGCGGTTTGCGCCTTCGCCCAGGCCATGGACTGGCTTTCTATCGCACAGGTGACGGCGATCGTCTCCACGCTCGGCCTGGCCCCCGCGCTTCTGGGCCTGCCCGGCGCCATCCACCGGGCGCGCCGGGGCGACAGCGTGGGTTATTACTTCCTCCTGGCCTGGGCGGTGTATTTCGTCACCACCGCCATCCTCATCGAAGTCATCAAAGGCCGCCTGGGCGCGAGTTTTTGGACCCTGCATTCCTTCCAGTTTGGCGCCACCTTTGACATGTTGCTCTTCATGCGCGTGGTGGGGCTGCGCACCAAAGCGCTGCAAACGGCCGTGCAAAGCGCCAAAACCGAACGCGACAACCTGCAAATCCTCGCCCACACCGATCCGCTCACCGGCCTGCCCAACCGGCGCAGCCTGCACAGCGCCATCTCGAGCGCCCTGGAAGAAGCCACCTCCGACAAACTGCTGGGCGTTTACATGCTCGACCTGGACGGCTTCAAGCTCGTCAACGACCAACACGGGCATGACGTGGGCGACGAGCTGCTCGTCGCCGTGGCCAACCGCCTCACCTCAAGCCTGCGCAACACCGACGTGATTTCCCGCCTGGGCGGTGACGAGTTCCTGGTGATGTCGCGCGGCCTGCAAAATGAACTGCAAGCCCACGAGCTGGGTGAAAAAATGCTCCGCGCCTTCCATGACCCCTTTGTGTTGAGCCAGCAAACCTGCCGCGTCGGCCTGACCATTGGCTACGCGCTGGGTCCGGTGGACACCCGCGACACCCGCCAACTCCTCAAACTCGCGGATGCCGCCATGTACGCTGGCAAACAAAGCGGCAAAAACTGTTTGAAGCGCGGCGACAGTGAGGGTATCCTGCCTTAAGCAGCCCTTGCACACAGCGGACTGCGGCCTGAACTGAGGGCGTATGTTCGTGCACACGCACACCTTTTGCAGCGGTAGGTAAAAAGTATTTTCATAAATAAATATATGTAAATACTTTTAGAAATTATAAATTACCATTAGGCCACGTGTTTATTTAATAGTTTGCTATTAATTTAATATTAAATTTATATTAAAATATATTCAAATATTTTTATAAAATTAAAAATAAACAGCATATTTAACGCCAAAACACGGCTAATCAGCACGACGGGAGAGCGCTGCGATGACGAACGACACCCCACTCGACACCCCACTCGACACCCCACTCG
>JANLYO010000205.1:0-15043 GCA_031365665.1 Rhodoferax sp. | reverse complement strand
GCACTTCCTTCTCGGTGTACTTGCGACCGATCAGGCGCTTGACGGCGTACAGCGTATTGCGCGGGTTGGTCACCGCCTGGCGCTTGGCCGACGCGCCGACCAGCACTTCACCACCGTCCTGGTAGGCGATGATGGAGGGCGTGGTGCGTGCGCCCTCGGCGTTTTCAATCACTTTGGGCGTGTTGCCTTCCATGATGGCGACGCAAGAATTGGTGGTGCCCAAGTCGATGCCGATGATTCTTCCCATGATGTACTCCAGTATTTATTGCAGATGTCTAGTAACTTGTGGATAACTTGAGTTGATTCAAGTGATCTGAAAATTTTTTCTACTTGGGCGCAGAGACGGTGACCAATGCCGGGCGCATGATGCGGTCGGCGATGGCGTAGCCTTTTTGCAGGACGGCCACAACGGTGTTGGCGTCTAGCTCGGATGGCACCATGCTGATGGCCTGGTGTTTGTGCGGGTCAAACTTCTCGCCCGCAGGCGGGTTGATGGCGATGACCTTGTTGCGCTCCAGCGCCGCTGTTAACTGGCGCAGCGTGGCTTCGGCGCCCTCACGAATTTGCTCGACCGTGCCGTCTTTGATGGCCAAACCGGCCTCCAGGCTGTCGGCCACGGGCAGCAGGCTCTCGGCAAACGACTCGACGGCAAATTTGCGCGCTTTGGTGATTTCATCATCAGCGCGGCGGCGGGCGTTTTGCACATCGGCTTGCGCGCGCAGACACTGGTCGGCCAGCTCAGCGGATTTGGCCTTGAGCACCGCCAATTCAGCCTGCGCAATGGTCAGCGGGTCGGCTTCGGCCTCGCTGGCAAACTTGGCCGCCTCGGCCTCTTCCGGGCTCATGGGCGGATCCATCGGTGCCGGGTCATCAGCGGGGCGGGTTGATTTCGAGGTGGATGGCGAAGCCGCATCGGCCTTCGGATGGTTGGGGTTTTGGGACGGTTCAGACATGCTGGAAGTGAAAAAACGACGAATACCCCTGCCAAATAAGGGTTTCTTGGGGGTATTCAAGGGGAAGTCGCCAAATTTGTGAGGCAAAGGCGAAGGAAAACGCAATCCGGCACATGACAGCGACGCCGCCGGGACGCAGCGCCTGGGGACATGCAGGCTTGCGAAACGCTGGCTTAGCGAACCCCCAGCAGCTCCACGTCAAATTTCAAGGTGGCGTTGGGGGGAATCGCACCGCCTGCGCCGCGAGCACCGTAACCGAGCGACGCCGGGATGATCAAGGTGCGCGCCCCGCCGATCTTCATGCCCGCCACGCCTTCGTCCCAGCCTTTGATGACCATGCCCGCACCGAGCGAAAACACAAACGGATCGCCACGGTCTTTGCTGGAGTCGAATTTTTTGCCCTGTACACCGTCGTTGTAAAGCCAACCGGTGTAATGCACCGTCACGCTTTGGCCTTTGACGGCTTCTGTGCCCGAGCCGATTTGGGTGTCGTCGTATTGCAGTCCGGAAGCGCTTGTAATCATAAGTTGCCTTTGTATTTAAGTATAAAATAAGATAAAAAATTTAGATTTTATGGTAATTATTTAATAGCAAACTATTCATTATATACGTGGGCTATCGACAAATAATTTCGACAATTGAAATGCTGGATAATTTATTTGAGATAGTGCGGTGGCATCGCATCCGCCAGCACTGGATCTCGAAGCCGTGGAATTATGCCAGTTGACGGGGTCCATCAGTGACCACGCCCACCCTGCGAGGCCTGTCG
Organism: Rhodoferax sp.; assembly: GCA_031365665.1. GTDB lineage: Bacteria > Pseudomonadota > Gammaproteobacteria > Burkholderiales > Burkholderiaceae_C > JANYCG01. The sequence continues at coordinate 13,321 of JANLYO010000205.1, read as the reverse complement.
GCCTGCAAATGCAGTTGGGCCGGCCAGCGCCCAACGGATCCGCTGCTTCACTCCAGCTTGATATTGGCCCGCTTGATCAGTGCGCCAAAACGCTCGTATTCCAGCTTATTCAGTTGCGAAAACTGTTCCGCGTTGATCGTGCCGACTTCGCCGCCCAGGGCTTTGAGTTTGGCCTGCACATCGGGCAGTTTCAAAATTCGCGCCAATTCCGCCTGCAGGCGGACCTGCACATCCGGCGGCGTGCCCGCGGTCACAAACAGGCCGTACCACGTGCTCATCTCAAAACCGCTCACACCGGCCTCCGCCAGCGTGGGCACCTGTGGCAGTTCGCTGCTGCGCCTGGAGGTGGTCAGCGCCAGCGGTCTGAATTTTCCGGCCTTGATCTGGCTCATGGCCGAGGACGTGGTGTCAAACATGATCTGCACGTTGCCGGCGATCACGTCCAGGTGTGCCTGGCTGCTGCCTTTGTAAGGGACATGGATGCTCTGCACACCAGCGGCCAGGTTGAACCCTTCGCCTGCGATGTGCTGCGTGCTGCCCACGCCCGAGGAGGCATATTTGTAGTCGCCCGGGTTGGCCTTCATCAGCGCCACGAGTTCGCGCACGTTGTTGGCAGGCACGCCGGCGCCCACCAGCAGGACATTGGGCACGGTGACGATCAGGCCTACCGGCGCGAGGTCCTTGATTGGATCAAACCCCAGCTTGATGAGGTGGGGTGCAATCGCCTGGCCCGTGTTGGTCGCAACCAGCAGGGTGTGGCCATCGGCAGGCGCTTTGGCCGTCAGGTCGGCGGCAATGGTGTTGGATGCGCCGGGTTTGTTTTCGACGACAAAAGTGCCTTTGAGCCCATCGGCCATTTTTTCAGCCAGCATGCGCGCAATGATGTCGGTGCCGCCGCCAGCGCTGGCGCCCACCATCAACTTTACCGGTTTGTTTGGAAATGTTTGTGCCACTGCGGGGTTTGCGGCGAAGGCCAGGGTGATGGCCAATGTGGCGGCCTGCCAGGTGGTGCGGGAGGTGGTGTGCTGCATGCTGGGGTCTCCTAAGGGTGGATGTCCAATGTTCTAAGGGCTTGCTGGGAGGCCAATGCCCTGATGGCTGCGGGCCGCTTTTTGCGCGCCGCCCATGCGGCAGGCCAGGTCAAACGCATTGACCATCGCCGTGGGCGCTGCAATGCCCTTGCCGGCAATATCGTAGGCGGTGCCGTGGGCGGGCGTGCAAATCGGGATGGGCAGGCCGCCGTGGACGGTGACACCCTGCTCAAAGCCCATCAGCTTCATCGCGATCTGGCCTTGGTCGTGGTACATCGTGACGACGCCGTCATACCCGCCGTCTGCGCGAAAAGCGCGCACGAAAGCGGTGTCCGCGGGGAAAGGGCCGTCGGCAGCAAAACCTCGTTGCGCGGCAAGCTGGACCCCGGGTGCAATGATGCGGCTTTCTTCGTCGCCGAAATTGCCGTTGTCGCCATTGTGCGGGTTGAGCCCGCATACCGCCACGCGCGGCGCGGCAACGCCGCTGGCTTGCAGGGCCTGTGTGATCATGGCAATGGCGTCAGCCACTTTGCCTGGCGTCAACAGGCTGGCCACGTCACGCAGCGGCACGTGGGAAGTGACGCGGGAAGTCCAGAGGTTTTTGAGCACATTGAGTTCACCGCAAACGCCGTTGAAACCCAGGAATTCCGCAAACCAGCGCAATTCATCTTCCTGCACCATGCCGCCCAGGCGCAATGCAGATTTATTCAATGGCGCAAAGCAAAAAGCATCGGCCTGCCCATTTGCGACGAGTTTGACGCCTTCGGCGAGGCCCTGCATCAGGTACTTGCCGTTGTCGGCGCTGGCAACGCCCAGTGGGAAGCTGGGTGCCTCCAGCCCCGCCCAGTCGTGTAAAAAAACCCCCTCGGGAAAACCCAGAGGCCAAGTTGAGCGCTGGGTGATCAGCGTGACGCTGGCATTCGCCCTGCTGGCACCGTCAGCAAGCAGTTTTTGCACCAGCTCGGGGCCGATGCCCGCCGGGTCGCCTGTGAAAAGGGCGACGGTTGGCGAGTCGGCAGCAGTTTGGATGTGGGGCATCGTTTGGGCTTCTGGTGGGCTCATGGTTCAAGCACGCTTCATTAAATCTTGCATCAGCGCACTGATGCCGTAAGTCCAGGGCGCGATGTTGTTGCTGGTATTGACCCGGTTCACCAGGCAACCGAGGCTGGGCGTGGCGACGCTCACCAGGTCGCCCACCAGGTGGGTGAAACCTTCGCCGGAGGGCTTACCCGGAATTGGGCGATCCTGCGTGGGCGCAAACATGGTGCCCAAAAACAGCATGAAACCGTCGGGGTACTGGTGGTTGGTGTTGATGGCCTGGGCGACCAGGTCTTCCGGTGAGCGGCTGATTTTGCTGATTGCGCTGCTGCCCGTCATCACAAATCCATCGGGCCCCTCGACCTTCACCGCCAGATCACATTGGCGCACGGTGTCCAGCGTGAAATGCCTACCTGCGCCCGCATCAAACAAACGGATAAACGGGCCGATGGCGCAGGATGCGTTGTTGTCTTTGGCTTTGCCCAAGAGCAGGGCGCTACGGCCTTCAAAATCGCGCAGGTTCACGTCGTTGCCCAGGCTCGCGCCCATGATTTCGCCCCGGCTGTTGACCGCCAGCACGATCTCGGGCTCGGGGTTGTTCCAGTGCGATCCGGGGTGGATGCCGACCTCGGCGCCCACACCCACGGCGCTCATGGGCTGCGATTTGGTGAAAATCTCAGCGTCGGGGCCAATGCCGACTTCGAGGTACTGCGACCACATGTTTTGCGCGATCAACACGGCTTTGAGCCGCGCAGCTTCGGGCGAACCGGGAATAATTTGGGCCAAGTTGTCGCCGATCACGGCCACCACCGCTTTACGAGCGGCATCGGCCCTGGCCGGGTCGCCTTTGGCCTGCTCTTCGATCACCCGCTCCAACATGCTCGAGACAAAGGTCACGCCGGCGGCTTTAATGGCCTGCAAGTCGCAGGGCGCCATCAGCCAGGGCAGGGCGGGGTTGCGCGCTTCCTGGGCGGAGTTGGCCAAAACCGCCGCTGTGTCCCCGAGCTTTTTGCCGCAGCTGGCGCGCACTTGGGCGGCAGCGTCCGCGAGTTCCAGCAGGTGGCTGCTGGTGGGCGCGAGCTGTGAAAGATCAAACACGCCCTCGTCGCTGACGCGAACCAGCGTTGCGCCCTGGCCTTCGACCCAGGCGCGGCCGATCAACGTGGCTTGGGCATGGTCGGCAGGCAAAACGTGAGCGGGCAGAAGGTGTTGGTTCATGGGATCCATGGGGCTTATCAGTGAGTGGCAAAAAAAAAGGACAGCCGTTCTGTCCTTTTTTATGGCCCCATTTTAAGGGGCAGCGCGCGAATGCAGGGGGCTGATGGCGGGCCTGGCTTATTTCGCTGCCTTCTTGGCCTGGTTATTGGTCCACTTGACAGCAAAAGCCTGCAGGTCAGACATACGTTTCATGAGGTCGGCGCCTGAAGATGTCAGGGTGTAGCCGTCGCTTCCGTGGGTCATCAAACCGGCCTCGCGCAGTTCCTTGATGCGGGTGTTCAGGGTGTTGGGGGTGATGCCGCCGACGCTGTCTTGCAGCAGGCGAAATGTCTGGGGGTGGCCGTCTTTGAGCGCCCACATCACGCGGATCGCGTAGCGGGACTCAAGCAGGCCCAACAGTTGGTGAATCGACACATTGTCTTTGGAAGCCATGGGATAGAACTCCTTGTTGCTTTGCCTGGAACGACCAGGTGGCTGAAATCAGGTTGTGCAGAAACTATAGCGCAAATTTTCATACGCTACAACATTCATAGCTGTAAATGGAGCAATTGCGGGAAAAAATAAGGAAAAAAGCCACACTTGCAGGGCAAATACGGGGCAAATGTCCGTCAGTTCGGTCTTTGAGAAGTCCTAAAGGTAGATTTTTCGCAACAGTCGCAGCAGGGTTTTGGACTCTGCCGCCGTCAACTTGGCGGTGGCATGGCGCTCGAGTTGAGTGGCTGTCACTTCAGCTTTTGCCATCAACTGACAGCCGACGTCACTTAGACGTAGGCCGACGGCCCGCCGGTCTATCGGATGCGGGTGGCGCTCGATCAAGCCGCGTTTTTCCATCGTGTTGATCATGCCCACCAGGTTCGGCGGCAACAGCCCCAGGGCCGAACACAACTGCCGCGAGGTGATGCCAGGGTTGTGGGTGATCAGGGACAAAACCGAAAAATCGACGGGACGCAGGTCGTACACCGCCATTTGTACCAAGAAGCGCCCGATGATCGCCAGCGAGGCCCGACGGGCGTTGTAACCCATCAGGCTTTCGAGGAAACGGGTGTCTACCTCGGTGACGACGTAGCCTGTAGGCGTCTGGGAGGCAGTTTTAGCGGCACTCAAAATTGGCGGCTTCCTCAATGGAGCCGGAACCTTTGTAGTGGGCATATTGCGGGTAGGGGCACAGCGGGCGTGTGCGCCCCGGGAACACGACAGTACCGCGCGCCAGGATCTGCCGGGGAGCCTCGCCTTTTTCAACCCAGTCCACCAGAGCCTGCAGGCCGTCAAACGAGTCGGTGGCCGCACCGCCCGCGCAGTGGCTCATGCCGGGCACCAGGAAGAGCCGCGAGAAATCGGTGCTGGACGCGCCGTGTTCGGCCTGCAGGCGCTGGTAGTAGTCCACCATTTCATGCGGCGAGAAGATCGGGTCGGCCAGCCCGTGGATGAACAGAAGCTTGCCGCCACGGGCCTTGTAAGGCGCCAGCTTCACGTCGTCGGCGGTGTTGAAGATCCAGGAGTGCGCGTCCATGCGGGCCGGATCCTTGTCGAAATTGAAGGTGTAAATGCTCAGCGAACGGTCTGGCGGCGTGGTGAAGTAACCCTGCAAGGCGTCTTGCATCAGGAACACATGGCGCGAGTTGGCGGTGGCGGTGGTCGAGGTGCCGAGTTTCCACATGCGCCAGTCATTGGCAGCGTGGCCTACGCCGGCGTCATACGGCCAGCCGAAATAGAGCGGTTTGCCGGAGGAGTCTCTCGCACCTTCAAAAATCTTCTTCAGCGCGCCCACTTGGGGCGCAGCGAGGCAACTGGCGTCTTTGGCACCGCTGCATTGCAAAACGGAGGGGTCAAACTTGCAAGCGGCCGGGTTGGAGACCATGCCGTCCACCGCGCCGTCGCCGGCATCGCAGACTTTGAGAATGCCCTGGCTGACGAGTTGCATGTCCGCCACTGAAAATGCCTGGCTCAACACCGGTTTGCCGTCGGTTCCTGGCGGTGCGATGGCTTGCAGCGCCTGGGTGTCCCACGCAGCGGCCACGGTCGCGCCTTTGCTCACCCGCATGGCTGGCGCCATGGCGATGACGCCGTCAAAGTAGCTGGGGAACCGCTGGGTGAACATCATGCCCTGGCGGCCTCCGCCCGAACAGCCGATGAAGTAGGATTTGTCAGGCCCCTTGCTGTAGAAATTGCGGATGATGTCTTTGGCGGTGACGGCGACACGGTCATGTGCGTTGTAGGCGTTATCGGTACGCGCGATCGGGTCGAAGCCAAAGTCCGCCGTGGGACCCTGGTGGCCAGCGTCTGTGGTTACAACCGCAAAACCTTTGTTCAGCGCGAAGGTGGGCGAAGCCTGCGGGCCAATGGCCGGGCGGATGACACCGTCATTGCCGCCGCCGCCCTGGTACAGGAAGCGCCCATTCCACTGGGTGGGCAGGCGCATCTCGAAGCCGATGTAGTAGGGCTTGCCGTCTTGCCCCATGCGCTCGTTCATGCGGCCGCTCACGCGGCAATGTGCGGCGAGCGTCGGGCCGGTGGTGGCACCAGGCGGGCGCGCGGTGTCGCCAGCGACCAGCTCGGTCGCGAGTTTGACGCCCGGCGCAGCGCCAATGGCCTTGGCAGCCAGCGCGGCGCAGTCTGGGGTTTGCGCCGCAGCGGATGCGGCCAGTGCCATGAGTGAAAGCGTGAAGAGCATTCTCATCGCATGATTCCTGTGCATGGGTTTAGTTAAACCGGTTACTGCTTGCAGCTGAAATTGCCGGCGTCTTCCACATCACCACTTCCGTTGTAACGCGCTACCTGGGGGTAAGGGCACAAGGGGCGGGTACGGGTGGGCGACCACTCTTTGGGCACGTCGGCATTCACGCCCGCCGTATTGCCTGGGCCACGCGCGCCGGCAAACAACTGGCTGGGGGCATCGCCTTGTTCGACCCATTTGACCAGGGCCGAGAGGCCATCAAACCGGTCGGTGGAGGGGCCGCCGCTGCAATGCGACATGCCCGGCACCGGGAAGTAACGAGCGAAGTCTGCGGCGCGGCCACCTTGAGCGGTGTTCAGACGGTCCCACCATGCGGCGGTGTCGTTGGCCGAGAAAACGCCATCGCCAACGCCGTGGTACATCAGCATCTTGGCACCCCGTGCGCGCAGACTTGCCAAGTTGGTCGGGTTTTCCTTGCCGGGGGGTGTGATCATTGCGTCTGCCGATTCGGTGAAGGGTGCCGCTACCGCAAAAATGGCTTTGTAGGCTTCGTCCAGATCGATCTGGGCCAGCGCTGCAATGTTGCGTGGCGGGCTCATGAAGACGCTGCCGCCCGCCCCAGTGTCCAGCACCTGCGGGCTGACAAACTTCCAGAATGCCCAGTTGGGTGCGGCGATACCGGTGTCCCACGGGAAACTGCTGTAAATCAATTGGCCCGACGGGGTTTTGCCCCCCGCAAACACCTGTGCCAACAGATCTTTTTGGGGCTGCGTCAGGCACTGGCCGTGGCGCGAGCCCAGGCCATAGCCTGAGCACGTTGCGACATCGCGCTGGATGTCAAATGCCGCCTGGCAGGCCTTGACATCCTGCACCATGCCATCTTTGGCACCGTCCAGTGCGTCACACTTGTCAAGCACGGCATTGGCGACCGTTTGGCGCTCCGCCTCGTTCAGCGCCGTACTTAAATCGGGCAGTTTGACGTTGGGCGCAAACGGGTGGTTGACGGTGACATCCGGGGTTGCAAGATCGTTCCATTTCGGTGCTGCCCATAACTGCGCCAAAGCGGCATTGGGCAGGCGGTAGCCGGGGGCTCCGACCAGATAACCGTCGTAGTCGTTGCCGTAACGCGATGCTGCCACCATGGTGTGGCGGCCGCCGTTGCTGCAGCCTCCGATGTAGGAGCGGTCAGGCCCTTTGCCATACGCAAAGGCGATCAGGCTTTTGGCCATGGGGGTGAGCTTACCGACCGCGCCGTAACCGTAGTCGGTGCGGGCAGTGGGCTCTTCCCCAAACTTTGGGTTCTGCCGACCGGTGTGGCCGGCGTCTGAGCTGATGACCGCAAAGCCCTGTGCCAGTGCGCCCGCACTGTTGGTGTTGGGGCCATAGGCGGGTTGCACTACGCCGTCAATGCCGCCATTGACCTGGTGAAAGAAACGGCCGTTCCAGTCCGTTGGCAGGCGGACTTCGAAGCCAATCGCGTAGTCTTGCCCATCGATGCCTTTGCGGGCAAACATGCGGCCTGAAACCTGGCAGTGCGCGGCAATCGGCCGGCCGAACAGGGTGACAGCGCCAGCAGCGATCGGGGCGGCCTCGCGCAGCTCGGTGTTGGGGTACTCAAAACGCGCGCCGATCACGCCACACATTTTGAGTGTGGCACCTTCGGCCGCCTTGAGCGGGGGCGGCACTTCACTGCCACCGGGCAGGGAACTGCACGAAACCAGGGTAACAACGCTGGCGGTTACCGCCAGCAAAGTCAGGTTGGGTTTGATGGATAGGTGTGTCATGGGATGCTGATGATTGAGTTGAGACGGAGGTGGGTCAAAAAAAGGGCCACCCTAAAGTGGCCTGGGTCGGGAGCGATCAGGACTCTGCCGTGAAGCCGATGCGCTTCACGTAGCCGCCCCACAAGTCGGAGTCAGCTTTGACCGTCCTGGCAAACTCCTCAATGTTGCTGGACGCCGTGGGCACCAGGCCAATGGGCGCGGCGAAGTCGGCCACGTCTTTGGCGGGTATCAGTGATTTAAGCGCGTCGTTCATGCGCGTGGCAATCGCCACCGGCGTACGCGCCGGCATGAAGAAGCCAAACCATTCCTCCATCGTGAGCTCGGGGAAGCCCTGCTCGGCGTAGGTGGGCACATTCGGCGCAAACTTGGAGCGCTGTTTGCCTGTGACGGCCAGCAGGCGAAGTTTGCCGCTGGGCAGGTGCTGCAGGTAGTCGCCGATGGGCGAGGTGAACATGGGCAACTGGCCGCCGAGCAACTCAATGATGGCCGGGCCGGAACCGCGGTAGGCGATTTGTTTCATGTCCAGGCCGGCGGCCTTGTCGAGCAGCGCGCCCACCATGTGCGGCATGGAGCCCGCGCCGGGGGTGCCATAGTTGGCCATGGCGGGGTTGGCCTTGAGCCAGGCAACCAGGGTTTTGAGGTCAGTCACCGACGCAGGAACGGCTGGCCCGACGCCCAAACCAAAGGCGGTGTAGATGCCCGTGCTGATCGGCAACACGTCAGACGGCTTGTATTGCAGCTTGGGGTAAGTGTGCGGATAGATGGTGATCATCGAGCCGGGCGTGAACAGCATCGCCGAGCCGTCGGCGGGCGCGTCACGTACGGTGATGACACCGACCTGGCCGCCCGCGCCGGGTTTATTGTCCACCACCACATTGGTCGCATAGACGCCGCGCAGCTTTTCAGCCATGCGCCGCGCAAAAGCGTCGGTGGTGCCGCCGGGCGGGAAACCCACGATGATGCGCAATGTGTCAATCATGCCTTGGGCTCCCGCCGGTTGTGCACCGAAAGCTCCCAAAATAGTAGCGCCTGCGGCGGCCTGGGTGAACTGGCGGCGAGTGGTCATGGAGGTCTCCTGAAGTGTTGAGTGGGAAAGGGTTGGAAATCGGCTGCGCGAAGAGGCGAATCAAGACTCGGCGGTGAAGCCAATGCGCTTGATCAGCGGGCCCCAGCGCTCGTATTGCTGTTTCTGGCTGGCGGCCAGCTCAGCCGCTGTTGAACCCTGGGCGATCAGGCCGACCAGCGCCAGGCTGTCAATCACGCCTTTGTCCTTCAGCGCGTTGTTGATGGCGGCGTTGGCGGCGGCCACCACGTGGGCGGGCGTGCCGGCCGGGGCATAGAAAGAGAACCATTCGTCCACGGAGAGCTCCGGAAAGCCCTGTTCGGTGAAGGTCGCCACTTCCGGCACAAAGGGTGAACGTTTGTTGCCCGAGGTGGCCAGGATGCGCAATTTGCCGGCCTTGTGGTTGGCAATGAAGTCGCCGTGCGGGGTGACCATGCCGGCGATCTGGCCGCCGACAACGTCAGTGACGCCGGGCACGGAGCCACGGTAGGGCACGTGTTTGAGGTCGATGTTGCTGTTCAGGCCCAAGAGGGCGCCAATGAAGTGCGGTGTGGAGCCGGCGCCCGGCGAGCCATAGTTGGCGTCTTTCGTGTTGGCTTTGCACCAGGCCAGGAAGCCCTTCACGTCAGTCACGCTGGCGGGCACCATGGGGCCCACGGCGAGCCCGTGCTGCATGATGGCCGCCATCGAAACGGGCACAAAATCCTTGAACGCGTCGTAGCCGAGCTTGGTATAGACGTGCGGGTACAAAGACAGCATCGAATAGGGCGTAAGCGCGAGGTGCGAGCCGTCGGCCGGCATGGGCTTGAGCACATCCAGCGCAATGCGGCCGCCCGCGCCGGGTTTGTTTTCCACCACGGCGCCATTTTTGGTGTAGCTGCTGCCCGCGAGTTTGTCGCCCACCCGGCGGGCCACGATGTCACCCGAACTTCCGGCCGGGAAACCGAAGAAAATTTTCACCTGTTCCAGCGGCAGGCTGGACTGGGCCAAGGCGGGGCTAGCGCCCAGGGCGCTCAAAACAGCGGTACTGAGGCCGGCCTGGGCAAATTCGCGACGTTTCATCTAGATTCTCCTGATTGGAAGTGTGGGATGCGGAATTCTTCTGCTTTAACGCCCGAGCGTGGCTACGATAGGACAGGCGGGGCTAGGTTGCGTACAGTGTTTACCCGTCCTCATGGGTTGTTTCATTGGGGGCGGGCGAGCTTGGGCGCCGTCCCATCATGCAGCGCCGCCACCAGTGCGGCACGGTGTTTCAGCACGGCCCGCTGGTTGATGGAGCCTTTGTCGGTCACTTCACCCCTGTCAATGGACGGCGGTTCGGTGAGGATGATGGCGCGCGCGACCCGGGTGGCGCTGCCCGTTGATGTTTTGGCCAGAATGGTGAGCAGTTCCTGCAGCCAGTCCGCCACGGGTTTGGACGCCACTACTTCGGTCAGGCTGGCCTCGGCCCCCAGGCCGCTCAGGTCGCGCATCTGCGCCGTCGGGAACAACATGGCACCGACTTCTTTCAGGTCGAGCCCGGTAATCACGGCGTCCTGCACGTAGGGCGCACCGATGCCGATGATTTTGGCGCGCATGGGGCCGACGCTGACAAAGGTGCCGGTGTTGAGCTTGAAATCTTCGGCGATGCGGCCGTCGAAGCGCAGGCCCTGGTGGATGTCGGCATCGTCAATCCACTTCACCGCGTCGCCGGTGCAGAAGAAACCTTCGTCGTCGTACGACTCCCTGGTCGCCTCGTCGTTGCGCCAGTAACCGGGGGTGATGTTGGGGCCGCGGTAACGCACCTCGACCTTGTCGCCCATGGGCACGAGCTTGAGTTCCATGGCAGGGGCGGGCAGGCCTAGGTCACCGGCCTTTGAGTGCGGCGTGGTGACAAACAGGCCGAAGGGACCGGACTCGGTCATCCCCAGCCCGGCGGTCATCACGACGCGCTCGCCAAACTCCTTTTCGGCGGATTCATACAGGCTGTCCCAGATCGGCTGGGCCAGCGAGGCGCCCGCATAGAAAAGCTGCTTGACGCGGCTGAGGAAGTTGCGGCGCAGTACGGCGTCGGTCTGCATGGCGTTGGCGATGGCCTCAAAGCCGACCGGCACGTTGAAGTACCAGGTCGGCGCGACCTCACTGAGGTTGCGCAGGGTTTCCTTGAGCAGCGCAGGTGTGGGTTTGCCGTCGTCGATGTACAGGGTGCCGCCGTTGTGCACCACCATGTAGAAGTTGTGGTTGCCGCCGGCCGTGTGGTTCCACGGCATCCAGTCCACCAGCACCAGCGGCAGCTCGTTGACCGCAGGCATGGACTGCCGCATCTGCTGTTGGTTGGCGCAGATCATGCGCTGCGTGTTGATGACGGCCTTGGGCAGCTTGGTCGAGCCGCTGGTGAACAGGAACTTGACGATGGTGTCGGGCCCGGTAGCCTGCATGGCCGCATCGGCCGCGGCGGTGGCTTGCGTAGAGATCAGTGCGTCAAAACGGGTGGTGGCTCTCGTGGGAACTGCATCACCCGCTATCGAATTGATGACCACCTCAGTGTCTTTGGGCACCACGGTTTCAATGGCGCGTCCGTAGCGCGACCAGTCGGGCGCGTACACCAGGCCGGGCGTCAGCGTTTCGAGCACATGGCGCAGTTTGTCGAAGTCCTGGCTCACCAGCGAATAGGCCGGCGAGACGGCGCAGTAGGGCACGCCTACGTACATCGCGCCCAGCGCGAGCATGGCGTGCTCCAGGCTGTTTTCACTCAGGATGGCCAGCGGGCGCTCGGCATTGAGGCCGCGGTCCAGCAGCGCCTGGCCGATGCTGCGTGCGGCGTCCAGGGCTTGGCGGAAGCTCAAGTGCTTCCAGTCGCCACCGAGGGCCGCGTCGCGCCGGGCATACACGGCCCGGTCTGGCGCCACCCTAGCCCAGTGCACTAGCCGGTCGGTCATGCGGTGCGCGTAGGGCTGCAGTGGCTGTTCGGCGTTCAGGTAAGTTGTGCCACCGGCATCGCGCACCTGGGCGCGCGTGACGCCAAAAGTGAAAGGGCGGAAGCTTGCGGGTGTGCTCATGTCAGTTGCCTATGCCGGTGGGTTTGACCTTGGGGCCGGTGCCGTCCAGAAAGGCCCGCACGCGGGCCTTGGCTTCGGGGGCGGACTGCACCACCGACGACATCAGCGACTCCATCATGAAGCCGTGGTCGGCGGTCTGCTCGGCGATACGTGGCAACGCGTGCATCAGCGCGTAATTGGTCATGGGCGCATTCTGGGCGATGCGCTCGGCCAGTTCAATGGCTTTGGCCAGCGCGCCGCCTGCAGGCACCAGATACTGCGCGAAGCCTTTGGCGACGCCTTCGGCGGCCTTGTAGACGCGGCCCGTCATCATCATGTCCATCACGGTCTGGGCGCCCACCAGTTTGGTGATGCGCACCGAGCCGCCACCACCCACAAAGATGCCACGCGAGCCTTCGGGCAGCGCGAAGAAGGTGGTCTCGTCGGCCACGCGGATGTGGCACGAAGTGGCCAACTCCAGCCCGCCGCCGACTACCGCCCCATGCATGGCGGCAACGATGGGAACGCGACCGAATTCAATGGCGGTGAGCACCTTGTGCCAGGAGCGCGAGTGGTGTACGCCGTCAACGGCATCCATCTCTTTGAGACTGCTCAAATCCAGCCCCGCGCAAAAATGCTCGCCTTCCCCGTCGATCACCACGGCCTTGGTGGAGTCGGGCAACTCGTCAAAACGTTGGCCGATGGCAGCCATCACGCCATCGCTGATGGCATTGCGCTTTTTGGGGCGGGTCAGCCGGATGATGGAAATAGCGCCCCGGTGTTCGACCGAAACGTCTTCCAAAGTAGCTTGGACGGGGTAATGGGACATCTGGGCAGCCTTGATCTTTGGGCCGGTAGCCCATGGTCTATTAAGTTATAAAGAATAACTAATTTTAAACGATCAACCGGTTCCTGAAATAGTAGTTACCCTAGGGAGATTGAGCTAAAACTTTGAACGTGGCTGCGCCAGGCCCACGACATGCTTCGGCTCAAGCCATGGCCTGATCGGAAAACAATTCCATCATGGTTCGGCGCAGCCAGATGTTGCCAGGGTCGGCATTGAAACGTTCGTGCCAATGCTGCTTGACCTTATAGGACGGCAGCGGCAGCGGCGGCTCTAACACCTGCACTTTTTCCTGCGAGGCTAAGGCTTCACCCAAGCGCCGCGGCACGATCACCAGGAACTCGGACTCTGCCACGATGCGCGCGACGCCCAGAAAACTCGGCACCCGCAGCACCGCACGCCGCTCGACGTGGTGTTTGGCCACGATCTTGTCCACGATGGAATGCCCGGTGCCCGAGGCCGTGATCGCGATATGCGCTTCGTTCGCGAAGGCCTTGCGGCTGATCTTGCCCTGGATGCGCGGGTGGTCACGCGCGGCCAGGCACACGAAATCCTGGGAAAACAGCGCCTGTTGGTAGAAGCCGCCTTCCAGATCCGGGATAAAGCCGATGGCCAGATCGGCATCGCCCGATTCGAGGCGGGTGCGGCTGCC
>JANLYO010000141.1:0-40125 GCA_031365665.1 Rhodoferax sp. | reverse complement strand
TCACTTTGCGCGCCGCCCGGCATGGAGGTCGCCCAGTTGCCGACGCCACGCCTGGCCGGGCCGGACCTGCCCGGCGGCGGCGCCATCATGCGCCCGGTGCTGGCCAGAATACTCGCCGACGCCACCCGCGCTGCACAGGTGAATGTGCGCCTGGGCTGCACCTTCAGTGCCATCCAGCAGGATGCTGCCGGTGTGGACGTGACCTTCACCGATGGCCAGCGCCAGCGTTATGACCTGGTGATTGGCGCCGATGGCCTGTATTCCAAACTGCGCGAAGCCATTTTCCCCAACGCGCCCAAGCCCCGCTACACCGGCCAGTGCGTCTGGCGCATGGTGCTGCCGCGCCCGCCCGAAATCCAGCGCCCCACCATGTGGATGGGCATGCCCAAAATCAAGATTGGTGTGAATCCGGTGTCAAAAACCGAGATGTACATGTTTGTCACCGAAGACCGGCCCAACAACGACCGGCTCGATCCGGCGGATTTCCCGACGATTTTGGCGGGCTTGCTGGCCCGCTTTCCAGCGCCTGCCGTACAGGCCATCAAAGCGCAAATTACTGAAAGATCCGAAATTGTCTACCGACCGCTGGAAGGCCTGTTATTGCCCAAACCCTGGCATCGGGGCCGCGTGGTGCTGATTGGCGATGCTGTCCACGCGACGACACCGCACCTGGCCTCCGGCGCCTGCATTGGCATTGAAGATGCGATTGTGCTGGCTGACGAGTTGAAGAACGCCGGCAGTGTTGCTTCCGCACTGGAGGCCTTCCAGAACCGGCGCTGGGAGCGTTGCCGCATGGTGGTTGAAAACTCTTTGCGCCTGGGTGAGCTGGAAGTCTCCGGCGGCGACAAGGAAGAGCAGGCGCGCATCATGCAAACCTCGCTGATGGCGCTCGGTGCACCCATTTAAACCTCATCAATAAGGAGACAACCGCATGACAACAGTCGATGGATTCAAAGGTCGGATGGTTCTCTTGCTGGCGCATATCGCCGGCATGATTGACATGGTGGCCCTGCCGGTTTGGGTGGGTGCTGCACTGATCGGGCAATACAAATTCAGCCCTCAGCAAGCCGGTGGCATGGTGACGCTGTATCTGCTGGGCGCAGTGGTAGCGAGTGTGTTTTTCGCCTCGCGGTTCACCCGGTTTTCGGCCAGGCTGTTTTCAAGCGTCGGTTATGGGGTTGCGTGCCTGGCCTTTTTGGGCTTGACCCAAACCCGCGATTTCGCCGCGATGGCGGTCTTGCATGCCGTGGCCGGGTTGGCGGCGGGCGCAGCGCTTTCTTTCACCCACGGCACGATTGGCCGCAGCCCGAATCCGCACCGGTTGTTTGCGATTGTGGGGCTGGGCTTGAGCGTGTCTGCCATCTTCTTTTTGGGGGGCTCGCAGGAGGTCATTCCTAAAACCGGCGGTACCGGTTTGTTTGTGATGTTTGCCGCCATCATGGCACTCGCAACGGTGGCCTGCGCTCTGGGATTCCCGCAATTGGCAGCAGCGCAATCTGATGGGGCCGCACAGGCTGCACCGCTTTCGCGTGAAACCTGGCTGGTCATTTTTGGCGTCATGCTGATGGCGCTCAACCAGGCCATGGTGTTCAGTTTTGTCGAGCGCATCGGTTTCGACCGGGGTTATGGTGACAAAGTGACGGCCGTCCTGATTGCGCTGGGCTTTGTCAATTTGCTGCCCCCGATCCTCGCCGGGGTGCTGCAAACGCGTCTGTCGGCTCGCAGTGTGACAATTGCCGGACCGATTTTGCAAGCCGTTTTGACCTGCCTGATTGTCTTTATTGGCACATTTTGGAGTTATGCGTTTGCGGCCACCATTTTTATTGCCGTGATGATTTTCACGCACACTTTTGCCTTTGGCCTGCTGGCAAAACTGGACCCCAGCGGACGGGCCGTTGCGGCCACCGCCGCCACACTGATGATTGGCGCCGCCGTCGGCCCTATTTTGGGCGGCGTGTTAGTGCAGCAAATTGGCTATCCGGCGATGGCCGTCACGGTGATCATTGTGGGCGTGGTCGCGTCAAGCCTTTTTGCGCGTGCGGCAAAGTAGGCTGCAGGGCCCTGTGGCACGCCGGTACAGCCAATGACCCACGTCGTCGTCACAGGTGCCAACGGCTTTGTCGGCCAGGTCCTGACAAGACTGTTATTGCGAAACGGGCTGGAGAGTCAAACCATCAGCCATTTGACCTTGATCGACCTGGCGTTTGACCAGCCACACCTGGACGCCCGCGTGCGGCAGGTGGCGGGCAGCATTGCAGATGCGGCTGTGCGCGCCAGCGCCTACGCGAGGCCGGTGGATCTTGTATTTCATCTGGCCAGCGTGCCGGGCGGTGCTGCCGAGAAAAATTACGCGCTGGGCCGCAGCATCAACCTGGATGCGACAGTCGGCCTGCTGGAAGACCTGCGCGGCCAGGCTGATCTGGCGGGTGTGGCACCCCGCTTTGTCTTTGCCAGCACGGTGGCGGTCTATGGTGAAAAGTTGTCGGCTGTGGTTGACGAGACAACCTTGCCGGCACCCGCACTGAGTTATGGCGCGCACAAATTAGCCTGTGAGTACCTGGTGGCCGATGCCACCCGCAAATGCTGGGTACAGGGCTGCTCCTTGCGTCTGCCGGGTGTGGTGGCGCGGCCTGGTTCAGGTGCAGGTTTGATGTCAGCCTTCATGAGCCAGCTGTTCTGGAAGCTGGCTGCCGGTGAACCCATCACCGTGCCAGTGTCACCCGCCGGCATCGCGTGGTGGATTTCAGCCCATGCCTGCGTTGGCAATCTGGTGCAGGCCGCCCGGCTTGAGCCCGGCGCCCTCAATCCGCAGCGCTGCTACCAAATGCCCGCCTTGCATTTGACCGTGGCGCAGGTCGTCGATGCCTTGGCCGCCCGCTTCGGTCCGGACCGTAGAGCCCTCGTCACTTACGCGCCCGACCCGTTGATTGAGCGCCTGTTTGCCCAATACCCTCCGCTGCACACGCCTTCAGCCGAACGCCTGGGCTTTCGCCATGATGGCTCGGTTGCACAACTGGTTGAACAGGCCCTGCGGAACTGACCCCCCCCGCTTTATTTCGCATTTTCAAAAATGAGCACAGCATGAAATTCGCCAGCTTGAACAACGGCTCCCTGGACGGCCAATTGCTCGTCGTCTCGCGCGACCTGCAGACCGCCACGGATGCCAGCGACATTGCGCCCAACCTCATCACGGCCCTGCAAACCTGGGACGTGTTGCAGCCCCGTCTGCAGCAGTGCTACGAAGCCCTGAACGCAGGCGGCATCCCGCAGGCGTTTGCCTTCGACCCGACGCATTACCTGGCGCCGCTGCCGCGCAGCCCGCAGTGGCTGGATGGCTCGGCTTTTTTGAACCATGGCCGCTTGATGGACAGGGCTTTCAATTCACCAGGCAACCCGCTGATGGACAGTGTGCCCATGATGTACCAGGGTGCCAGCGACGATTTTCTCGGCCCGCATGCCGATTCCCCCATGACCACCGAGGCTGATGGCATCGATTTTGAAGGCGAATTTGGTGTGGTCGTCGGGCCAGTACCAATGGCGATCACGCCAGACGCGGCTTTGCGCTGCGTGCGCCTCCTGGTGCAGATCAACGACTGGAGCCTGCGCGCGCTGGGCCCGCACGAAATGAAAACCGGCTTTGGCTTTCTGCAAGCCAAACCCTCCACTGCGTTTGCCCCCGTGGCTGTCACCCCCGATGAACTGGGCGATGCTTGGAAAGGTGGCCGTGTCCATCTGAACCTGCGTTGCGACTACAACGGGCAGCGCTTCGGCGAAGCCAATGGCCGCGAAATGCACTTCCATTTTGGCGAGCTGATCGCCCATGCTGCGCGGACTCGCAAGCTGACTGTTGGCTGCATTGTTGGCTCGGGCACGGTTTCGAATGTCAGCCGCTCCGCCGGTTCGTCCTGCATCGCCGAGCGCCGCGTGATCGAGATGATCGACCAAGGTGGCGCGAAAACGGAGTTCATGAAATTTGGCGACCGCATCCGTATGCAGGCCCAGCATCCGGATGGCGCTGCCGGGCCGTTTGGCGTGATTGAGCAGCAGGTGGTGCAAGCCACCCGAGCCTGAGCCCTTACTTTGGCACTTTCTTTGGCACGTAACTCTGACCCTGAACACGCTCGCATGTCACGTCAAATCATCCACTGCCAGCGCCTGTTCACAGGGCTGGACGACAACGTTTTGCTGAACCAAACCCTGGTGGTTGAAGGTGGCCAGTTCAGCTTTGTCGGTCCGCAACATGAAGCACCCGCGCCGCAAACGGGTGACACCGAGATCGACGCGGGCGACCACTTTGTCATGCCCGGCCTGATCGACGTGCATACCCACCTGGTCTTTGGCAACGCCCGCAGCGAGGAAGACGTGGATTTGTGGGTCACACCGGAATTTCGTGCGCTGCGCAGCCTGTTTTTTGCGCAACACGTGCTGGCGGCGGGTTACACCAGCATCGTTGTGCCGGGGGACGCAGGCAACAGCAGCATCGCCGTGCGTGACGCGATCCGCGCAGGCCTGTTTGACGGCCCACGCATCGCCGCCAGCAGCAACGTGATCGCCAACCGCCACAGCCTGAACGACTGGTTCCCCGAACACGTGGGCACGCCCGATTACTTCACCGGCCGCCTCTGCACCACACATGACACACAGATCGAGGAGGTGCGCCGCCAGGCCAAGGCGGGGGCCAACCTGGTCAAAATCGCCATGGACGGCACCCACTTCCGCGAAGACGGCACCCACATTGCCGCTTTCACCCAAGAAGAAATCAGCGCGATGGTTACCGAGGCCCATCGCCTTGGCGTGAAGGTCGCCGCACACGCCTACGGACGCGAAGCCGTGTTGTACACGGCCCGGGCGGGGGTAGACGTGATCTTCCATGCCTTTTTTGGCGACGATGAATGTTGGGATGCGATGCTCGCCAGCGGCAGCGCCCTGGCCCCAACTTTGACTTTTTTGCGCAACAACGTCGAGTTTTGCCTGCCGCACGAGCCCTCGGTGCAATCCGGCTACCTGGCCATGCAACAGCGGGTGATCGAGGTCGCCAAACGCAACCTGAACCGCGCCCGTGAAAAGGGCGTGCCCTTCATGACCGGCAGTGATGCAGGGTTCGCCGTCACCCCCTATGGCGAGTGGCATGCCCGCGAAATCGGCATTCTGGTGGACTGGCTGGGTTTTACGCCTGCGCAGGCTTTGCGCGCCGCCACGTCAGTGGGCGCGCGGTTGATGCCACGGGGCCGCCCTGGAACGCCGCAGGCCGCGCAGGTGGGTGCGATCGAGGTCGGACGGCACGCGGACTTTCTGTTCATCAACGGCGACCCGCTGGGCGATGTCGATCTGCTGTTGAAGCGCGAAGCCATCGCCGCCGTTTACCAGGGCGGGCGGCGCATGTCCACTGAACGCAAGCCCTATGACCCTTGGCAAGTCACCAACCTGAGCAGTCTGAAATGGACCGAGCTTTACACCCGCGACAGAGTCGCTGAACGCAACGGAGACGCACCATGAATCAACCAACCCATTTCCGCCGTAAACCGGGTCTCGCCTGTCTGGCAGGTCTTGCCTTGGCCACTTGCCTGATGGCGGCCAGCGCCCTGGCACAGACCTGGCCGAACAAGCCAATTCGCGTCGTTGCAGCGCACGCGCCAGGCGGCGGGCCAGACCAGGTGGTGCGGGCCATCACCCAGGAACTGTCGAAACGCTTGGGCCAGCCGGTGCTGCTGGAACACAAACCAGGCGCCGGCGGCAACCTAGCAGCCAGTGAGCTGCTGCGCACTGGCGCGGATGGTTATACCTGGCTGGTCGGCACAGAATCGATTCTCACCATCAACCCGCTGATCTACAAGAACGTCGGCTTCAACGTTGCGGATTTGATGCCCGTCAACCTGATCGGCAGTTTCTCGCAGGTGCTGACCTGCAACCCCGGTGTTGGGGTGAAGACCGTGCCCGAATTGATCGCCAAAGCAAAGACCAGGCCCATGAGTTATGCCAGCGGTGGCGCGGGTTCTCCCGGCCACCTGACGATGGAAATGCTGTTGGCCGATGCCAAAATCAGCATGACCCACGTGCCTTACCGCGGGCCACAACCGGCGGTAACTGACATGATTGGTGGGCAGGTGGATTGCGGCTTTCTTGTGGGAGCTGCGGTGAACGAATTTGTCAAGGCGGGCCGGTTGGTGGCACTGGCAACTTCGAGCAAAGCACGCTCACCTTTGGCGCCCGATTTACCTACCGTGGCTGAACAAGGGTTTCCCGGCATCGACGCCACATTTTGGCTCACCATTTTTGCGTCACGCCAAGTGCCCCTGGACATTTTGGACAAGTTCTCTAAAGCGCTTGAAGAGTCCATCAAAGCCCCTGAGGTTCGCAATGCCATGCTTCTGAACGGCACCCAACTCGAAGGCACGACAACCCAATTTGCGCAGAAGGAGCTGGATCAGATCACCCTGCGCTGGGCGGACACCGCCAAACGCGTCAACCTGAAACTGGAGTAGGAACAGTGACGGCCCCAAGCACCCGACCCAACCTCATCTACATCCTGGCCGACGACCTGGGTTACGCCGACCTCGGCTGCACAGGTGCCCGTGATGCGCTGAATCGAGCGGCCAACGTGTCGCCGGTTCTGGACAAAATGGCGGCGCAAGGCATGCACTTCACCCACGGCTACGCCAACTCGGCGGTGTGTTCACCTACCCGCTTTGCGCTGATCACGGGCCGCTGGCAGTACCGGCTTCGTGGCGGGGCCGAAGAACCCATCGCAGCAGCGCATGGCGACAAAATCATTGGCCTTCCGCCTGAACATCCCACGCTGCCATCCCTGCTCTGCAAGGCGGGTTACAACACGGCATTGATTGGCAAATGGCATCTGGGTTACCCACCCTATTTCGGACCGCGCAAATCAGGTTACCAGGAATATTTTGGCTTCCACTCGGGCGGAGCAGACTATTTTGCCCATACCGGCCCGCGCGGCGCCAAGGATTTGTGGGACAACGAAACCCCGGTGGAGGTCGAGGGCTACATGACCGACCTGCTGAGCCATCGGTCGGTTGATTTTGTGAGCCGGCAAAGTGGCGACAAGCCGTTTTTGCTCAGCCTGCATTACAGCGCCCCGCACTGGCCCTGGCTGACGCGCGACGACGCCGAGGAGTCCAAACGCACCTTCAACAATGGCGCCCATCTGGACGGCGGCTCGCTGGCCACCTACCAACGCATGATCCACCACATGGACGAAGGCATTGGCTGGCTGCTGGACGCACTTGAGAAAAAAGGGCTGGCTGACAACACCTTGATCGTTTTCACCAGCGACAACGGCGGCGAGCGTTTCTCCAACAACTGGCCCTTTGTGGGCCAGAAAATGGACCTGCTCGAAGGCGGCATCCGTGTGCCGCTGCTGGCGCGCTGGCCAGCCCGCATCCAGCCCGGCAGCGTGAGCGCCTGCCCCAGCCTGACGATGGACTGGACGGCGACGATGCTGGCGACCGCCGGCGTGCAGGCCGACCCGTCCTGCCCGCTGGACGGCGTTGATTTACAAGCTGTCTTCAAAAACCCGGCCTGGCAGCGCCCCGGCGACCTGGCCTGGCGCATGAAACACCGCGAACAGCGCGCCCTGATCCGCGCTGGCCAGAAGTACCTGCGGGTGGACGGCATAGACTACCTATTTGACCTGAATACAGACGCGCGCGAACGCGCCAATCTGGCCAAACGCCATCCGGAGCGGCTGGACACCCTGCGCCAGGCTTGGGAACAATGGGATGCAGCGCTGCCGCCGATTCCGCCCGAAGCCCGGTCATCCATGCTGTTTTCAAAACAGGACATGCCCGTGCCCACCACCTGATGCCGTTGATCAGCGCGCATTTCAAACCCAAGGAGCAGCAACATGAGTTTCCCACCCATTCACCGCGTCGTCACTGGCCACGATGCCGCAGGCAAAGCCATTGTCAGCAGCAACGGCCCCTTGTCCACGGTCGCAGAAATCAAAGGCATTCCGGGCACCATCTTCCATGAGGTGTGGACCACGGACGCCACGCCCGCCATGGTGGACAACGGCCCCGACCCGAGCACCGGCCCTCTCATGTTGCCGCCGCCCAAACTTGGCACCCGCATCCGTTTTGTTGATATTCCGCCTGACACGGCTGATTTTTTGGCCAAAGGCTCGGCCGGCGTGAAAGACGCGTTTGCACAAATTGGCGATCAAGCGGCCTCCACCGCCCAAGCCAATTCGCCGCACCCCCTGATGCACCGCACCCAAACGGTCGATTACGGCATCGTCATTGAAGGCGAGCTCACACTGGTGCTGGACGACTCGGAGGTCGAGCTCAAGGTCGGCAGTGTCGTCATCCAGCGCGGCACCAACCACGCGTGGGCGAACCGCTCTGGCAAGGTGTGCCGGATGTTGTTCATTTTGGTGGATGGGGTGTTTGACCCAGCCATCGCCGCGTCATTGGCGACGCACTGAAGCGGGCCCAGCGCCATGCCAATCTCCGCCAAGCTTTCCCGCCGCAGCGTCTGCCAGGCGTCACTGGCTGGCGCAGTGTTGGCCTATACGGCGCTGTCGCACGCTGTCAGCTGGCCCGAGCGCACGGTGCGCATCGTCATTCCCTTCCCGCCCGGCGGCACCTCGGACGTGGTGGCCCGCCTGATGGCCGAGCGGCTGGCGGCGGCCCTGGGCCAGCCGGTCATTGTGGACGCCAAACCCGGCGCCAACGGCATCATCGCCACCGACTTTGTCGCGAAATCAACCGACGGTCACACGTTTTTGTTCGCCAGCGCGGCGCATGCCAGCAACGCCTCTCTGTACCCCAAATTGCCCTACGACACGGCGCGTGATTTCACACCCGTGGCGCAAATCGTTCCGCCCGGCCCCATGGTTATCGCCCTACACGCGTCGCTGCCGGTGCGCTCGGTGCAGGAGTTGATCGACTACGCCCGCAAGAACCCAGGCACCGTGAGTTACGCCTCAGCGGGCATTGGCAACACCCTGCATTTGGCCGGTGAAATGCTCAGCCAGATGGCCCACATCAAAATGCTGCACGTGCCCTACCGGGGCGCGGCGCCGGCGCTCACCGATTTGGCTGGCGGCCAAGTGAACCTGATGTTCAACAGTGCCTTGGCCGTGGCGCCCTTCGTCAAAGACGGCAAACTCCGCCTGATCGCACAAACTGGCCAGCGGCGATCCAGCGTTTTGCCGGATTTGCCTACCGTGCAGGAGCAGGGCGTGGCGGGTTTCGAGGTAACCGGTTGGTTTGGGCTTTTTGCTCCCGCTAAAACGCCCGCTGACGTGGTGCAACGGCTCAATGCCGAGATCAACCGCGTGATGGCGCTGCCCGAGTTGCGCGAGAAGCTGGCGCTGTTGGGCAGCAATGAGGTCTCGACGCTCGGCCCCGAGGGGTTTGGCGCATTCGTGAACGCGGAAACGGCGCGTTATGCGGCGGTGGTCAAGGCGGCTGGGGTTTCCCTGGCGCTTCCACCACCGTAGCCTGAAGTGGTTTCTGCGCTTGTAGGCACTCACTCACGCTGAGGCAGACATCGCGTCCCAGCGCCTTTGCATTTCTTTCGGGTCGACCTCTTCGACTTTGCTGGAGATGAACCAGCTATACCCAAACGGGTCGGCCACCAGGCCACTTCGGCTGCCGTAAAACTCCAGCTTCACCGGACGCAACACCGTCGCGCCTTGCTTGACGGCGTGTGCTGTGAATGCGTCGGCGTCGGCGACCTCCAGGTGAAATTTGACGGGCGAGCCGCCGAGGGTGTCGGGGCTGACCGCGCCAAAATCCGGGTACTCGTCGGCGAGGTAAAGCTGCGTCGCACCAAACCGCAGTTCGGAGTGGCCCACACGCCCGTCCGCGGGGTCGATCAACATGAACTCCACCGTGGCACCAAAAGCGCGGACATAAAAATCAATCGCCGCTTTGGCGCCCTTCACCGCCAGGTAAGGGCAAAGCTGCTGGGCGGCAAACGACTGGCCGGCGGCGTCAAGTTTGGCCGTGACATTCGTCGTCGCTTTTGCGGCTGCCGATTCGGTCGGTTTGGATGGACTTGGCATTGCTTTCTCCGTAGAATTGAGATATTTATGTTACGCTACGTTCCGTAATTAGTCAAATGCTTTTTCAACAAATCCCCTTTTCCATTGAACCCACCACCTATCACAGAAGCGCCAGCCAGAAAGAAGCCCGGCCGCCCCCCCGACCCGACGGTGCGCCAGTTGATCCTGGACACGGCCTACCGCATCTTGATGGACGAGGGCCTAGGGCGCTTGACCATGGAGCGGGTGGCCACTGAAGCCGGGGTGGGCAAGCCGACGCTTTACCGCTCGTGGACCAACGCGCAAGAGCTGGCCATGGCCGCCTTTATCGCGCGGCCCGAAGCCGAGCGGGCCGAGCCTGTCCCGCCGTCGGCGCGCGCGGCCTTCAAGGCGCATCTGGCGGCAGTGATGGCCGCACTGGCTACGCACCGCGGGCGGCAGATCACCCTGACCATGGCCTCGGCCGACCCCGAAAGCGAGTTGGCCAAAGCCTTTCGCAACCAGATCATGCTCAAGAGCCGAGAGGCGGGCCGCCACTTGATTGAGCGGGCTGTAGAGCGCGGTGAGCTGGCAGTGAAGACGCAGATTGAAACCGTGCTGGACATGGTCTACGGCCCGCTGTTTTTTAGGCTGCTGGCAGGCCATCAGCCGCTCTCCCCTTTGTTTGCCGCGCAGATCATCGACACGGTGTTTGATGGGATCCGGGCGTCCGGCCGCACGCCCCAAGATCAAAACCATTGCCCACCTTGAACCTGCCTTCGCGGGCGAGCCGACGGCGCACATCGAGTACCGCTATTTCGCAAAACCGCAGAGGCCGAGGGCAACGCGGCAGCCGTAGCGGAAATGGACGAGCAGATCGCCGAATCCAAACTGCATGCGGCACAATTCAGGGCCACACTGGAGAAGGCGCAGAAGCGTTTTGCCGCCCTGGCCCGGGTGGAAGAGCGCCACGCCAACCACGACAAAGCGCAGTTGGCCAAAGTGACCCTGGCCCCGGACGTTTGACATCCATCACCCCCTATTTGAAGAGAAGATCACCATGAAAACTTTTGTCTGTATCGTTTGCGGTTTCATTTACGACGAAGCCTCCGGCCGGCCGGAAGACGGCATCAAGGCAGGCACGGCCTGGGCCGACGTGCCTGCCGACTGGGCTTGCCCGGACTGCGGCGTAGCCAAGGCCGATTTTGAAGCCATTGAGATTTGATGTGCGTGTTATCAAATTCGATGATGAGTATTGCGTTTATTAATTATTTTAGATAATTTTTTGATTAAAATTATCTAATTTTTATTACTAATTAATGTAGCATAATATAAATTATATACGTGGCTTACTTACGAATTTTGTAATTTTATTTTATTTAAGATAATTTATTTGCATAAATCGCCGCCTACCGACCACTCCGTTTCAGGTCTCCGCCACCTGAAACGGCGAGTGATCCTGCAAGTCAATCATCTTCCGCGCCACGCGCTCAAATCGGCGTGCGCATCGGATCCTCAAAGGCAATTCAGACTACGGCTGGCTTTCGGTGAAACAGCAGGCTTGCGCCGTAGCCTGTTCTGATCGTTGTACGATGTGGCCGTACGGGCGGGAAATTCAAAACCACTTCACCAGGTGGCTGTACGAGGAGACACCATGAACCAGGCAAGCGGCTTGCCAGCGCTGAAAAACTTCCACCACGTGGCGTTTCGCTGCCGCGATGCTGAAGAAACCCGTGCCTTCTACCAGGGCCTCTTGGGCCTGCCCCTGGCCGCCGGTCTGGCTTTGGACGAAATCTCCGGCACCGACACAAAAGTCCGTTACCTACATTTGTTTTTTGAACTGGGCGACGGCAATTTCGTGGCGTTTTTTGATGCGCCCGACACGGCCACCGAGGAGCATTTCAAGCGCCGCTCCGGCTTCAACCGCCACATCGCCATTGAAACCGGCAGCCTGGCGGCGCTGGCTGTCTACCAAGCGCGGCTCAACGCTGCGGGCGTGAAATGCGAAGGCCCGCTGGACCACGGCTTCGTCAAGTCGATCTACTTTTTTGACCCCAACGGCATTCAGGTGGAGATCACCGCCCGCACGGCCCATTACGTGGACATCATGGCCGATGAAAAATCCAAAGCCCTGGACGAGTTGGCGCGCTGGACGGTCGACACCCGGGCGCTTAAATCCGGGCGTGGCCTGAAAATGAGATCGGCTGAAGCCGCCTGATCCACAAGCTTGCGGACGGAACGAACGATGATGACCCACGCCTACGAACGCCGCCCGCTGCTGGTGGTGTTTCAGGAACACTCCCGCATCAAGGAAACCTACGCCGGGAGCACCGACACCGTGGCGCTGGAGGTGCATCACCTGCTGCCCAAAGACCGTCCGTCCAACACCGTTCTGCTTTTCATGCACCCGATCGGCGGCACGCAGTATCTGCCGATGGTGCCGGGTTTCGCCCGCGCGGGCATCCATGTGCTGACCTGCAACAGCCGGTACCCGCGTAATGACAGCGCCCTCATCATGGAAAAGGTGTTGCTCGACTTGGGTGCCTGTGTGCGTTACGCGCGCGAAAAACTGAAATACGACAACGTGATTTTGGCGGGCTGGTCCGGTGGCGGCTCCTTGTCGCTGTATTACCAATCGCAGGCAGAAGCGCCGTCCATCACGCAGACGCCTGCGGGAGACGCGCTTGATCTGGTTGGGGCCAAGTTGCCAAAGGCAGACGGCGTTTTGCTGCTGGCCGCGCACAGCAGCCGGGCGCGGGTGCTGACCGAATGGCTCGACCCGTCCATCACGGATGAAACCCGTCCGCTGGCGCGTGATCCGGCGCTCAATATTTACGACGACGCCAGCCCCGCACAAGCGCCCTACACGCCCAAGTTTTTGGCAAGCTACCGGGCGGCACAAATTGCCCGCAACCGCCGCATCACCGCCTGGGCGCAAAATACGCTCGAAGACGCCAGGAAGGCGGGCCGCAGTGAAGCCGAGCACTGTTTCGTGGTGCATGGCACGATGGCTGAACCGGCTTGGCTGGACGCCACGATCGACCCGAACGGCAGGCCGTCACCGGGCTGCTACATGGGCGACCCGAGAATGGTGAACGATGCACCGGCAGGCCTGGCCCGCTTCAGCACGCTGCGCAGTTGGTTGTCGCAGTTTGCCTATGACCTCTCCAACGCCGACGGTTTGATCTGCGCCAAAAACGTCAGCATACCGGCCTGCCTGATCGAAAACCAGGCAGACGACGCCTGCCTGCCGCACCACATGCGCGAGGTGTTTACCTCCCTGGCCAGTGCTGACAAAGAGCACCACACGGTGCAGGGCGCAGGCCACTACTATTTTGACCAGCCCGACAAACTTGCCGAGGCGCTGGCCCTGGGCTGCGGGTGGCTGGCGCGCAAAGGCTTCATCCCGGCCTGAGAATCCATATGACGTGTCGATGCCCGCCCTCCGTATCCCAAGACGCCAAATTCATGGGTGAGTTGCCCAACACCTTGGGCATCAAACCCGGATAACACACAGGAGCAAAAATGTCATACAACGCCTTCGACCTCAGTGGTCAAGTCGCCTTGGTCACCGGCGGCAACAGCGGCATCGGTTTGGGTTTCGCTAAAGCAGTGGCCGAAGCGGGTGCAGACGTGGCCATTTGGGGTACCAATGCGGCCAAAAATGCGGCGGCCAAAACCTCCCTGGCGGCCACCGGGCAGCGAATTGAAACCTTTGTTTGCGACGTCGGGGATGAAGCGGCGGTGGACGCCACCTTCGCTGCCACGGTCGCCGCCATGGGCCAGGTCGACGCCTGTTTTGCCAACGCCGGCGTGAGCGGGCGCGGCGGCAAGGCCTTTGTGGAAATGGGTACCGACGAGTGGCGCCGGGTGATGCGTGTCAACCTCGATGGTGCGTTTTTTACCTTTCGCGCCGCCGCCAGCCACATGGTGGCCCGCGCCAAAACGGCTGGCGAAGCGGGCGGCCACTGGCACGGCGGCTCGCTGGTCGGCACGGCGTCGCTGGCGGCGCTGCATGGCGCGGCGCGCTCGGAGCATTACGGCGCCACCAAAGGCGGCATGGTCTCGATGGTGCGGGGGCTGGCCGTGGAATTGGCCCGCCATGGCATCCGCGCCAACAGCGTGTTGCCGGGCTGGATTGAAACCGACATGACGGCCAACGCCACGTCCAACCCAAAGTTTCAGGAAAACGTCTTGCCGCGCATTCCGGTGCGCCGCTGGGGCCAGCCGGCTGACTTTGGCGGCATTGCCGTGTATTTGATGAGCACCGCCTCCAGCTATCACACCGGAGACTCGTTTTTGATTGACGGCGGGTATTCGCTGTATTGATTACGGCATTTGGATGGTATAAAAGTTGGGCATCCCGACCTAGTCCAAACCCCGTTCAGGAACCTGACCATGACCATCAAAATGCCATTTGGGGCCCACCTGCTTGCTATGGCAGCCGCCGTAGCCGCCGTAGCGGCGCCTTCCCTTGCCCTGGCCGCCGGAGTGAGCGTCAAGTTTGATTTTTCCAGCACCTCGACCAGCCCCTTCCCCAGCGACCGCTTCACACAGCCCGACTGGAGCAACATCACGCAAAAACGCGTGAAATTGCCCAAGCCGGATTGCGCCGTGCGCCCCTCGGACTGCGCCGACATCGACGTCATCAACACGCTGGACGGCTTCAACACCCAGCCCCGCATTTCGATCCCCTTCAATGGCGACATCAACCTGGCCACCGTCAGCAGCGACACGGTTTACCTGGTGAACCTCGGCGACGTGCAGAACGGACACGGCTTTGGCCAGCGGGTCGGCATCAACCAAATCTCCTGGAACCCGGCGAGCAAAGTGCTGGTGTTTGAATCCAACGAATTGCTGAACCAGCATTCGCGCTACCTCGTGGTGGTGACCAATGGCGTCAAAGATACGGCGGGCGACCCGGTCGAAGCCGTGCATTACCAGCGGTTTCGCAATGAATCCCGCAAAGATGACGACCGCGACCATGAGTTGGCGGGTTATCGCAAGTCTTTGATGGACAGCGAGCACTCGCATCGCCCGGAACGCCACCGTGTTGTGGCCACCAGCCTCTTCACCACCCAAAGCATCAGTGCAGACCTGGCCAAGATTCACCGGCAGATCAAGCGCTCACATCCCGCACCGGCCAGTTTCATGATCGGCAACAGCGGCGCCACCCGTGCGGTGTTTCCGGTCGCCAGCCTGGCGGGCATCCAGTTTGTGCGCCAGACCGGCGCAGCCCCGGCCTTTACGCCATCGTTTGTGCCAACACCGGCCCTGCAGGTGGTGGCGGGCTCCGTAGATCGCGTGGCGTTTGGCAAATTCAGCTCGCCCAATTACCTCAACGCGTCGCAGTACATCCCTGCTACCGGCACGCTGTTCGGCCAGCCACAGCCCTTGGGCACCACCGAGCTGGTGTTTGAATTGTTCCTGCCCAAGGGCTCGCGCCCCGCAGGCGGTTGGCCGGTGGCGATTTTTGGCCACGGTTTCACCGACAGCATGTACGGCGCGCCTTGGACGGTCGCCTCGGTGTTTGCCTCACAAGGCATTGCGACCATCGCGATCAACGTGGTGGGCCATGGCGGCGGTGCTTTGGGCACCCTGAATGTCTTCCCCGCTGCAGCGCTGCCGGTGGTTGTGCCCGCAGGTGGGCGCGGGTTTGACCAAGACGGCAATGGCGACATCGGTTCCACTGAAGGCGTCGGCGCCGTCGGCCCCGTATCGATCATCAGCAGCCGCGATGGTCTGCGCCAAACCGTGGTGGACTTGATGCAACTGGTGCGCCAGATTCAGGTCGGCATCGATGTGGACGGCGACGGCAGCGTGGATCTGGACAAAGACCGCATTTATTACGCCGGCCAGTCGTTTGGTGGCATTTATGGCACGATTTTCCTGGGTATTGAAGGCGCAGTGAAAGCCGGTGTGCCCAACGTGCCGGGTGGTTCGATCACCGAAGTGGCGCGTCTGGGCGCGTTTCGCGGCTTGACGGGATTGGCGCTGTATTTCCGCCAGCCCCCTTTGTTGAATCTGGCACCGACCGCATCCTTGCCGTTCCCGTTCAACTTCTACGAAAACATGCCTTTGCGAGACCAAGCGGCTGTGGTCAACCTGGTGTCGGGTTCTGGAGCGATCCAGGAACTGCTGGAGCGAAACGAATGGGTGCAACAAACTGGCAACCCGGTGTCTTACGCGCCCTTCATCCGCAAATCGCCCCTGCACGGCAACCAGCCTAAGCCGGTGATCATCCAGTTTGCCAAGGGTGACCAAACCGTGCCGAACCCGACCTCGTCGGCCATTTTGCGGGCCGGTGACCTGGCGGATCGGGCCACGTTCTTCCGCAATGACCTGGCGATTGCGGCAACAGGCGGCCCCGCTTCCATCGTGCCAAAGAACCCGCACACCTTCCTGACCAATATCGGCAACCCCATCACCGGGCAATTCGCGGTCGGTGCGCAGATGCAGATCGCCACCTTCTTTGCCACCCATGGCGCGCTGGTGATTGACCCTGACGGCCCTGGCGGGATTTTTGAAGTGCCGGTCTCTCTGCCTTTGCCAGAGACGCTGAACTTCATTCCTTGACCCTATAACCCGTCGTCGGGTCGCTGCTTTACGGGTGAACCCAAGCTGGGCGCGATGAGCACCGCGATGCCCCACAGTGCCTGGCTGCGCGACTGCTGGTATGTGGTCGCGTGGTCACACGAGATACCCACGTCTGATTCCCCTGAGCTGTTCCACCGGACAGTCTTGGGTGAACCCATTTTGGTCTACCGGTTGGCGGACGGCTCGGTCAAAGCGCTCGAAGACCGCTGCTGCCACCGTCTTGCGCCCTTGAGCAAAGGCAAACGCGAGGGCGACTGCGTGCGTTGCGGCTACCACGGCCTGAAGTTCGACGCCGAGGGCCGCTGCGTGGAAGCGCCTGGCATCCCCATCATTCCAGAAAAAGCGCGCGTCAAAACCTACCCGGTGGCAGTCAAAAACGCCTGGGTGTTTGTCTGGATGGGCGCGCCTGAATTGGCGGATGAAGCGCTCTTGCCCGACAACTTCAGCAACGCCCACCCCGACTGGCAGAACAAACCCGGCTACATGCATTACGACACGCCGTATTTGCTGATCTGCGACAACCTGCTGGATTTTTCGCACCTGAGCTACGTGCATGCCTCCACACTGGGCGGCTCACCCATGATCGCGCAGGCGGTGCCCACAATTGAAAAAGCGCTGGATGCCCATGGCCTGCAAAACGGCATCAAGGTGACGCGCCACGTGCCCAAGGTGCTCGCGCCGCCTTTTTACCAGCGTTTTCGCAAGTTTGACGAGCCGCTGGACCGCTGGTTCATCTATGATTTTGTGCTGCCCGGCACCTTGCTGATGCGGTCGGGCGGACGCCCGGTGAGCGACGCCCCGGATGACTTGCGCCGCGCG
The DNA here is from genome assembly GCA_031365665.1 of Rhodoferax sp. Classification (GTDB taxonomy): domain Bacteria; phylum Pseudomonadota; class Gammaproteobacteria; order Burkholderiales; family Burkholderiaceae_C; genus JANYCG01. Next base: position 22,721 of record JANLYO010000141.1, on the reverse strand, counting down.
GTGCAGTTGCACAGCTGCCAGACACTCACCCCGGAGACAGCGACCAGCACGCATTATTTTTTCCAGCAGTCGCACTACCTGGGTGCAGAAGGCGGCGGCGGGCTGGACGAAGCCGCAGCCGCCGCCGTGACCGAGTCGATTTTCAACAGCCTCATCGGCGCCTTCAATGAAGACCGCGACATGATCAGCGCGCAGCACGAGGCCATCCAACTCCAACCTGACGCCCCGATGTTGCCTCTGGCCATGGACAGCGCGTTGATGCAATTCCGCCGTTTGCTGGCGGCGCGGCTCCAGGCGGAGAACTCGCGCCTGCGCTGCTGAAGCATGCCGCAGCCAGGCACTTCAAGCGCGCCTCAAAACCCGCGCTTGAAATTCATGCCACCGCATTGATCCCAATCATACCCAATTTGGGAATGATTGGGCGCTTTTGAGCGCTGTCAGCACTTGTTGCGATAATAATTGGCAGTTAGGCCACGCGTTTATTAACTATTAAGCTATTATATTTATAGTATTTGAATTTGCTGGCGCCATCCAATTGGGCTGCTTTCATAGACCCTAGGTGCATGGGTGCCGCCGCTCGATTCATACTTGAACCAAGCCTTAGGGGTATCTCCCTAAACGGCTCTACAATCCCGCACCCTACAAATCCCTCTAGTATCGAGACCGCCGGCCACATCGGCCCAGATGGCCCATCCGCCGAGGAAAAACTATGCCCCAAGAAGCCCAAAACACCAGCCAAAAACAAGACGAGTTGCGCCGCGCCGCGCTCGAATACCACGAATTCCCGACGCCCGGCAAAGTCGCCATTGCCGCGACCAAACAGCTCGTCAACCAGCATGACCTGGCTTTGGCCTACTCGCCGGGCGTGGCCGCGCCCTGTGAAGAGATCGTCAAAGACCCGAACAATGCCTTCAAATACACCGCGCGCGGCAACCTGGTCGCGGTGATCACCAATGGCACTGCGGTGCTGGGCCTGGGCGATATTGGCCCCTTGGCCGCCAAACCGGTGATGGAAGGCAAAGGCGTCCTGTTCAAGAAGTTCGCCGGCATCGATGTGTTTGACATCGAAATCAACGAAAAACACGACCTGGACAAACTGGTCGACATCATCGCCTCGCTGGAGCCGACTTTTGGCGGCATCAACCTCGAAGACATCAAGGCGCCGGATTGCTTCTACGTGGAGCGCAAACTGCGTGAACGCATGAAGATTCCAGTCTTCCATGACGACCAGCACGGCACCGCCATCGTCGTGGGCGCGGCGATTTTGAACGGGCTGAAGGTCACCGGCAAAGACATCAAAAAGGTCAAACTCGTCACCTCGGGCGCGGGTGCGGCGGCCCTGGCGTGCCTGGGCCTTCTGGTCAAAATTGGCCTGCCACGCGAGCACATTTGGGTGACCGACTTGGCCGGCGTGGTCTACGAAGGCCGCACCGAGCTGATGGATGAAGACAAGATCGTCTTTGCGCAGAAAACCTCGGCGCGCACGCTGGCCGAGGTGATTGAAGGCGCTGACATCTTTTTGGGGCTGTCGGCCGGCGGTGTCCTGAAAAAAGAAATGGTCGCCAAGATGGCGGCGGGCCCGGTGATCATGGCACTGGCCAACCCCAACCCCGAGATCAACCCCGAAGACGTGCATGCCGTGCGCAGCGACGCCATCATCGCCACGGGCCGCACCGATTACCCGAATCAGGTCAACAACGTGCTGTGTTTCCCCTACATCTTCCGGGGCGCGCTGGATGCTGGCGCGTCGACCATCACGGTGGAGATGGAAATCGCCGCCGTGCACGCGATTGCCGAGTTGGCCCAGGCCGAGCAGAGCGAAGTGGTGGCAGCCGCCTATGCGGGTGAAAAGCTGGCGTTTGGCCCCGAATATTTGATCCCCAAACCCTTCGACCCGCGCTTGATGATGAAGATCGCGCCGGCGGTGGCCAAAGCGGCGGCAGACAGCGGTGTGGCGCTGCGCCCGATTGCGGATATGGAGGCCTACCGCCAGAAGCTGCAAAGTTTTGTGTATGCCAGCGGCACCACGATGAAGCCGATCTTCAATGCTGCCAAGAAAGCCAAAAACAAACGCATCGCCTTTGCCGAGGGCGAAGAAGAGCGCGTGCTGCGCGCCTGCCAGATCGTGGTGGACGAAGGCGTGGCCCGCCCCACGCTCATAGGCCGCCCGGCGGTGATCGCCCAGCGCGTCGAGAAGTTTGGCCTGCGCCTGAAAGAAGAGCTCGATTACGACGTGGTGAATGTCGAGCAAGACCCCCGCTACCGCGATTTTTGGCAGACCTACCACCGCATGACCGAGCGCAAGGGCATGACCGTGCAGGTCGCCAAGATTGAAATGCGGCGTCGGTTGACGCTCATCGGCGCCATGCTCCTGCACAAGGGCGATGTGGACGGCATGATCTGCGGCACCTGGGGCACGACGAGCATGCATTTGCACTACATCGACCAGGTGATTGGGAAGCGCCCCGGTGGCGCGGACAGCACGGAGCAAGACGTGCCGGTGTATGCCTGCATGAACGGGTTGCTGCTGCCGGACCGTCAGGTTTTTCTGGTGGACACCCATGTGAATTACGATCCCGGCGCCGAAGAGCTCGCAGAGATCACGGTGCTGGCGGCTGAAGAGATGATGCGTTTTGGCATCGCACCCAAAGCGGCCCTGCTGTCGCACAGCAGTTTTGGCTCCAGCGACCTGCCCAGTGCAGTCAAGATGCGGCGTGTGCTGGCTCTGCTGCGCACCCAAGCGCCCTGGCTGGAGGTGGACGGCGAAATGCATGGCGACGTGGCGCTGGACGCAGCGATGCGAAAAACCATCATGCCCAACAGCACGCTCACAGGCGAGGCCAATTTGCTGGTCTTGCCCAATATTGATGCAGCCAATATCGCCTACAACCTGCTGAAAACCGCTGCGGGCGGCAATATCGCGATCGGCCCAGTGCTGCTGGGGGCGGCTAAACCGGTGCATATCCTCACGGCGAGCACCACGGTGCGGCGTATTGTCAACATGACGGCGCTCACTGTTGCAGATGCAAACGCTGCCAGGTCTTGATATTTGGATAAGCAAGCGCTAACTTAGACATCATTAAGGGCATCAACGCTTGCCTATTTTTTAGGCAGGCACTTGCGTTTTTATGACAGATCGGCGACACTATCGGCATTGAGATTTACGGGTTTACCCGATATTGATGGCTTGTGAAGGTGTCCCGGTGAGTCCTGTTTACGGTAAAAAGTCAAGCAAATTGGTTTACAAGTTAGCGCTTGCCCTCGTTTTTTTGGGTGGCGTCAATTTCACCAGTTTGGTGCAGGCCAAAGGCCCTGTAGGGGCCGACGGCGTGGCGGTGATCGCCCAATCGGAGTTGCCCCCGCAAGGGCGCGACACCTACGAGAAGATTCGTGCAGGCGGACCGTTTGCCTACGACAAAGACGGCGTGGTGTTTGGCAATCGGGAGCGCATCCTGCCAAACGAGAAGCGGGGTTATTACCGTGAATACACGGTCAAAACCCCAGGTTCCCGTGACCGGGGCGCCCGGCGGATTGTGTGTGGCGGCAAACCCAAAGCGCCAGATGCCTGTTACTACACGGCCGACCATTATTCGAGTTTTCGGCGCATTGAGCCTTGAGCGGGTTGAAGTTTGGTTGAGGCTTGATTGAGGCTGCGATAGTTTTGTGTGTTTTTGAATGAACCAGTGAGAGCTTTTATGTCTGTGAAGAAAGAAATGAACATGGCCGGTGGCGGCCAACATGCCGCGATGCCTTCGGTGGCCACCGAAGGCCCCCTGCGCGGCATCCGGACCAATATTGTGCAATCGATCCGCGCCTTCCGCGTGCAAGACTTGCAAGACGCTGCCCGCAGCATGGGCCAGCACTTCCTGTATGCCAATCTGGCCAACGCCCAGACCAAACAAGACGTGTTGGACATGATCGGCCAGCAGTTCATGCTGCCTGTACACACTGGCAAAAACTTTGACGCGCTGTATGACAGCATCACCGACCCGGTGCACAAATCGGGCCCGCAGCCCGGTTTCATCGCCGTGCTGGAACACATTCCTGCCAACCTGAAGTTCGACAAGGAAGCGCGCGAGCAGCTGCTGGACATCTTCCGCGACGCGTCTGACTATTGGGGGGACAGAAAAATACCCTTCCGATGTTTCTATTCTTTTCTGTAGCCCGTTCTGCACACACTAGCCAAGCAGAACGGGCGAACCAGGCAAACACCGACGCGCACAAAGACGTCGGCTCCACCACCAACCCCGCCCAGATCGAGGTGGCCACCGAATCAGGCGAAAAAATGCCGACGGACTTATTGATCGATATTTCGCCTTTGGCGCTGCGCATGAGCAGCCCCTTCAACGCGGGCTACTGGCTGGCCGCCGCATAGTCGAAAAATTGCCCGCCTCACGCAGCGCCGCTGCTTGGGCCGCCCCCAGGCTGCGGGTCACTGCGCGGCCCACGACTTGTCGAAGAAAGCGGGCAGTTCGCGCGCCAGTTGACGCAAAAATGCAGGGCGGTCGAACCCCGGTGGGTTGGCGCCAATGTCACCATCTTCGGTGGGTAAGGGGGTGCTGGGCGTATCCATAAAGGCAAAGTGCCAGGCATTGGGGACGCGGTGAAGTTCGACACCGGGCACATGGCGGGCAACCCACTGGGCATGAAATCGCGGCACCAGGAAGCGGTCTTGTTCGGCTTCATAGACGGTCACGGGTATGCGAACCGCCGCGAGCGACGGCTCAGTCAAAACAGCCGCCATCGGGGCCAATGCGGCAACCGCCCGCACCCGTGTGTCAATCAGCGAGGGTATTGTTGGCCCCGGCGATGCAGGTGTTTCGGGCTTGGTATCAGGGTGGCGTGTCGGGAGGCGTGTGGGCTGGCCCGAAGGGTCCATGCTGCAAAAAATCGGATCATCGGCGCGATGCGCATTGCAATGGGCTGGGAAACGGGCCAGCTCGGGCAGGCCGCCGGCCAAGGCCAACACGGTGTAGCCACCCGCAGAATGCCCCAGGGCGCCAATCCTCGGGCCTTGCGCGTCGCTTGCGATACGCGGGCCCCAGGCCGGGTCACGTAGCAAGGCGTCGATCACCCGGGAAATATGCTGTGGCCGCTCAGTGAAATAACGCACCGCACTTGTCTGCAACAGGGTGCGATCTTGCCAATTGTCGCCAGGGTGGCGCAGCGCGGCCACCAAATAGCCCTGTTGGGCCAGCCCCTCGGCCAGACTGCCATGGCCCAGTTCGGTGCCACCGATGCCATGGCTCAGCACAATCAGGCCTTTGAAGGCTGCGTCCGGCGGCGCCTGAATGGCCACCTGAGCCGTGAACGGGCCCATTGCCATCGTGCGCGCAGGTGCCTGTGTGGGGTAATACAGGATCACGGGAATGGGCGGCGCTTGCGGCGTCAGGCCCGGTACCGTGGTTTGCCGCCAACCTGCGTTGGTAGCCAAGGCCTGGGCAGCGAACAAGAGGCCCGAAAAAACCAGGGCGATAGGGCGTAAAGAGCGGTGCATAGCGGATTCCTTTGGCGCTTGGTCAATTGCAAATGCGTTGCCATTGTTGTGCTGCGGCCCAGAGCGAACAAACGGATTGCGACAAAACGCCGGAAACCCGGCACGAGATGCAATTTCAACCGACCGAATGCAGCGGCTCACCACGCGCGGCGACCGCCTCGCCGACAGGCTTGAACAGGCTCAGCCCGAACGGAAATGGGTGCGTCGACGCACGTCGGCACTTTGTCGGCAGGAGAACTAAAAGCCCTGCGCCAGGACCACAAACTCCGCCACAGGCACTTCTTCGGCCCGCCGCTGCACATTGAAGTCGCCGCTGAAGTTTTTTTCTTCCAGCCATTTGCCCAGGCTGTGGCGCAGCAGTTTGCGCCGCTGGCTGAAGGCGACGCGCACGATCTCACTCAGGCGCATCGGATCCAGCGCTGCGGCATCAGAACGCGGCACCATGCGCACGACGGCGCTGTCCACGCGCGGCGGCGGCTCGAAACTTTCGGGCGGTACAAACAGGATGTTGTGCATCGCATAACGCCATTGCAGCATCACGCTCAAACGCCCATAGGCGGCTGTGGACGGCGCAGCCACCATGCGGTCGATGACTTCTTTTTGCAGCATGAAGTGCTGGTCTTCGACAAGGTGCACAAAATCCAGTAGGTGAAACAGGATGGGGCTGGAGATGTTGTAGGGCAAATTTCCGACAATTCGTAGTTTGTTTTGGAGCTTTTTTTTCTCGTTTATATTAGATTCATAATAAATTTCATCTCGTATTTTATCAATTTTACCATCTAAATTTATAGCATTAAATTTATTAAATACGTGATCTATGTCTGTTTTTAAGATGTCAGATTCAATTACTAAAAGATTTTTCAGTAACCGCAGTTTTGCCGCCAGATCACGGTCCAGCTCGATCACCGTGAGCTGCCCGAGGCGTTCGACCAAAGGCTGGGTCAGCGCGCCCAAGCCCGGCCCAATTTCGACCACAGGCTGCCCCGGCTTGGGGTCGATCGCCCGCACGATGGCGTCAATGATGCCCGCGTCGGTCAGGAAGTGCTGGCCAAATCGCTTCTTAGGGATATGGCCCCCACGTTCGCCCACTGCGTGTGGCTCTCTGCCCCCCAAGGGGGCTAATTTTCCTCGGGAACGGCCCTTCGGAAATTTGTCGCCCCCACCTTCGCCCACTGCATGCGGCTCTCTGCCCCCCGAGGGGGCTAATTTTTCTCGGGGCAGCGCAGCGAAAAATTGCCCTTTACGCAATTTGTCCCGTTTTAAATCACCACGCGTCAAAGCTGCACCGGTTCACGCAGCTCGACGTAGGCGCGGCCACGCACTTCTTGCGACCACACCAGAAACGCCTCGTCGAGTTTTTTCTCGCGCAGGCGGTTGCGCAACACGTCTTGTTGCTCCATTTTGCTCAACACGGCACTGCGGCGCTCCATGAGCTGGATCAGATGCATGCCGAAGCGCGAGATCAGCGGCTCGCTGATCTGGCCGGGCTGCAGTGCGTCCATCGCTTGTTCGAATTCGGGCACAAACATGCCAGGGCTGGCCCAACCCAAGTCGCCACCTTGCTGCGCGCTGCCATCGCGGGAGTTCTCTCGCGCCAGCGCGGCAAAATCGGCCTGGCCGCTTTGGATGCGGCGTTTGTAATCGAGCAGCTTCTCGCGGGCCTGGGTTTCGTTCAGCGCTGCTGAGGGCAGCAACAGGATGTGGCGGGCGCGGCTTTGCCGCACGGTCATGCCGGCGGCGTTTTTGTCCAGCACTTTGAGAATGTGCCAGCCTGCCCCCGAGCGCACCACGTCAGAGACGCCGCCTGCCGCGACGTTTTGGGTCGCTTCCAGAAACAGGGGCGCGATGCGGTCGGCATTGCGCAAGCCCATTTCACCGCCGTTGGCACGGTCGGGCGCGTCGGAGAGCTCTTTGGCCAATGCCGCAAAGTCTTCCCCCGCGCGCGCGCGTTTCAGCACAGCCTGGGCCTTTGCCTGCAGCGGTTCGAGTTGTTCGGGAGTGGCAGATTCCGGTACGTTGATCAGGATTTGCGCCAAGTTGATTTGCAGCGCGCCCGCAGCCGGGTTGGCGGCTTCTTCGCGCATCAGTTGCGCGACCTCCAGCTCAGACACTTTCACGCGGGAATCGACCTCGCGCTCGCGCAGGCGAACCAGCGCCAACTGGTCGCGCAGCGACTCGCGGTAGGCGGCTACGCCAAAGCCGTCCGCCGCCAGACGCTTGCGCAACTCCGGCACGTCGACTTGGTTTTGCCGCGCCACGTTTTGTTCAGCTTGGTCGACCGCCAGGTCGTCAATGCGAATGCCGGTTTCTCGTGCAACTTGAAGCTGCGCCTTGTCGCCAATCATGCGCTCCAGAACCACGCGGCCAAGCTCGGCTGCGCTGGGGACGGGGCGGCGCGCCTGAGCGAGCTGCTGCGCCAAGCGCTGGGCTTCCAGGCGCACCTCGTTGTTGGTGATGGGCTCGGTGTTGACAATGGCGACGATGAAGTCAACGGCGCGTTGCCCGCCCGCCGCGCCCAGCGGCGCGGCCACGGCAGCGGTGCGCGGCGAGGTGATGGTCTGGGCTTGCAACGGGCGCAGGCCTTGCGCTTGAGCGGCGGGGCTGCCCAGGAGCAGGTTAGCGCCCAGGGTGGCGGCCAAAAGGAGCTTGTACAGGGTCATATCAATCGCGGGTTCAATCGTATTGGCTGAATCGGCTGGGCGGGCTGATTTGCTCGCGCAGGTACTGGTAGCGGGGTATATTGTCCTTGAGTGTCTTCAGGGGGTTGCCGCCGACTCTCGCAAAACCGACAAATTCAAGCTGGAACATGATGCGCTGGTTGGCACTGGCGGCGGTGGTTTGCAATTGTTCCACGACAATGCGGCCAAGCCAGCAGCCCGCATCGTATTCGAAGCCGATCACAGCATCGACCAGTTTGCGGTCTGCCAGGCTGAAGTTCAAGCGTCCGACGCTGTACCAGCGTCCAGGGCCCTGACCTTGGCCCACTCCCAAATCGCTGCCTTTGTCGCCCCAGAGGTCGTTTAATGGCCACTGCCAGCCGATATCGAGCTGTTCGCTGGAGCCGCGCTGGAACCGGTAGGCCGAACTCAGCACCCGGTAGTCGCTGGGGCTATACCGCGCGCCGATGGTGGAGCGGGTGGACTGCTCGGTGCGCGGGTTGAACTGGAAGGTGGAGTCAAAAGCCCAGCGCTTGTTCCAATTCACCGTAGCCCCCAAGAGGATATCGCTGAACCCCGCCACTTCCCCGGCGCCACCGGGCAGGGTGACGTTCTGGTCGTTGAATCGAAAGCGCTGGGCAATGCCGAACCGCGCGGCTTCGGCGCCGGTTTCGGTGTCCAGAAGACGTGAGGTCAACCCCAAAGTGAGCAGGTTGTTGTCTGAAATGCGGTCGTTGCCGACAAAGGCGTTCTCGGTGTAAATCGTCGCAAAGTTGAAGTCGGTCACGCCCGAGTCGTAGTTGGGCAGCAGGCTTTGGTCGCGAAACGGCGTGACCACGTAGAAAAAGCGCGGCTCCAGGGTTTGGGTGAAGTTCCGGCCAAAAAAAGTAGCCTCGCGCTCGTAGAACAGGCCGCCGTCGATGCTGAACGTGGGCACTAGGCGCGTGCTCGCGCGTTCGCTGTTGGCCAAGGGCGCGTCAAACTCGTAACTGCTGGCGTGCAATTGCAACTTTGGTGTGATGTAACCCAGTGGCGCGGCCCAGGTGCGGCTGACGCTGCCCAGCGCAAAGCCGCGCCGGGCGTTGGGCTGCAGGGTCAAGCTGCTATCGGACTGGAATTGGGTGTAGTCGGCGTCCACCGCCAAGTCAAACCCATTGAAGTTGCTGCGGGTGTATCTGCCATAGACCTGCGGCAGCCGGTCGTAGGGCGGGACGATGGGGGCCGTGAGGTCTTGCAGGGTCTGCCACCTCAGTGCGCGCACGCCGCCAGAAAAATCGCCACGCCCCCAGCTCACATTGACGTCGCTGGCCAGAAGCCGCTGGGTGAGAGAGCCGCCTTCGCGGGTAAAGTCTTTCCAGTAGTTGTCGTCACTGACACGGGCAAGGTTGGCGGATAGGCCCAGCGTGCCCAACGCGGACCACCCGGTGGTGATCCTGCCCTGGTAGAGGCCCGAGAGGCTCCAGCGGTCGGCGTTGCGCAACGCATCCCCCGGCAAGACGCTGGCGCGCAGCTCCCCGGTGTAGTCGTTTTCAAGAAAACGGAATTCACCGCCCAATTCGACACCGCGTTGGGTCATTAATGTGGGTGTCAAGGTCGCGTCACGATTGGGGGCGATGTTCCAGTAGTAGGGCGTGGTCAGTTCGAGGCCATTGACGTTGTCCGCGCCGACTATCGGCGGCAAAAACCCCGATTTGCGTTTGCCGCTCAATGGAAAACTCAAATAGGGCACCGGCAGGATCGGAAACCCCTTGAAGCTGAGCAAGGCGCCTTGTGCTACGCCAACATCTTCTTCGTTGTCAATGCTGATCTGGGCTGCCTGCAAAATCCAGTCGGGCACCCAGGACGGGCCGGGCAGGCGCTGGCAGGTTGTGTACGTGGCGTTGGTGATGACCGCACGCTGGTCATCCAGGAAATCGACGCGGTCGGCCTGCCCGTGCGCGTTGTTTTGGAGAAACTGGTAGCGCGGCGCGATGAAAAAACCTTCAGAGGCATCGAGTTTCAGCTCTAGGTGCGGACCTTCGTAGACGTTGCCCGCTCGGTTGATGCGCACGTTGCCACGGGCCTTGGCGAGGTCGTCCGGCTGGTAATACTCAAGCCGGTCGGCACGGATGACGGTGTCGCCCCGGCGCAGCTCGGCGTTACCCTCCAAAACAGAGTCCAGATCGGTGCGGCCGCTGGTGCGGTCTCCCGAGAGAAAAGTTGGCTGGCGGCTGCGCGCCGAGGGCGAAATCTGTTCTTGCAGGCGCGGGCTGATTTTGAGCATGAGCGGCTCTGTGCCGCCACTGGCGAGTGCAGGCGCTTCCTGCGCCCGTGTGGCCGGAACCTGCCACAAGACGCCCATCAGCAGCGCCAGGCGGGCGCTTTGCGTCAGGGTGGTGGGCATCGGAGTCGGAGCTGGATCAATCGGGTCAATTCAAAGTGCCTTTGCCAGCCGCTACATGGGGTGAATGGGTCGCTTGGCGTCTACAAGGATTTGCAACGGCTTTGTAGAATGGATTATCCATGAGCACACCTGCCACGCCTTTGTCAGTCCCTCCTGCTGCACCTCCCGCAGTCCATTGGGCCGATCCCACACGCAAAACCGCATTTTTCAACTGGCTGGGCGAGATCAGCGCCCGCCATCAGCTGGATGCCTCGACACTTTGCATTGCGTCGGCCGATGCCAGTTTTCGCCGCTACCTGCGCATCACGGGGTCGCAAGGTTCCCGCATCATCATGGACGCGCCGCCCGACAAAGAAAATTCGAAACCTTTTGTAGATGTTGCGGCTTTGATGCTGCAGGCGGGGCTGAACGTGCCCCAAGTGCTGGAATGGCAGGCCGCTGACGGCTTCATGCTGCTGTCTGACTTGGGAGATCAAACCATGATGGACGCGATTGACGTGGCCAAACCCGCAGCCAATCTCACCCTGTATTTGCAGGCCGTAGACACCCTGATCACCTGGCAGCTGGCGTCCCGCCCCGGCGTTTTGCCGCCCTATGACGAGGCCTTGCTGCGGCGTGAGTTGGAATTGTTTCCAGACTGGTATCTGATGAAACATCGCGGCATTGCGGTCGACGGCGACGTGCGTCGGCTTCTGGACGCCAGCTTCAAACTGATTCTCGGGCGCAACCTGGCCTGGCGCACTGTTTACGTGCACCGCGATTTCATGCCGCGCAATCTTATGGCCCCCACGTTTATCGCTTCGCGTATTGCTCCGCCCCCCGAGGGGGTGCATTTTTCCTTGGGGCGGCCCGGCGGGAAAACATCTTTGACTGACCGTCGCTCACTATTGGGTGTGCTGGATTTTCAGGATGCGGTCTATGGCCCGATCACCTACGATATCGCCAGCCTGATGCGCGATGCATTCCTCACCTGGGAGGAAGATTTTGTATTGGAAGTCACCATCCGGTATTGGGAAAGGGCGCGCAAGGCCGGTTTGCCGGTGGGCGACGACTTTGGCGAGTTTTACAAAGGGGTTGAGTGGATGGGTTTGCAGCGGCATCTCAAAATTGCCGGGATTTTTGCGCGGCTCACGCTCAGGGACGGCAAACCGAAATACCTGACCGATACGCCGCGTTTCATGGATTACATTCGGGCGACGACAAGTCGTTACATCGAACTCAAGCCGCTGCTGCGCTTGGTCGAGAAGGTCGAAAACATACAGGTCGTCCCAGGGTTCGCTTACGGGCGGGCTTGAAAAAATCGCCTGCTTGGTCATGTAAATTAGCCTCGGTTAGCTCCTATTTTTATATCTTGTTTTAGCGCACCTATCGATGCCCCGTTTTTATTGCCCGCTTCCCATGGCGCCGGGTGCGCTGCTTCGCCTGCCTGACGACGCGGCGCGCCACGTGCAGGTGCTGCGCCTGCAGCCGGGCGACGCAGTGACGCTGTTCGAGGGTGGATTGGCGGGGCACAGTACCGTGGGCGGAGAATTCGAAGCCACCATCGCCCGCATGGGGCGCAGCGACGTGGACGTCACCATCGGCGCGCACGTTGCCGTCGAGCGTGAGGGTGGCCGCGCTATCCACCTGGCGGTGGGCATGCCAGCCAACGAACGCATGGATTGGTTGGTCGAAAAAGCGACAGAACTTGGCGTAGCGAGCATTCAGCCTTTGACCACTGATCGCACAGTGCTGCGTTTGTCAGCAGAACGTGCACACAAAAAACAGCAGCATTGGCAAAATATCGCCATCGCAGCCTGTGAGCAATGTGGGCGCAACCGGGTGCCACGCATCCACCCGGTGTTGGGATTTGCGCCTTGGTTGAATTCGCCGTTCCCTGCGCTTCGGCTTGTGTTGTCGCTCGCACGGGGCAGCCAGCCACTTCTGCCTCGCTTGGCTGCGCCGCTCCTGCCCAGCGAACCAGTGTTGTTGTTGTCTGGCCCTGAAGGTGGCTTAAGCCACGACGAAGAACTGGCGGCCTTGGCGAATGGTTTTGCCGCCACATCCCTGGGTCCGCGCGTATTGCGCGCCGAAACAGCATCACTGGCCGCTCTGGCAGCACTTACACTGGGCACATGATGTCCCCCCAGGAGCCCAGATGAACCGAAATTTGTGGCTGTTGGCCCTGTGCCAGGGATTGTTTCTGACCAACAACGTCACCTTCATCGCCATCAACGGGCTTGTAGGTTTGAGCCTGGCACCCATGGGCTGGATGGCCACCCTGCCAGTGATGGGCTATGTGGTGGGTGGCGCAATGTCCACTGGTTTCGTCGCAAAAACACAAATGCATTTTGGCCGCAAGACTTCTTTTCAGCTGGGCTTGGCCGTCGCGGTGGTGTCGGCTTTGTTGTGCACCTACGCCGCCGTGGCGAAAGACTTTTGGCTCTTGTGTGCGGCAACCGTCATCGCCGGTTATTACAACGCCAACGCCTCCCTTTACCGCTTTGCGGCGGCCGAACTGAGCGACCCGTCCTGGCGCGAGAAGGCCGTCTCGCTGGTCATGGCAGGTGGCTTGTTGGGCGCGGTACTCGGACCCAATCTGGCGTCCGCGACACGCGGCATGCTGGACGTGCCATTTGCGGGGGCCTACCTTTCCCTGGCGGGTGTTGCCCTGGTGGCCATGGCCCTGCTGACCCAGATCAACTTCCCGCCGCCGCCGCCCAAATCAGAATCCAGCGGGGGTCGACCGTTGTCGGAAATTGTCCGCCAGCCCGTTTTCATTGTGGCTGCCATCGGCAGCGCCTTGGGGTTTGGGGTGATGAATCTGCTGATGGCGTCCACCCCCATCGCCATGCAGCAATGCAACTTTCCATTTTCCGACGTGGCCCTGGTGCTGGAGTGGCACGTTATCGGCATGTTTGCGCCGGGCTTTTTCACCGGGCACCTGATCAAGAAGTTCGGAACGCTGACGGTCATGGGCGTCGGCGTGGCGCTGAATGTCATTTGCATTGTGATTGCGCTGTCCGGCATCGATTTGCACCAGTTTCTGGCGGCGCTGTTCCTGCTGGGCGTAGGCTGGAATTTTCTCTTTACGGGGGGTACCACACTGGCCATGCAAACCTATCGCCCCGAAGAAAAAGACCGCGCCCAAGGCGCCATGAATTTCTGCGTCTTTGCAACCTTGGCGCTCACGTCTTTGGCCTCAGGCGCCTTGGTCACCACCCAAGGCTGGACATTGCTGAACTTCGGCTCCTTGTTTCCAGTGGCCCTGACCGGGCTGGCCCTGCTCTGGCTGGGCTTGCACCAGCGCCAAGAAGCCCAAAAACCAGCCTGATTCCGGGCCTCTGAGCCCCCTGACTCCATTTCTAAATCATTCGTGACGACGAAGACAGTGCTGTGGCCCGGCTAGGACGTGCAAGGATCTTCACCGATGATTTAGAAATGGAATGAGCCGCAGCTTCAGGCTGGGAATTTCACATCGAGCCAGTTCTTGAGCTCGGCAAACACCGGCTCAGCATCAAGCTCGTTAAATATCTCGTGGTAAAGCGCCTCAAAACAAGTGGCCGTTACTACGTTTTTGGGTGCTTTGGCCGCGAAGGCGCGGCGTCCTGCGGGCGCGACCAGTTTGTCCTGGCCCGCAAACATCAGCAGAGTCGGGGTCTTCCAGTTCGCAGCGGCGGCCATCGTTTCAGCGCCGCCAACAGCTATGAACTTCGCCAGCCGCGCCGAGATACGATCATGGATGAGCTTGTCGGCCCGGTAGGCGCCCACCACGGCTGGATCATGCGAAAGTTTGCTGACGTCCAAGGCATTGCTCACCCGCAAGTTAGGCGCAACGCCGGGGAGCACCGCCAGCAGCAGCTTTTGAAAACCGCTCAAGCCCGGATCCAGCGCGGGCGACGACATCACCAAGGCGCTGACGGGCCGCATGGCGCGCGCGACAAACAGCCCGGCGATCATGCCACCCAGACTATGGCCCAACAAAATCAAGGGTGTGCCGCGCGTCAACTTTTTGGTGGTGCTGTCCATGATGTCGGCAAGGTCGTCGAGCATGCGCTCGTCTGTGGGTATGCCGCCGCGCACACCGCCAGACTCGCCGTGGCCATACAGGTCATAGCCCCGCACAGCAAAACCCCAATCATTGAGGCGCCGCGCCACATGGTCGTATCGGCCCGCGTGTTCACCCAAGCCATGCACGACCAACACCACGCCCCGCAATGCTTGGCTTGGATCAACCGGCCAGTCCTGCACAGCAATGTTGTCGCCATCACTGGCGACAAAAGTAGACAAGGTGGATTCAGTGGTCATACAGACGGGGATTTAAGATTTTGAAGCGGTGCAAACGAGCAGGCAACGTCAGGGCAGGCTTGCCATGACGTGGGCGACCGCAGCGGTCAGCTTTTTGGCAAAAGGCACATGCAGAAACTCATTCGGTCCATGTGCATTGCTGCGCGGCCCCAACACGCCGCAGACCATCATTTGCGCCTTGGGAAAGCCTTTGGACAACATGTTCATGAGCGGAATCGTGCCACCTTGCCCGATGTAACCACAGTCCGCGCCAAAATGTGCCTGTGAGGCTTGGTTGAGGGCCTGTTCAAACCACGGCGCGGTGTTTGGCGCATTCCAGCCGGTGGCACCGCCGCCCGTTTGAAAGGTCACGCGGGCCTGGTACGGAGCGTTGTCTTCTAAAAGCGTTTTCAACTCCTGCACGGCCGCACCCGCATCAACCAGCGGCGGCAGCCGTAGGCTGAGTTTGAACGCGGTGTAGGGGCGCAGCACATTGCCCGCGTTCTGCATTTCTGGAAACCCGTCAGCACCGGTCACACTCAAAGTCGGTGTCCACGTGCGATTGAGCAAGGCCTGAACCGGGTCGGTCGTCGTTGGCAGCGCAAACGTGCTTGCCCCCGCGCAGTCGTAATGGGCCCAAGGGAAGCGTTTGTAGACCTCATCGCCCAGAATCGCGGCGGTGGCCTTGGCTTGGATCAATCGGTCGGCCGGTACCTCGCAATGAAAACTGGCAGGCAGCAAACGTCCGGTGGCACTGTCTTCAAGCCGATCCAGCACCTGGCGCATGATGCGAAAACTCGAGGGCACCAAGCCGCTGGCGTCACCCGAGTGAACGCCTTCGGTAAGGATTTCCACTTTCAAAACACCACTGGCCATGCCGCGCAGGCTGCTGGTCAGCCAAAGCTGGTCGTAATTGCCCGCACCGGAGTCCAGGCAAATCACCAATGCGACGTCGCCCAGGCGGTTGTTGCCAGATGCCCGCAGCGCATTGACGTAAGGCAACAAATCACCTGAGCCGCTTTCTTCGCAGGTTTCCACCAAGCCGACGATTCTCGGGTGCGCGACGCCTTGGGTTTTCAAGGCCTGAATCGCTGCAATGCTGGCGTACACCGCATAACCGTCGTCAGCGCCGCCGCGCCCGTACAGCTTGCCGTCTTCGTACTTGGGCGTCCAGGGGCCGAGGTCATTGCGCCAGCCGTTGAACTCGGGTTGTTTGTCCAAGTGGCCGTACATCAACACGGTTTGGTTCGACGGCGTTTGGCCGGCTTTGCCAGTCGATGCCGGGACTTCAAAAAACAACACCGGCGTGCGCCCATCGATGCGGATCACCTCCAACCTGAGCCCTTCGACCCTTTGCGACTCGACCCAGGCTGCCGCGTTGCGCATGACCGCATCAATGTACCCATGCCCCGCCCAATCGGCGTCAAAACTCGGCGACTTAGCGGGAATGGCGATATATTCCTTGAGTTCTGGCACCAAAACTTCATCCCATTGCCGGCTGACCTGGCTTAAGGCTTCAGCGGCGTTCAGGGCGGATGCAGGGACTCGTGCGTTCATTTTGGCTCCTCGTGTGCGTCCGCAATGGTAGCGAATCTGTTGGCCTTTGTGGGGCCGTTGGGTCTTTTCAGCCAGATTCAACGGATCAGGAAATAGATCGCAATGAGGTACAAAAAGCTTGCAAACACCTTTTTCAAGGGCGCGATATCCATCCGGTGCGCCGCTCGTGCGCCAAATGGCGCCGTCAACATGCTGCCCATCGAGATGAAAATCAAACCCGGCAAATACAAGTACCCCAAAGCATCTGGCGGCATTTGCGGCAGGTCCCAACCCGCCGACATGTAACCCACCGTGCCTGCCAGCGCGATTGGAAAACCCAAGGCTGCCGACGTGGCCACGGCTTTGTGGATCGTCACGTTGCACCAGGTCATAAACGGCACCGACACAAACGCGCCACCCGCGCCGACCATGCTCGAGAGGCCGCCAATCACGTTGCCCACGCCAAACATGCCGAGCGACCCCGGCAACACTCGCGAGGGCTTTGGCTTTTTGTTCAAAAACATCTGCGTAGCCGAAAAAGTCACAAAGATCGCAAAAAGCACCGTCAGCACTTTGGCGGGCAAAGCCACGGCCAGCCGCGCACCAATGATGGCGCCCACGATGATGCCGGGTGCCAGCACCAGCACGACCGGCCACAACACCGCACCCTTCTGATGGTGTGCCCGAACTGACGACATCGAGGTGAAGCAGATCGTCGCCAGCGAAGTCGCCACCGCCATCTTGACGATATGCACTTCCGCAAAGCCCTTTGCCGTCAGCACGAACACGAGAAACGGCACCATCAACATGCCGCCGCCAATGCCCAGCAATCCGGCCAGGTAACCAATCAACAGCCCCAGGGCCAGCAGCTCGGCAAACAGCAGGGGGTCAATACTCATGCGCGGGCTTCAAACACAACCCAGCTGGTCGGCCAAGGCGTTGAAGTCTTGCGCGTGGTAGGTGTTGGCAGGCTGGGGCGACACGTCTTTGGGGTTGGTCGCGCCAAATTCAGCGATTCGCTCAATGTAAGCTGTTTGCAGCCCACATCCCCGTGCAGCAGCCAAGTCATCATGGTGTGCGGCCACCAGCATGACGTCTGACGGCGGCAGATCAAACACCTTGGCAACCCCCAGGTAGGTGGAGGGGTGCGGCTTGTACGCCTTGAACACTTCGGCAGACAACACGCAGTCCCAAGGCAAACCATTGTGTTTGGCCATGTTGGTAAGCAGCCCTATATTGCCGTTGGAGAGCGAACAAATGGTGAATTTGCTTTTGAGCCGGGTCAACCCCGCCACCGAATCGGGCCAAGCGGCAAGGCGATGCCACGCCTTGTTCAGATGCCGCTTCTGCTCTTCATTGAGCTGCGTCACGCCGAACTCCTCCAGGATTTCGTCGAGGATCATCCGGTGCAGGTCGTCGATCAAGGTCCATCCGAGTTCGCCGCTCATCACACGGCGCATCGCAGGTTGATACCCGGCGCGCCAGGCCAGGGCAAACGAGCTGCCGTCTACTTTGCCCTCAGTGCCAGTCAAATTCAGCGCGCCCACTTCGGCACTGATGCTGCCGTGCCAGTCCACCACAGTGCCAAAAATGTCAAACGCCAGTATTTTGGGTAAAGAAGCCATGTTGTTGAATTGGGGTCAATCGAAGCTCACAGAAAGCGCTGACAAGGGCGCGTCAAAGTCAGAGCGCCAGTGTTCACCCGCTTGCACCGGCCAGGCGTCCGTCCAGGTGCCGGTGGTCACGACATCGCCCGGCAAAAGTTCTGGCGCTCCAGGGCATTGGCGCAACTCGGCAAGGAAGTGGTGGAGCGCCAGAAGCGGACTGCCCAGCACGTTGCGCCCCCGCCCCACCTCCACCATGGCCCCGTTTTTATGGAGGCGATTGTTGCAAACGTCAAACCGCGCGTTGAACGCCTCGGCTGAGTCAGCCATGTCGCCGACCCTGACGGGTCGCCCAACAACCAGATGAGAATGCAGGCCCCCGTCGGCTACCGTCATGGCGGCGCTGAACTTCCAGTTGGGCGCGTGGGATTGCACGATCTCAAAACCCGGCGCCACCCAATCGATGCAGTCAAACAGCGCCTGCACTGACGCGCCCACCGGCGGTGTTGCCCGAATCCCAACGACAGCTTCAGGCTCCAGCCGGGGTTGGCACCTGGCGGCAAGACTCAGGCGGGCTTCCCCATCACACAGGGTCAGGCCGCTGCCGTAGACGGTGCCCCAAATGGGCCCAAACACGCCATACACCGGCCAGATGTTGCGGTTGGTAAAGCCAATCTTGAAACCGCGGGGCCGCTCTCCCCGCTGGACGCGAAGTTGACGCACTGCCAGCGCGCTTTGGTAGGCCGCAGCGACATCGCCCGCCAGACTGGCCTGCGCCTGTGTGCTCCAAAGTTGGCCATCGTCGTGGTGTTGCAGCAGTTGGGCGGGGGTCATGAAAGGTGGCGCTCGTCGGAATTCAGCCCGACTCTAACGTGAAAACTTGAACACCGCTGTGCCCGCCAGCAGGTTCGGCGCATTTCTCACCTTGCGACCGTCCTGTAGGCCAAAACTATCGGACACCTTGAGCCGGTTGCGGGCCGCCAGGGTCACAAAATCAGCAAACGTGCCGACGCGGATGTTCGGCGTGTCAAACCACTGGTAGGGCAGGCGCTTGGTCACCGGCATGCGGCCCAGCAACACCGCGAGGCGGTTTGGCCAATGGCCAAAATTGGGGAAAGCGACGATGCCGGTGCGGCCCACACGAGCGGTTTCCTGCAACATGGTCTCGGCGTTTTTCAGGTGTTGCAAGGTGTCGATTTGCAGCACCACTTCAAACGAGGCGTCGCCAAAGAGGGCAAGGCCTTCTTCGAGGTTCAGCTGGATCACGTTCACGCCGCGTTTGACACACGCCAGCACGTTCGCGTCGTCAATTTCAATGCCATAACCCGAGCAGCGTCGCGTTTTTTGCAGCCGTGCCAGCAGCTCGCCGTCGCCACAGCCCAGATCCAGCACGCGCGCGCCTTGTGGCACGAGCTGTGCAATGGCATCGCTGCCACCCGGCGCATCGACGCTGGCGGGCGGGCCTACACCTGTGCCTGCGCCTGTGAAGCCGGGTTCGCCCGGTATTGGGCTGATTTCTGAAGCCTTGATTTCAGCGTAGACCTTCTCAAAATAGGCGCTGACCACGCCCATATAACGTGGGTCTTTGAGCAAAAAGGCATCGTGCCCGTGCGGTGCGTCGATTTCGGCGTAACTCACGTCGCGGTGGTTGTCCAGCAGCGCCTTGACAATTTCGCGGCTGCGTTTGGGCGAGAAGCGCCAGTCGGTGGTGAAACTCACCAGCAAAAACTTGGCGCTGGCCTGCGCCAGGGCGCGGCTCAAATCGCCGTCAAACTGGCGCGCCGGGTCAAAATAGTCCAGCGCACGGGTGATCAGCAAATAGGTGTTTGCGTCAAAATATTCAGCGAACTTGTCGCCCTGGTAACGCAGGTAACTTTCAATTTCAAACTCAAGCTCTTGGGTTGAATATTTGTACGCGGGCGCGGCAGCGCGCAAGGCCCGCCCGAACTTTTCGTTCATCACGTCGTCGCTCAAATAGGTGATGTGGCCGATCATGCGGGCGATGCGCAGGCCACGCTTTGGCTTGGTCTCCACCTTGCCGGCCTCGGCGTAGAAATGGCCCGCGTTGAAGTCCGGGTCGGTCGTGATGGCGCGGCGGGCGACTTCGTTGAAAGCGATGTTTTCGGCGTTGAGATTGGGCGCGCTGGCGATCACCAGGGCGTGGCGCACGCGCGCGGGGTATTGCAGCGTCCACGAAAGGGCCTGCATGCCGCCCAGACTGCCGCCCATCACTGCGGCGAGTGTCTGGATGCCCAGCGCGTCCATCAACCGCGCCTGTGCGTTGACCCAGTCTTCCACCGTCATGACCGGAAAATCGGCACCGTATGTGCGGCCCGTCTCGGGATTGACATGCATGGGGCCGGTGGAGCCGAAACAGGAGCCGAGGTTGTTGACGCCGATGACAAAAAAACGCTCGGTGTCGAGCGGCTTGCCGGGGCCGATCATGCTGTCCCACCAGCCTTCAGAATCCGGCTGGCCGGCGTAGACGCCCGCCACGTGGTGCGAGGCGTTCAGCGCATGGCACACCAGTACGGCGTTGGACTGGTTGGCATTCAGGCGGCCATAGGTCTCGAAGCTCAAGTCGTAGGCGCGAATCGACGCACCGCTTTGCAGGGCAAGCGGATCGGCAAAATGCATCGACTGGGGGCTGGCAATCAACATGCGAACATCCGGCAAATTTCCAAGCAAACAGTTGGAGACAGCGTTTTGCCACATCCATCGCGCATCGTGCGTATTGTGTAGAGGCAGCCTGTCCCGCGATTAACGGGAAATCGCTAAAGGCGAAACCGGGTTTGGCAGACGTCTTTAGCGGCATTTATCAGGGGAGCCCAATGGCCCTCCCTTCGCGCCCGCAAGCAGCAGCAAATCGGCGCCATGAAAGTATAACCATCGGATCGGATCGGGGCAATTCGGCGGCGGCACGTAAAAGGACTGCAACGACCCAAATTGGCCTATTTTTTGCTTTAATTTGGTGCGTTGTTCGGATTTATCTTAAAAACGCACCAATTTGTAGCAATTTTATTCACGAGGTTCGTATGGAAGCACTAAAACAGGGCTCTGATGCACTGTTCATTTTATTGGGCGCGATCATGGTGCTGGCCATGCATGCCGGGTTCGCATTTTTGGAGCTGGGCACGGTTCGCAAAAAAAACCAGGTCAATGCGCTGGTGAAGATTCTGGTGGATTTTTCGGTGTCCACAGTGGCGTATTTTCTGGTGGGGTATTCAGTGGCGTACGGCACGAGTTTCTTTGTGGGCGCGGAAACCCTGGCGGCCAAAAACGGCTACGACCTGGTGAAGTTTTTCTTTTTGCTGACTTTCGCTGCCGCCGTGCCGGCCATCATCTCGGGCGGCATCGCCGAGCGTGCCAAATTCTGGCCGCAGCTGATCGCCACGGCCATCATCGTGGGGCTGATCTACCCGTTTTTTGAGGGCATCGCCTGGAACGGCAAATTTGGCATCCAAACCTGGATCAAAGCCGCCACGGGTGAGGAGTTTCATGACTTCGCGGGCTCGGTGGTCGTGCACACCATCGGCGGCTGGATGGCGCTGCCCGCCGTGATTTTGCTCGGCGCACGGTACAACCGTTACCGCAAAGACGGCTCTGTCAGCGCGCATCCGCCGTCCAACATCCCGTTTCTGGCGCTGGGCGCGTGGGTCTTGTCCGTGGGCTGGTTTGGCTTCAACGTCATGAGCGCGCAGACCATCGACAAAATCTCCGGCCTGGTCGCCGTGAACTCGCTGATGGCGATGGTGGGCGGCACGCTGGTGGCGCTGGCGCTGGGCAAAAACGACCCTGGTTTCATCCACAACGGCCCGCTGGCCGGTTTGGTGGCGGTGTGCGCCGGCTCGGATTTGATGCACCCACTGGGGGCGCTGGTCACCGGCGGCATCGCAGGCGCGATCTTCGTGTTGATGTTCACCTGGACACAAAACAAATGGAAGATTGACGACGTGTTGGGCGTCTGGCCTTTGCACGGCTTGTGCGGCGCCTGGGGCGGTTTGGCGGCGGGCATTTTTGGCGCCAAGGCGCTTGGCGGTTTGGGCGGCGTGAGTTTTGGGGCGCAGTTGATCGGCACCGGCATGGGCGTGGCCTGGGCCTTGATCGGCGGCATCGTGGTGTACGGCCTGCTGAAAAACACGATGGGCCTTCGCCTCTCACAGGAGGAAGAATTTGAAGGCGCGGATTTGTCGATCCACAAGATCGGGTCGACGCCAGACCGCGAAGTGAACTGGTGAAAGGCGGCCTTTTGACCACTGGCCTGGCTGCTCAACGGCGCGCCAGCAAAGTGCTTGAAGCCGCGAGTCGCAAGCGGTTGCGGCACTGGCGGGATAAGGCCGGGTCAGATTTTGATTAAATCAATTGCTATATAATATGTAGCTTAATAACGCCATAATACGTGGCCTAGAGGCCAGATTTATGCAAATCGTGGGCGAGGTGCCTGATTTCAATAGTTTTGTTAACATGAGTGTTAACAATAAATTTGGCCCAAAGAACCCTGATTTTGGCCGTCAAGGCTCCCCCACCACTGCGGGCAACTTGCGCTCGGTCACCCAGCCGTGCAGTGCGGCCATCGTTTCGCGCTCGCGCCCCACAAAACCGTGCTGGGTGCGGGCTTGGCAGACCTCGCCACGGGCGTCCACTGCGCCCTGCACGGTGATCAGCGGCACGTTGCCACGGCGCGCGGCCACGCTGGTGTAACGCGTGGCCGTGCAGGGGTCGTCTTTGTGGTGGATGAAGAGTTGCGGCACGCTGGTTTTTGACCAGTCAAACCGCGC
>JANLYO010000111.1:0-70781 GCA_031365665.1 Rhodoferax sp. | reverse complement strand
GATCACCGATCCGGAAGGCTCAGTGTGGGAAGAGCTTGTGCCCAAAGAGAAGAACATCCTGGTGCACGAAGGCCAAGTCGTCAACAAGGGCGAGAGTGTGGTGGATGGCCCAGCCGATCCGCAAGATATCTTGCGGCTCCTGGGTTCGGAGGAACTGGCGCGTTATATCGTCGATGAAGTGCAGGACGTTTACCGCTTGCAAGGCGTGAAGATCAACGACAAACACATTGAAGTGATTGTTCGTCAGATGTTGCGCCGTGTGGTGGTCGACAACACAGGTGATTCCAGCTATATCTCCGGCGAGCAGGTTGAACGCTCAGAGATGCTCAATACCAACGATGCGCTGCGCGGCGACGGCAAGGTGCCAGCCACCTTTACCAACCTGCTGCTGGGCATCACCAAGGCCTCTCTTTCCACCGACAGCTTCATCAGCGCCGCATCCTTCCAGGAAACCACGCGCGTGTTGACCGAAGCTGCCATCATGGGCAAGCGCGATGAATTGCGCGGCTTGAAGGAAAACGTGATTGTGGGCCGCTTGATTCCCGCTGGAACCGGCCAGGCTTATCACGAAGCCCGTCGTGTCCGTGAAACGATGGACGACGCCGAGCGCCGCGCCATTGCGGACGCCGAGGCTGCCGAGCTGGCAGGTATCGCAGAGGGTTCTGAAGCAGCTTCGGTCGACGCTGCCGCTCAATAAAAAGCCCGCTTGTCCGTTCTTACGCTGACGCCTCAATCCCTCAAGCCGGGGTTGAGGCGTTTTTGTTTCCGCTGTCAGACGATGGAACCACTCGAACCTTTGGCCTCATTGGCGTCCAGCAAATGACACACTCGTTGGTCAAGCGCGCTGACCCGCCCTTGTGGCAAAAACTACAGGTGGTGGGCCACTTATTGCAGTCTGTGCGCGGGGGAAAGTCCACCAGTCTATTGCTGGAGCAGATCGACCCGGTGATTCGCCCAGGCGCCCAGGCACTTTTGTTTCAGGTATTGCGCCATCTTGGTCGGGCAGACGCCTTGCGCAGTTTGCTGGCGTCCCGCGCGCCACCCCCCGCAGCCGATGCGCTGCTATGTTGCGCATTGGCGCTGGCCTGGCAGGAATCGCAGGCCATGTTTGATGCCCATACGCTGGTCAACCAGGTCGTGGAAGCAGCGAAACGGCAACCGGCAACGAAGGCTCAGGCCAGCTTCATCAATGCCTGTTTGCGCCGATTCTTGCGTGGGCGCGATGCGTTGATACAGGCGAGCGACAAGTATGAAACTGCCAGATGGAACCACCCTCCATGGTGGATCAAGCGTCTGAAGCTGGATTTTCCAGACCACTGGCAGCACGTGTTGGAGTCCAATAATCGCCAAGCCCCGATGACTCTTCGCGTCAATGAGCGCAAAGCTTCGCGAGACGATTACCTTGAAGGTTTGCTGAGCGTTGGCATTGGGGCACGTGCGAGCGGGCGCCATGGCATCGCTTTGTCAACGGCAACTTCGGTTGCTTCCGTGCCTGGTTTTCTGGATGGCCTGGTTTCCGTTCAGGATGCGGCTGCACAATTGGCTGCCCCCTTGTTGCTGGACGGGCTTCCCGGCATTGCGGGCCTCAAGGTGCTTGACGCCTGTGCCGCACCCGGCGGCAAGACGGCTCATTTGCTGGAAATGGGCTGCCGCGACGTGACGTCCATTGACATCGACGCATCAAGGCTGGAGAAAATCCAGCAGACTTTGACGCGTTTGGGGCTGGTGGCCCGCTTGCGCGTGGGTGACGCGGGTTCACCCGGCACTTGGTGGGACGGCCAGCGCTTTGACGCAATTCTGCTGGATGCTCCCTGCACCGCCTCCGGCATTGTGC
The DNA here is from genome assembly GCA_031365665.1 of Rhodoferax sp. GTDB lineage: Bacteria > Pseudomonadota > Gammaproteobacteria > Burkholderiales > Burkholderiaceae_C > JANYCG01. The sequence goes on along the minus strand of JANLYO010000111.1, from coordinate 68,947 downwards.
GACGCCATCCGGACGTGCGCTGGCTGCGGCGTGAGGCAGATGTATCCCAACTCGCCATGATCCAGGCGAATCTTCTCAAGGCGCTTTGGCCTGTGCTCAAACCAGGCGGCCGTTTGCTGTATTGCACCTGTTCAGTATTCAAGGCAGAAGGCACAGATCAGATACAAACGTTTCTTGCGCACAACACCGATGCCGCCTTGATGGACTCGCCGGGTCATTTATTGCCTCATTTCAGGGCAAATGAGGAAGGCGTCCCGGACAATTCAGCAGATGACCATGACGGGTTTTTTCTCGCGCTGCTTGAAAAACGCGTGGCTTGAATGCGCCGCAGGGGTGGTGTGCGTCTGCCTGCTGGCAAGTCTGCCGTTGCAAGCCCAAGCCGCAGCAACCGAGGCAACCAGCGCAGAGGTCAATCAACTGCTCGTCGAACGCAAGCCGGACAGCATCGTTTTATCGGCCGCGCTGAAGTTTGAATTGCCGCCCCCAGTGGAAGACGCCTTGCACAAGGGTGTCCCTATGTTTTTTGTGGCCGAGGCCGATGTTTACCGTGCCAGATGGTACTGGTATGACAAAAAAGTGCTGAGCGCAGAACGCCATGTCCGCCTGGCCTTCCAGCCTTTGACGCGACGCTGGCGGATCAATGTTGCCTCCGGAGCCATCACAGCCAGCAGCCTGGGGCTCGCTCTTAACCAGAGTTTCGACTCCTTGGCGGATGCGCTCGCGGCAGTCAAACGCATTTCGAACTGGAAAATTGCGGAGCCAGGAGACATTGACGCCGAGCAGAAACATAATGTGGAATTCAAGTTCCGGCTGGATCTGGCGCAATTGCCTCGACCGTTCCAGATTGGCGTGCTGGGCCAGGCAGACTGGAACATCTTCGCCACGAGCATGCAAACACTTCCGCCGCAGGCTCCCAAGTGATGCCCGGACAGCCAAGCTCTGCAGCCAATGCCGAGGTCACCGCCACTGCGTCGGCTGGGCAAAGTTCGCGCGCCTTTCGCTGGACGCTTGGCGCGGGTGTCGCGGCAATGGTGGCGATTGGCCTGGTGCTGCTGTTTTTGTTGACGCAGGCCACCAACAACCGCGAGCTATATGAGCGCAACTACCAGATGTTGTTCACGCTCAACGTGGTGGTGGCCGCACTGTTGCTCAGTGCCATCGTCTGGATTGCCCTACGGCTGGCCATCCGTCTGCGCCAGGGCCGGTTTGGCAGCCGTTTGCTGGTGCGGTTGGCGGCGGTATTTGCACTGGCAGGGTTTGCGCCAGGGCTGCTGATTTACGTGGTGTCCTACCAATTTGTGTCGCGCTCCATTGAAAGCTGGTTTGACGTCAAAGTCGAAGGTGCACTGGATGCTGGCCTCAACCTCGGCCGGGTTACCTTGGAAACACTGACCAATGACCTGGCCGCCAAAACCCGGTCGGCTGCGGGCCAGTTGGCCGATACGCCGGACGCCACCGCTGCGCTGCCGCTTGAACGCGTCCGCGAGCAGCTGGCTGCGACCGATATTGTGTTGTGGGGAGCGGCGGGCCAGTTGATCGGCGGTGCGGGCCAATCGCGGTTTCAGCTCAGCCCTGAGAAGCCCACCCCGCTGCAGTTTCGCAACGCGCGCGGCCAGAAGTCAATTACCTGGGTTGAAGGGCTGGAAGAAGCCACCAGCGCCACGGTGGGCAATGCCCGCATCAAGGCCTTGGTGCCGGTCAACAGCGCCCGTTTTGCGCTGCAAGACGAACCCCGTTTCTTGCAGGTGACTCAGGCGCTGCCGTCCACGCTGGTCGCCAATGCCTTGGCGGTGACCGAGGCCAATCGCGAGTATCAGGAGCGTGCGCTGGCCCGCGACGGCCTCAAACGCATGTACATCGGCACGCTGACCTTGAGCCTCTTTCTCGCTGTATTTGGCGCGGTGCTGTTGGCCGTGCTGATTGGCAACCTCATCGCGCGGCCCTTGCTGCTGTTGGCCGACGGCGTGCGCCAGGTGGCGGCGGGTGACCTGACGCCCAAAGCCGTCTTGCGCGGGCGCGATGAACTCGGTGGCCTGACGCGGTCATTTGCCGACATGACCCAGCAGTTGTCTGATGCGCGCGGCGCGGTCGAAAGCAGCATGGCGCAGGTGAATGCGGCCAGAGCCAATTTGCAGACCATCCTGGACAACCTGACATCCGGCGTGATCGTGCTCGACGCTTCAGGCGTGATTGTTTCGTCCAACCCCGGTGCCACGCGCATCCTGCGTGTGCCGCTTGCCGCCTTCGAGGGCCGCCCGCTGTCAGACGTGGCGGGGCTCGAAGAGTTTGCCAGCAACGTGCAAGCGCAGTTCCGGCATTTTCTGGGCGATCGCAACGCCCATGGCTTGGACCACTGGCAGCAGTCATTTGAACTCGGCAAGCCCGAAGGCGGCATGGTTGGCCACGCCGCTCAAAATGCCATTACGCTGGTGGCCAGGGGTGCCGAACTTCCGGGTGCCGCCCGGCTTTTGGTGTTTGACGACATCTCTGAAATCGTGTCCTCACAACGCTCCCAGGCCTGGGGTGAAGTGGCGCGTCGGCTCGCCCACGAAATCAAGAACCCCCTGACACCCATCCAGCTCTCGGCAGAACGCCTGGCCATGAAACTTGACGGCAAACTGCAAGTGCCAGAACAGGCTATTTTGACGAAGTCGGTCAAAACCATCGTCGACCAGGTCGATGCCATGAAACGCCTGGTTAACGAATTCCGCGATTACGCCCGCCTTCCTTCAGCAGATCTCAAACCCGTGGATTTGAACCATCTGGTTCAAGAGTTGATGAACCTCTATGCGCCCGAAAACGCGCGTGTGCCGGTGCAACTGGACCTGGATCCAACGTGCCCGGACATCCTGGGCGACAGCCAACAGTTGCGCCAGGTCGTGCACAACCTGCTGCAAAACGCCCAAGACGCCACACAGGCTGCCGCCAGCGCTGCGGCAGTGACCCTCAAAACCCAATGGAACAAGTCCTCCAACCGCGTACGCCTGACCGTGCTGGATTGCGGGCATGGATTTCCCGACAACATCCTGGCCCGCGCGTTCGAGCCCTACGTCACCACCAAGGCCAAAGGCACCGGGCTCGGGTTGGCCGTCGTGAAGAAAATCGCCGACGAACACGGTGCCCGCATCGATATTGCCAACCGGGTTGCTGACGGCAAGGTGCAAGGCGCCCAAGTGTCGTTATCATTCGCATCAGCCACCGACGCGCCACCCTGACGCGCGCCACGGCTAAATTCCCAAGGGACAACGCGCAAATCATGGCAAACATACTGGTGGTGGATGATGAACTGGGCATTCGTGACCTGTTGTGGGAGATCCTCAATGACGAAGGCCACAGCGTCGAACTTGCCGAAAATGCAGCGCAAGCCCGCGCGGCGCGCCAGAAGGAGCGCCCCGACCTTGTGCTGCTTGACATCTGGATGCCCGACACCGACGGTGTGACCCTGCTCAAGGAATGGTCCTCAGCCGGTGTGCTCACCATGCCAGTCATCATGATGAGCGGCCACGCCACCATCGATACTGCGGTGGAAGCCACCAAAATCGGAGCGCTCGCGTTTCTGGAAAAACCCATCACCATGCAGAAACTGCTCAAGGCGGTCGAGCAGGGCCTGGCCCGGGGCACAGCCCGCAAAGCGCCGCCCCCAATGATGATGCAGCCGGTGGTTCATGCCGTAGAAGCGGTCGCCACAGTAGGCCACGTCGCCATGCCAGCCACCGAGGGGGGCTTGCAATCCTGGCAGAGCTTCATGCTCGACAAACCGCTGCGTGAGGCCCGCGACGAATTCGAGAAAGCGTATTTCGAATACCACCTGGCCAAAGAGAATGGCTCCATGACCCGGGTCGCCGAAAAAACCGGCCTCGAACGCACGCATCTGTACCGCAAACTCAAGCAGCTCGGCGTTGACCTGACCCGTGGCAAACGCAGCGCCGCCTGAGGCTTGCGTTGAGCCTCGTGGCCGTGTGCTGCTGATATAATTCGAAGCCTTGGCCCGGTAGCTCAGTCGGTAGAGCAGAGGATTGAAAATCCTTGTGTCGGTGGTTCGATTCCGCCCCAGGCCACCAGTTTCAAACGCCCCAGCGCCTTCACAGGTTCTGGGGCGTTTTCATTTGCGAAATATCCGATCCAGGCCACATCGCACAGCTTGGATGTGACGTTGTATTGCTATGCTGATTATAGCTAACTTTCGCCATTTCACGTGGCCTGATGGCGTAAATCGATCTGAAATCGTTGTTGGACGGGAATTTTTGCCCCATAATTAACATGAGTGTTAACAAATGCCGCCGCTACCAATCCACCAAACTCAGGCCAATGCTCAGCACGTTGCGCCGCCGGTTGAAGTCCACCAGCGAGTCGCCGTAGCCGCTGAAGACCTGGGTATGGAAGCGCAGGCCGCTGCGCGAGCTGGAGGGCGGGGCGTCGCCAAAACTTTTCAGCCATTCGAGCCGCACAGAGCCGTTGGCGGTGCTGGTCATCGAGTGGCGCACCGTGATGCCCAGCGTGTTGAACAGGTTGACGTCCCAAAACGCGGCGACTTCAGCGCGGCCGATCAGGTCGTCGATGCCGGGGTTGTCGTCTTCTGCGGCGCTCTCGGGGATGCGCTGCCACAGTTTGCCGGTGATGCGCAGGTCAGCGCCCTTCTCCATGCCGGCCAAGAGCACCGTGCGGTTCCAACTGCGTGAGAGCGGCAGCGTCTGGCCATTGGACTGGTGGACCAGGCTGATGCCGCTGTAACGCAGCCGCCAGCCGCCGGGCAGAGGTGCGTCGGTCGGGAAGATGTAGGTGATCTCGGGCTCGTGGTCGGTGGTGCGAAAGGGGCGTGAGAGGTCGCCGGTGAAAAGCTGCCAATACGACTGCTGGGTGTAGCCGAACCAGAGCGAATCACGTGCGTCGGGGTGTTTGGGCGAGAGCAGGCCGTTGGTGAGCAGGCCTTGGGCGATCTTGGTGCGCACCGAGAGTTGGATGCGTGTTTCAGTCGGGCTGTAAGCGGTCGCGGCCAAGGCGGTGTGGCCGGGTGCGGTGGAGGAGGGTTGGGTGTTGGCACCGTCCGAGCCAATCACCGAGAGGCTGGTGGGGTGGTAGCCGCGAATGCCGAAGGTGCCGCAGTCGCTGCCGGTTTCGAGTTCCCAAAAGCGCGAAAGGCTGCTGCGTTCGTGGCTTTTGCAACCGGCGGCGCCTGTGCCCGTGCCCGCGTTTACGGTCTGGGTTTGAGCCTGTGTTTGTGATGACGCGGGCAGTGGCCACAAACTGGCCGCTGTGACAACCGCCAAGTTACAGGCGTGCACCAGTGTTGAGCGAATATGGCGTGTGAAGTCGGCGGGAAAGGCGCTGTGCCATGGTGGGAAAGGATCTGAATTTTTCAAAATATATATTTTAAAAAATGTAAATTGCTAAATTGGAATTTCGATCAAAAAAATATTAGAAAATTTGCTATTGAATATCAATTCAAAAAGACTAAATAATAGTCATTATTTTATAAATTATGAAAAATAGAATACCATTTTCATAACAATGAAACGCCCACTTTACGCCCCCACAGGTCGCCTGCGGTTTGGCGACGCGGCTTCGGCAGCCAAGGCGTCGGTTTCCATTTTTTTGGCAAATTCTGCGCGCAGCGCCTTGAGTTTTTCACGCGGGTCTTCGCGCGTCGTGGTTTTTTCAAGCGCCATTTCGGCAATGAAGCGGCTGGGTTTGGCGGGTACGGTTTCTCGGCCTTTTTTGCGCCGTTTGGTCCAGCTGACAGCCAGACTGCGTTGCGCGCGGGTGATGCCCACGTACATCAAGCGGCGTTCTTCCTCCAGGCGGCTTTCAAATTCATTGCCAGCCGTGTCGTCGGTGCCCAGGCGGAAGGGCAGCAGGCCCTCGTTCACGCCAACCAGCATCACGTGCGGCCACTCCAGCCCTTTGGCGGCATGTAGGGTGCTCAGCGTCACGACGTTCTGGTCGGATTCCCGCTCGCTGATGGTGGACAGCAAGGAAACGGTCTGCGCCACTTCCAGCAAGGACTTGACCTCACGCACCTCACCGTCGAAGCCGCCCATGCCGTCCGCGCCCGACATGTCGTCGATCTGGCCGCCACAACGGGCTGACATCCATTCGCAGAAATCCATCACGTTGCTCCAGCGGGCGGCGGCGAGTTTTTCGGTCTCTTCGCCGTCTTGCAAGTGTTGCTCGTAGCCGATCTCTTTCAGCCACTCCGTGAGGAAATCCGCAGCGGCTTCGGCGCCAAGTGTTTGCCGCGCGCGGAATTCAAGGTCGTTCACATACCGGCCAAATTCATGCAGGCTGCCGAGCGATTTTTTGTTGACCACGCTGCCCAAGGAGGGCGAAAACAGCGCCTCAAACAGGCTCAGCTTGTAAGACGAAGCAAACTTGCCCAGTTGTTCCAGCGTCTGGTGGCCAATGCCGCGTTTGGGTGTGGTCACGGCGCGCAGGAAAGCCGGGTCGTCGTCGTTGTTGATCCACAGCCGGAACCAGGCGCACAGGTCCTTGATCTCCGCGCGGTCAAAAAAACTGGTGCCGCCCGAGACTTTGTAGGGAATCTGCGCCTTGCGCAGCGCCTTCTCGAAGGGTTTGGCCATGTGGTTGGCGCGATAGAGCACAGCAAAGTCTTTGAATTCTTTGTGCTGTGTCGCCCCCACGCTCCCCACTGCGTGTGGTTCGCTGCCCCCCGAGGGGGCCGTGCCTTGCTTGGGGCGGCCCAGCGCGGCGGCGCCAGCAGCATGCGCGCTGCTCGCGGCCAGCACCTGCGTGCCCGCGATCAGCCCCTGGATGCGCGCCACCGCGCGCTCGGCTTCGTGTTCTTCGTTGTCGGCATCGACCACCCGCACCGGCTCGCCTGCACCCAGGTCGCTCCACAAATTTTTTGGGAACAGCTTGGGGTTGGGGGCAATCACATTGTTGGCCGCCTGCAAAATCGCGCCGGTGGAGCGGTAGTTCTGCTCCAGTCTGATGACCTTGAGCGCGGGGAAGTCGACGGGCAGCTTTTTCAGGTTGTCCAGCGTGGCGCCGCGCCAGCCGTAGATGCTCTGGTCGTCGTCGCCCACAGCGGTGAATTTGGCGTCTTTGGCTTTGTTGCCACCCACCAGCAGCTTGAGCAATTCGTATTGCGTGGCATTGGTGTCCTGGTACTCGTCCACCAGCAGGTGGCCGACCTGCGCCTGCCACTTCTGCGCCACCTGCGCATGGTTTTGCAGCAGCTTGAGCGGCAGGCTGATCAGGTCGTCAAAGTCCACGCTTTGGTAGGCGGTGAGCCGCTCTTCGTAACGCGCCATGATGCGGGCGATCTGGCGTTCGTCATTGTCTTTGGCCTGGGCTTCTGCTACAGCGGCGTTCAGGCCCATGTTTTTCCACAGCGAGATGGACCACTGCCAGCCGCGCGCCACCTTCGCATCGGTGGTGCCGCCCGCGTCTTTCAGGATGCTGGTGACGTCGTCGCTGTCCAGAATCGAAAACGCGGGTTTCAGCCCGAGCGCCGCGCCATCCGCCCGCAACATGCGCACGCCCAGCGCGTGAAAGGTGCAGATCACCACCTCCTTGGCCGGCTTGCCAATCAGCGCCTTGGCGCGTTCGCGCATCTCGGCCGCCGCCTTGTTGGTAAAGGTGATCGCGTAAATGCGCCGGGCGTCCATGCCCGCCTGGATCAGCCGGGCGATCTTGTGCGTGATGACGCGGGTCTTGCCCGATCCCGCCCCGGCGAGCACCAGGCAGGGGCCGTGCATGAAGTTGACGGCTTCCTGCTGGACGGTGTTGAGGCCAGGGCCTGCCGATGTCTGCAACATGTTGATTGGATTGATGAAAATGCGGTTTTATGCCTATTTGACGTTACGACGTGAAATAGGCACAAACCGCCATTGTCGGCGGCTCAGCGAAAATCCCCCCGTGCCGCAAATCCTCCTCGTCACCTTCCCCTTCTTCGCGCTGGTGCTGGCCGGCTACGTCGCCGGAAAGCGCGCCTGGCTGCCGCTGGAGGCGATTCCGGGGCTGAACGGCTTTGTTTTGTATTTCGCGCTGCCCTGCATGCTGTACCGTTTTGGCGCAGGCCTGCCGATTGCGGACTTGCTGGACGCCAGTGTGTTTCTGCCGTATTTGCTTTGCGCGCTGGTGATGGTGGGCTTCGCGGTGGCGATCAGTTTCAACGCGCGCATCGGCTGGAAGGATGCGTCACTCGGCGCCCTGGTGGCCGCGTTTCCCAACACCGGCTTCATGGGCGTGCCGCTGATCGTGGCGCTCTTGGGCACCTCGGCGGCAGGCCCGGCCATCATCACCATCACGGTTGATCTGATCTTCACCTCGTCGCTGTGCATTGCGCTGTCTACGCTCGACAGCGCGGACGAACACGGCGCTTCCAGGGCCTTGAAGAATGCGCTCAAGGGCATCGCCATGAACCCGATGCCCTGGGCGATCCTGGCGGGGGCGGTCAGCTCGGCGCTGCAGCTGGAATTGCCGAAACCCGCCATGCAGACCCTGGGCATGCTGGCCGATGCCGCCTCGCCAGTGGCGCTGTTCACCATTGGCGCGGTGCTGGCGCGCTCGCAGATCCTCACCGAACGCGGCCACGCCGAGCCCCTGACGCTGGCGGACTACCTGCCGATGGCCGTGCTCAAACTCGTCGTGCACCCGCTGCTGGTGCTGGTGGTGGGCAGCGCCGCCATCCAGCTCGGCGTGCCCTTGAGCAAGTTCGCGTTGACGGTGATGGTGCTGGTGGCCGCTTTGCCCAGCGCCAGCAACGTCGCCATGCTGGCCGAGCGTTTTGAAGCCGACAGCGGGCGCATTGCCCGCATCATCCTGGTGACCACGGCGGCGGCATTTTTGAGCTTTTCGGGTGTTGTCAGCCTCATGACTTAGGTACGCGCCGTGCCGGCTGCATGCGCAATCACCGCGTCACACATCACCGGCCAAAGGGGTTCGGGCCAGTCATGGCCTATATGTTCCAGCATCAGCAATTTGGCGGACACCAGCGCGGCAGTGCGTTCGCCGCCGCTGGGCGTGATGAGGGTGTCGTCCAGGTCGTTGGGGATCTGGGTGCTTGCCATAGTCAGAATGCAAGTTGTTTGAAAGCGGTCTGGCCCAAGCAATTGGGAGGCGTCTGACCAGCCAGCGATCACAAGCGTTTGATCGGTTTCTTCTTCCAGACAAGCCGGTAATAGACGGTCTGCAAACCCAGCATCGCCAGAAACGCAACCGGGTAAGCCGCCCACACGCCGTTGATGCTGTTCAGCGCATGCGGGCTGCTTAAAAACCAGGCCGCCGGGATTTGCACCAACCCGATGCAACCCATGGTGATCAAGGTCGGCACCACAACGGCGCCGCTGGCCCGCATCAGGCCCGAGAGCACCATCGACATGCCAAACACGATCAGGCTCCACAACATGATGTGCAGCAGCGTCTGCGCCATTTCCACCACCGCCGCGTCGGTGATGAACAGGCCAATGATATTGCGCGAAAACACATAACCCAGCAGCACCAGCGCGCCGGTCAGCAGCAGGTTCATGCTGATGCCGGTCTGGGCGATTTTGCCCAGCGTGTGGCTGCGCCCGGCACCAATCGCCTGCGCGCCGAGGATGGACGCAGTGATGGCAATCGAGATGGCGGGGAACTGCACGTAAGAGACGATCTGGTTCACCGCGCCGTAGGCGGCTGTGGCCTGGGAGCCGTAGCGGTTCACCAGAAACAGCACGGCAATTTCCGACACCGACATGGTGATGATGGTCAGCGCCGAAGGCAAGCCGATCTTCAGCACCTTGAGCAAAATCGGGCCATCCAGCCGCAGGTGGCGCCACAGCACGGCGTCAGGCGCGAGCGGGCTCTTGGTGCGCCGCAGGTGCCAGGCCGTCCAGGCCATCGCCACGACGAATGACACGGTGGCCGCGTACGCCCCGCTGGCTACACCCAAGGGCGGGAAGCCGAGCCAGCCGCGAATCAAGGCTGGGGTGAGCAAGAGCCCAACGGCCGTGGCGATCAGCAGGGTTTTGAGCGGCGTGCGGGTGTCGCCCACGCCCCGCAGCATCGAGGTGGCCAGCAGGTAGACAAAAATGCCGGGTGCGGCGATCAGCATCACCCGTGCGTACGCGATGGAGCTGGGCAAGATGTCAGTCGGCGTGCCCAATGAGGCCAGCAGCGGGCGGGTGAAGGTGCCGCCAAACAGCGCCACCAGCGTGCCAAAACACAGGCCCACCATCAAGGTGGTGCCAGCGATCGCCTTGACCCGTTCGGGCTCCTGTGCTCCCCAGGCCTGCCCGATCAACACCGCTGCGCCCGAGCCCATGCCAATCATGAAAGCCATCAGGAAAAACAGCACAGGGAAAAACGATGACACCGCCGCCAGCGCCGCCACGCCCAACATCTGGCCGAGGTAAATGTTGTTGATGGTGCCCGAGGCCGCTTGCAGGAAGTTGCTGAAAATCATCGGCACCAGAAAACCGAGGTAGGTCTTCCAGAGTTTGGGCGGCATGCCGGGGGGCGGGCCGGAGCCGCCACCAGATGGTGGGCCGGGTTTTTGGCCAGTGGGTGCAGAAGAGTCAGGAAGCGCGGTGGCCATGGTGGGTGTGTTCGGGGCTTGGGACAGCACCACGGCAAGGGCCTGACAATCATACCCATATTGGGGTTGATTGATGCTGTTTTGGGTGGTATCAACCTATTATAAAGAAAAATTGGCTTTTAGGTCACGTGTTTATTTAATAGTTTGCTATTTAAATAATAGCAATCTCAGCCCGTTCAAATCAACAGCGGATCCACATCCACGGCCCAGCGGATCAAGCCCTTGCCGTGCGGCCCCTGGCGCGTAGCGTGCAAGACGCTGTGCCAGGCAGCGAGGAATCGCTGCAGATCAGCGCGCGAAACACTTTCCACCAGCATCTGCGCCCGCTCGACGTTGGCCACACGCTGAATGCCCATGGGCACCGCTGGGTAGAGGGTGACGTAAGCGGCTTCAGGCAGGCTGCTTATATTTGCCGCCGCGTCTGCGGCGGCGCGCAGAAACCCCTGCGCCACCTCCTGTGTGCGGGCATCGGCGCGCACCAGCGCCTGAAAACTGAAGGGCGGCAAGAGGGCTGCCTGGCGCTCCAGCAATTGCTGGAGCGCGAAGGCCGGGTAGTCGTGGCGCTTCAGGGCGTCAAACAGGGGATGCTGCGGATAAAAAGTTTGCAACCACATCTCACTTTGGCTGCTGATGCTGCTGTCCCGGCCAGCGCGGCCTGCCGCCTGCATCAACAAGGAAAACAGACGCTCGGGCGCGCGGAAATCGCTGGAAAAAAGCGCGCCGTCGGGGTTTACCGCAGCGACCAGCGTGATGCGGCGAAAGTCGTGGCCCTTGGCGATCATCTGGGTGCCCACCAACACGTCCACCTCGCCGTCATGCACCATCGCCAACTGTTGTTCAAGCGCGCCTTTGAGTCGGGTGCTGTCTGCGTCGATACGCAGGATGCGCAGGCGCTGCCCCGCCGGCGCAGCAGGTTCGGCCTCGGGCCGGGGTAAGCCAGCCAGCAGCTCGGTGATGTGTTCTTCCAGCCGTTGGGTGCCGCGCCCGACGGTTTGCAAATCGATGTTGCCGCATTCCGGGCAGGCGCGCGGTACGGGCTCGGTGAAGCCGCAGTGGTGGCAACGGATGCTGCGGTCCACCTTGTGGAAAACGCGGTAGGCGCTGCAATGCGGGCATTCGCTTTTCCAGTCGCAGGCGGTGCAGGCCAACACCGGCGCATAACCACGGCGGTTCAAGAAGAGCATGCTTTGCTCGCCGCGCGCCACACGCTCCTGGATGGCGCGCAACAAGGGCGCTGAGATGACGGTTTTTTTCGGCTGGTGGTTCATGTCCACCCGCACCACGCGGGCGAAGGTGCCCGACGCGCCGGAAGTGGTGTGGATAACTTTGGCAGCGGCTGCAATGGCCAAATCTGTTTCAACGGTCGGCCCCACGCGCCCCGGCATTTCCAGGCGCTGGTAGCGGCCGCCTTCGGCTTGGGGGCGGCTGTGGTGCCAACTTTCGAGCGATGGGGTGGCTGAACCCAAGACCACCTTGGCGCCATCCTGGCGGCCACGCCACACGGCGAGGTCGCGTGCGGAATAACGAGCGCCTTCGCTTTGTTTGTAACTGGGGTCGTGTTCTTCATCGACGACGATCAGCTTGAGGTGCGGCAACGAGGCAAACACCGCGAGGCGGGTGCCCAGCACGATGCGGGCCGTGCCCGAATGGGCCGCCAGCCAGGCTTTGAGGCGCTGCGGCGGCGTCATGCCGCTGTGCAGGGCGACGACGGCCTGTTGCCCCACCAAGGGCTCAAAACGGGTTCGAAAACGCGCTTCGAGTTGGGGTGTGAGGTTGATCTCGGGCACCATCACCAGCGCCTGCGCCAGCGGATGTGCCGCCAACACGTGTGCTACACAGCGCAGGTAGACCTCGGTTTTGCCACTGCCGGTCGCGCCAAACAACAAAAATGGGCCAGGGTTGGCGTCAATTTGAGCCAGGGCTTGGGTTTGTTGGTCCGTCAGCGTCAGCGGCGCTGGGACATCTGTGGGTGATGCTTTGGCGGCGTCATCGACGGCGGCCAAGGCGGCTTTTTTGGCACGCGGTTTCAGGCGGCGCGCCAACTGCGTCGTGTCAAGGTCACGCAACTGCGGCGGCAAGGCGGCCAAGGCGACTTCGCCCAATGAGCGTTGGTAATAACGTGCTGCAAATGTCACCAGTTGTTGCCAGTTCACACACAGGGGCGCGATGCCCTCCAGCACACCTGCAATCGGGCGCAATTTGTCTTGGGCCAGCGCACCAGCCGCCACTAATTCGCTGGCATCGGCTGCGGCCCACACCACCCCCAGCGTTTCGCGTTTTCCAAAAGGGACACGTACCAGCGTGCCTGCCTCAAGTGGCTGCTCACTTAGGTAGGTCAAAGGCCCGGCGATGAGGCTGTGCGCCGGTGTTTGGACCAGGATGTGCAGTTGCTGCGTCATGCCGGTGGCGTGATTACTGGAGTTAGGCAAATGTGTTGATGTTCAGTTTCAAAGTCGGCCTTAAGTGCTTGATTTGAAACTACTTTAAAGACCATTCAATCAAATTGTGGATAACTTTGTTGATATCTACCCTTGGACGCTGCCAAAGCCTTGTCTGTCAAGGCTTTCAATGGAATGCCGTCAAAAAGAGCATTTTAAAAAAACTTAAATAGATCAATAGCTTACGTTCGCTACCGGATTTATAGCGAGCCGGCTTTCAAGTTTCGGTTTATGGCGCGCCGCAGCAAATATTTTGTGAATAAGTCAGTCCGGGCTGACTTGCGTCAACAGAATTCCATGGTAGGCAAGCTGGGGTGTACGGCACTCAGTGCGGGCGGTTTTACGCCGTTTTGGCCGTCTGGCGCATCTGCCTGGAAATCGAATGCACGGCATCCACCAATGCTGCCACGTGTTCTGGCGGCGTGAATTGGCTGATGCCATGCCCCAAGTTGAAAATATGCGTGGGGCCTGTGGCGTTCTGTCCACCCGCCGGGGCGTGAAACGGCGCGCCAAAACTGGCCAGCACCTTGCCCACCTCAGCGCTGATTTGTTCGGGTTTGGCAAACAGCACATTCGGATCGATATTGCCTTGCAGCGCTTTGCCTGGGCCATTCACCGCGCCACCCACCAACGCACGGGCGTGGGCAAGGTTGACCGTCCAATCCACGCCGAGCACTTCGCAATCCAGCGCGTCCATCTCATTGAGCCACAAGCCGCCGCCTTTGGTGAACACGATGCGCGGGATAGGTAGGCCCGTGGCCCTGCCGTCGTGGGTTTTTTTGACCTGCGCCAGAACCCGCGCGGTGTAGGCCAAACTGAATTCCTGAAACGCGCCATCCGCCAACACACCGCCCCAACTGTCAAAAATCATCACAGCCTGCGCGCCGGCGTCGATCTGCGCGTTGAGATAGGCAGCAACGGCGTCGGCATTGACCTGCAACATGCGGTGCACCAGGTCAGGCCGCTGGTAGAGCATGGTTTTGACCAGGCGGTAGTCGTCGGAGCCTTTGCCTTCGACCATGTAACAGGCCAGTGTCCACGGGCTGCCGCTGAAACCGATCAGCGGCACTTTGCCGCCCAGGGCCTTGCGGATGGAGGTGACGGCGTCAAACACGTAACGCAGCTTCGCCATGTCGGGCACCTGCAGCTTCGCCACGGCGGCTTCGTCGCGCACCACCTGCGCAAAATGCGGGCCTTCCCCTTCGGCAAACGAGAGCCCCAGGCCCATCGCGTCGGGCACGGTGAGGATGTCGCTGAACAAAATGGCGGCGTCCAGCGGGTACCGCGCCAGCGGCTGCAAGGTCACTTCGGTGGCGAAATCAACGTTGGTCGCCAGCCCCATGAAGCTGCCTGCGCGGGCCCGTGTGGCCTTGTATTCGGGCAAATAACGGCCCGCCTGGCGCATCAGCCAGATGGGTGTGTGCGCCGTGGCCTGGCGCAGGCAGGCGCGGATGAAGGTGTCGTTTTGCAGGGGGGCAAATGGGGCTGGGGATGCGGCGGGGGAACTCATCCTGCGATTGTCGCAGGGGTGAGAAGGAAGTTCGGGCCAGCGCTGCGCCGCCCGCACACTGCGGCCTCAGCGGGCGCGGCGCACCTCCAAAATGGCAAATTCCATGGCGTCAAAATAGGTGCGTTCATCCTGGGTGGCCAAGTGAAGCAGAATCTTGGGCGCTTGCAGGCGCACCAGGCGATTGACCAACACCGCACAGGCGATCAAGGCCAAACCCCACCAAGGCATGCCAGACAGCGCCAGTGCCATGCCGAGGCCCGCCATCGCAATGGTGATGGGCAGCGTCAGCAGCCGATGCCGCACAAATTTTCGGGCGCGTTCGGGGTTGACGATCACACGGAACTGCCCGGCGGGCAAACCCCGGCGGAATTCGGCGTGGGGCAGCAGCAGTGCCGCATCCTCGGCGGGGCCGGTCGATTCAGGGTAGGTGGGTGGAGTGGCCATGGGGTGAAGCGTATTGGCCGTGATTTTCGCCGACTCGCTAAACTGGCACCATGCCAGCCCAAACCAAGCCAGCCACCGACCCAGCCAACATCACCAGCCAGGCCCAACTGCGCGCACTGTATGGGCCTGCGGGCGAGCGCTCAGTCGCCAAAGAAATCGCCATTCTCGACCACCATTGCCAGCGCTACATCGCGCTGTCGCCTTTCGTGGTGTTGGCCAGCAGCAATGCAGCAGGTCACCACGACGCCACGCCTCGCGGCGGCGACGCGGGTTTTGTGAAAGTGCTGGATCCGCATACGCTGCTGATCCCCGATGCCAGCGGCAACAACCGGCTCGACACCCTCTCCAACATTGTGGACACAGGCCGCGTCGGGCTTTTATTCATGCTGCCCGGTGTGGACGAAACCCTGCGCGTCAATGGCCGGGCCGTGTTGTCATTCGCCGAGGCGCATTTGCAGCGGTTCGCTGCAGACAAGAAGCCACCTAAGTTGGTGATCGCCGTCACAGTGGAAGCCGCCTACCTGCATTGCGCCAAGGCCTTCATGCGTTCGCGCCTGTGGGACGCCGCGACGCAGGTGAAACGTGAGATCTTGCCTTCGATGGGTGAAATGATGCGCGACCAAACCGGGTTGGATATTCCGGCAGAAACGCAAGCGCAGATGCTGGAGCGTTACCGCAACAGCATGTGAAGTGGAAGGAGAAGCGGCGAGGGTGTCAGCCGCCGCGCCTGTGCTCCACCAGCAGGCATTTGTTCTGCACCACCTGCAGGCCCGCTGCACGGGCTTTCTCGGCGGACACCGCATGTTCGATGCCGAGTTGCAGCCACAAACCTTTTGCGCCAATCGTGATGGCTTCTTGCGCCACCGGCGGCACGTCTTCACTGCGCCGAAACACGTCCACCAAGTCAATCGACTCGGCCTTTGCAGCCTCTGTCAGGCTCGGGTAGACCTTTTCACCCAGTATCTGGGCCACCTTGGCCGCCGGGTTCACCGGAATGATGCGCCAACCCTGGCGCTGCATGTATTCGGCCACTTCGTAACTGTCGCGTTGCGGGTTGGGCGAAAGGCCCACCACCGCCACGGTGCGGTGGTGCTTCAGGATGTGGGCAATCGCATCGGTCTGGATCATCGGCGTGAACGTGGATTGGGCGGGTTCGGTTCAAGCGGGCGAGCCGCTTTTGTATTTGACAGAGCAGCCGTAGGGTGCGGTGACGGGCTTGCTCAAGGCCTTGCCGGCCAAGGCTTCATTGACGCCTTGGCGCACGTAGTTGGTCGCGGTTTTGATGCTCTCTGTGCTGTAAGAGGCGTTGCTGTCAATGCCACCTGCATAAATCAGCGTGCCGTTGGGGTCCACCATGTACATGTGCGGCGTGGTGCGCGCGCCATAACTTTTGCCGACCGAACCGTTCTCATCCATCAAGGTCGCGGTGGGTGTGGCTTTTTGCTGCACCATCCAGCGGCCCAACTGGGCTGGGGCGAGATAATCCGGGTGAGAATCTGCCGTTGAATTGATGGCCAGCCACACCACATTTTTACCGGTCACTTCTTTTTGCAGGGACTGCATATTGGCCGAGTCGTAGTGTTTGCGCACGTAAGGGCAGCCGGGGTTGTTCCATTTCAGCACCACGTGTTTGCCCTGGAAATCGCTGAGTTTGACGGTTTTGCCAGCGGTATCGGTCAAGGTGAAATCAGGCGCTTTTTGGCCCACGGCGACTGCGGCAAACGCGCCGCCTGTGAGCAACAGGGCAAAAGACAAGCCTAAAACGGGCGCGGCCATCCGTTTGGTGAATGCGGCAATCAGTTGACGGTGTTGCATAACAGGCATTTCATCGGGTGAAGACGGGAGTCGAGATGCTAATCCTTTGACACGTCCAGTGCAAATGTCGCCATCTGCGCAGAAAGGCGTGTGAATTCGTCGTCGGTCAGCGCCACCAGCGGCGCGCGCACACGCCGCCAGCCCGCGTCGCCCGTGAGCATGGCCATGATGCCCTTGAAGGCTGGCGTCAGGCCATACCCGCCAAGCAACTTCAGCAGTTCATGGGTGCGTGCCATGTCCCGCACCGCACCCGCACCGCTGTGTTGGGCCACCAGGCGCGCAATCAAGCGGGGCGTGATGTTGGCCACGCCACTCACGGCCCCCACAGTTCCCTGCGCTGCCATCACCTGCAAATCGGGCTCGTTGCCCACCCACACCTGCATGCGTGACCCATCCGCCTTTGGCTCAGGCGTCATGAAGGCCTTGGCCAGGCCCAGCGACCACTCGCGCTGGCCACCACTGTCTTTGATGCCAATGATGGTCTTCGGATAACGTTTCAGCAGTGTCGCGATGACGTGGTGCGAGAGCGCAACCCCGCTGACCTGGGGGATGTGGTACAGCACGATGCGCAGGCGTTCATCGGCAATTTTGTCGATGAGCTGGGCATAGGCGTCGATGATGCCCTGGTCAGGCACACCTTTGAGAAAAAACGGTGGCAGCAGCAACACGCCAAAGCAGCCCGAACGCACCGCGTGTTTCGTCAGCTCAATGGCATCCGGCAAAGCCGCCGCGCTGGTGGAGGCCAATATCCGCCCGGCGGGCACGCCCGCCGCGATTAATCCGTCAATCGCCGCGATGCGCTCGGCCACGCTGAAGGACGGCCCCTCGCCGGTGGTGCCAAACGGCGTCACGCCGGTGCAGCCTGCCGCCAACAGGCTTTTGCAATGCGCGGCGAAGGCGGGGATGTTGATATCCAGGCTCGCTGTCAAAGGCGTGAGCAAGGCGGGCCAAATGCCGGAGTAAGGAATCATCATGGGAGATGGGGAAGAGGGGAAAGAGGGGTTTTCAAATCCGGCAAGTTTAGAGCTTTGCCAACTCTGCCCGCACATCGGCCACGCTCAGCAGTTCAGACAACAACACCGGCGCCGCACCCGGTTTGTACACCACGTACAGCGGCACGCCGTTGCGCCCAAGCTGGCCCAGCGCGGCGGTGATGGCTGGGTCGCGCCGCGTCCAGTCGGCGCGCAGCAACACGACTTTTTTGGCGTCCATGTCGGCCAGCACCTGGGCGTTGGTCAGGGTGGTTTTTTTATTCACCTGGCAGGTCACGCACCAGGCGGCGGTGAAGTCGACAAACACGGGCTGGCCGGCCGCCAGCAGTTGGTCGACACGGCCCGGCTCCCAGGCCTGCCAGCGCTCGCTGCTCGCCACCGCTTTGCCGCTGTCCACCTGAGTCAGCACGTTTGAACCGAGAGTGCCCGTCAATGCCGCGAGCACGGCGAGGGCAACTGACGCGTGCAACCAGCGGCTGCGGCCTTGCAGGCTGAGCGCCCACACCACCCAGCTTAGGGCGACCAGCAGCAGCAGCAATGCGCCGGCGCCATCGATGCCGCTTTGTTGCCCGAGCACCCACACCAGCCAGACCACGGTGGCGAACATCGGGAAAGCCATCAAGCGGCGACAGGTCTCCATCCAGGCACCCGGCTTGGGCAATGCCCGCGCCACGGCAGGCAACAGACCTGCGAGCGCGAAAGGCAGTGCCATGCCGACACCCAGCGCCGCAAAAATCAAAAGTGCCTCATGCGCTGGCAAAGCCACCGCCAGACCCAATGACGCGCCCATGAACGGCGCCGTGCAGGGCGACGCAATCGCCACCGCCAGCACGCCAGACAAAAACGCATTGGCCGTGGGGTTCTTCACTTGTTTTGTCGCCAAGCTGGACGGCAAAAACATGCCAAACTCAAACAGCCCGGCCAGGTTCAGCCCGATCAAGGTGAAAAGCGCCGCCAGCACCGCCACCACGGCGGGCGACTGCAGCTGAAACCCCCAGCCGAGTTGTTCGCCCGCGCTGCGCAGGGCCAGCATAAGCGCGCCCAGGGCCACGAATGACGCCACCACCCCCGCCGAATACGCAGCGGCGCTGATGCGGCGGCCGCGCTGGTCGTCGGCGTTTTGGGCAAAGCCCATCACCTTGATCGCCAGCACCGGGAACACGCAGGGCATCAAGTTCAAAATCAAGCCACCCAGCAAGGCCCCCAGCATCGCTGCCCACAAGCCGATGGGGGCCGATGGCGCTGATGCCGACACGGGTGCCAACGCTCCCGCCGCATTGGCTTTGAGCGCGGCCTCGAGTTGGGGAGACACAACGGCAGGCGCGGCCACAGCGGGCCATGCGCCGGTGACTTTCAGCTCCGCCCGCAAAGCTTGCCGGCCGTCTGCTGAATCTGCGGCCAGCACGATGGGCATGATCGACGGGCTGTTGCTGCGTTGGCTTGATAAGGGCACGGTGGCGCGCCACACGGCGCCCGCCCAGGCTTGCGTCCACGCAGCGCCGGTTTCAATCACCTCGGGCGTCTCCGGAAAAAAATCCAGCGTCTTGCCGCGCCATTGAACTGGCAAGCCCTGCATTTCGATCTGCAATGACGCGCCTTGCACGGAGATGCGGCTCTCGGGGATACCGCCCGCCGTGTTGTGGATGATGGGCTTGGGTTGCGCCGCAAAAGCGCCTTCAAACACCGTCGTATGCAGTGCCGTGGAGCCTTTGAGTGGAATCTTCAGCGTGAATTCGCCTTCTTCCGGGATGCATTCTTTCTTGCAAACCAGCCAGGCTGCCTTGAGTCGGACTTCAACTTCATCTGCCAGCAAGGAAGGTTTGAAATCCTTTGACACCGTGAGCGGCACCGGCAGCAGCACTGTGTTTTCGAAGCCGTAGTTCGCCAGATTGCCAATCGGGATTTTTTTCGGCGCGGGCCAGGCGATGTCGCCCGCCATCACGCCAGCGGGCAAAGTCCAGGTCAGTGAGGTGGCCTGCCCCGAGTCGCCCGAGTTCTTCCAGTAAGTGTGCCACTCAGGCTGGTGCGCCAGTTGCAGCCCGATCCAGACCGTTTTGCCCGGCCCCGCACCCTCGGGCGCGTGTGCCATCAGCTCGGCGCGCACCTGGGCTGTGGTGACTACGTTCTTGGCGCTGGTTTGCGCCAAGGCTGGCAAAACCATTGCGCAAGCCGCTAGCAACAAAGCAGCAAACGAAAATCGAAACGTCAAGGTCAGGCGGGTCATCAATCTAGGTTGGAGAGGCGCTGCGCCATTATCGGAGCATGTGGGGTTTGGCGCGCCTGCTGGTCTGAGCCGATTGAGGCGAACAAGTTCCCTTGCCTGTGCACAAACGCAATGTTAATATCCATGTTAATTATTGGCAAATTTTCCGCTTTAAAACCGGAATTACAAGAAATTTTGGCATTCAGGCCACGTATTATATGAATATATTGCTATATAAAATATAGCATTTGATAATCCCGCCATGTCTGCTGCGCCCCGCCCCGTTGCCCAATCGTCCGCCGGTCTGACGCCAATTCTGCTGTGCACGCTCAATGCCAAATACATTCACGCCTCGCTCGGCCTGCGTTACCTGTTGGCCAACATGGGCGACCTGCGCCCGCAGACGGCGCTGCGTGAATTCACCATCGCGCGCAGGCCGCAAGAGGTGGTGGACGAATTGCTCGCTGCGCAGCCCGAGATCATTGGCTTTGGCGTTTACATCTGGAACGTGATCCAAACCTGCGAAGTGGTGCGGCTGCTCAAGCAGCAGCGCCCCGAGATCAAGATTGTGCTGGGCGGTCCCGAGGTCAGCCATGAGGTGGAGCAGCAGGACATTGTCCGGCTGGCCGACCACGTGATCACCGGCTGGGGCGATGTGAGCTTCCCCAAACTCTGCCGGGCGCTGCTGCATGGCCCGCAAGCGCTGATGAAAATCATCGCCGGTGAGCAGCCGCCGCTGGACCAGATTGCGTTGCCCTATGCCGAATATTCAGACGCCGACCTGGCCCACCGCGTGTTGTATGTCGAGGCCTCGCGCGGCTGCCCCTTCAAGTGCGAGTTCTGCCTGAGTTCACTCGACAAAACCGCCTGGGCGTTTGATCTGGATGTCTTTTTGGTCCAGCTTGAAACGCTCTACCAACGCGGCGCACGAACTTTCAAATTTGTGGATCGCACCTTCAATTTGAAGATCGACGCGTCGATCCGCATCTTGCAGTTTTTTCTGGATCGGCTGGCAAGCGTGGGGGCGAGCCTCTTCGTTCATTTTGAGGTGATCCCCGACCACCTGCCCGACAAACTCAAAGAAAAAATCGCCGAGTTCCCGCCTGGCGTCTTGCAGTTTGAAATCGGCATCCAGAGTTTCAACGTCGAGGTGCAGCAGCGCATCTCACGGCGGCAAGACAACGACAAAACCGCCGCCAACATCGCGTGGCTGGTCGAACACTCACACGCGCACCTGCACACCGATTTGATCTTCGGCCTGCCGGGTGAATCATTGGCCAGTTTTGCCGAAGGTTTTGACCGCCTCTACGCCTTGAAACCTCACGAGATTCAACTCGGCATCTTGAAGCGCCTGCGCGGCACGCCGATTGCACGGCACACGGCTGAATTCAGCATGGTCTATGACGCAGCGCCGCCCTACACTGTGCAGCAAACCCGGCACGTGAGCGCAGATGACGTGCGGCGTTTCACACGGCTGGCGCGGTATTGGGATCTGCTGGCCAACTCGGGGCGTTTTGGGCAAACACTGCAATGCGTGCTGGCGCGTCCAGATCGCGCCGATGGCAAGCCCTCCGCATTTCAAGCTTTTCTCGCGCTGTCCGACTGGTTGTGGCGCAGCACCCAAAAGACCAGCGGCTGGACGCCCGAAGCCCTGGTGGACGCCTTGTACATCTACCTCACGCAGGTGCGCCAACTCGCGCCCGCTGAAGCGCGTGCGTTGCTGCTGGCCGACTACCTCACAAGCGGCGCGCGCGCCCGCCCTCAATCGCTACAGAGCGTGCTGCCGCGCGCCACGTCGGCAGCGCCCAGGGCTGCGCGGCAGCTCGCAGCGCGCCAATCCCGCCATGGCGCCGCGGCTTCAGCGGCTTGATTTGGCGACGGGTCGCAGTGACGAAGGTGCGAACCGTTTTGGGGATGATCTTGATGACAGTTTGGGCAGTGGCAGCGCCGTCTTGTAACGCACCTGTTTGAGCGCAAAACTGGAGCGGATTTTCTCGATGCCGGGAATCGGCGTCAACTGCTCCAGGATGAATTTCTCCAGCGCGCCAATATCCTGCACCGCCACACGGATGAGGTAATCAGAGTCGCCCGTCATCAGGTAGCACTCCATGACCTCGTCGTGTTCTGCTACGCGTTTCTCGAATCGGGCCAGCGACTCTTTGCTTTGTGACTTCAAGCTGATCGAGATGAACACATTGAGCCCCAAGCCGAGTTTGCCGGCGTTGGCAATGGCCACGTAACGGTCGATCACACCCGCCCTTTCCAGCGCTTTCACACGCGCCAGGCAGGGCGAAGGGCTCAAAAAAACACGTTTGGCGAGCTCGACATTGGACAAGACGCCGTTTTGTTGCAGCTCGTTCAGAATTCGAAAATCGGTGGCGTCTAGGGTGTTCATGCTTTAAAAATGTAAATTTAAAGCATTTTATGTGGCAAATGGTAGAAATGACTTCCGTTTCGGCAGCACATGTTGCGGTCATTTTTGTACAGTGAAGGCTCTGAATGGGAAGCCTTGAACATGAACGCCTCAGTTTTGCACAGCCTGCTGCACGCAGCGCCCGACCTTGCAGACACCGACCCTGGCGAAACCGCCGAATGGCGCGACGCCTTCGCAGCGCTGGTCGCCACGCAAGGGGCAGTGCGCGCACGTTTTGTACTTGATGAATTGGCCCGCTTGGCGCGACAGCACCGCACCGGCTGGCAGCCCGAGCTCAACACGCCTTACGTCAACACCATTGCGGTGGACCAGCTGCCCGCCTTCCCCGGTGACCTGGCGATCGAAGAGCGCCTGGCCTCGCTCATGCGATGGAACGCGCTGGCGATGGTGGTGCGCGCGAATCAGGCTGATTTGGGCGGCTCCAGCGAACTCGGCGGGCACATTGCCAGTTACGCCAGCGCGGCTGATTTGTTTGAGGTCGGCTTCAACCATTTTTTCCATGCCAAAGACGAAACGCCTGGCCGCAAACATCAAGGGGACTTGGTTTTCCTACAACCCCACAGCTCACCGGGCGTCTACGCCCGCGCCTTCCTGGAAGGCCGGCTCACGGAGCAAGACCTGATGCACTACCGCCAGGAGCTCACCGCCCCTGCGGCGAGCGGACAAGCCGGTGCGCGCGGCCTCTCCAGTTACCCGCACCCCTATCTGATGCCCGATTTTTGGCAGTTCCCCACGGGCTCGATGGGCATCGGGCCGATCAGCTCCATCTACCACGCGCGTTTCATGCGTTACCTCACGCACCGGCGCTTGCAGGACTGCGCCGGGCGCAAAGTGTGGGGCGTGTTTGGCGACGGCGAAATGGACGAACCTGAAAGCATGAGCGCCTTGACACTGGCTGCGCGCGAGGGCCTGGACAACCTGGTGTGGGTCGTCAACTGCAACCTGCAGCGCCTGGACGGCCCGGTGCGCGGCAATGGCCGCATCATCGACGAGCTGGAAAAGCTCTTTGCCGGCGCCGGCTGGAACGTCATCAAACTGGTGTGGGGCAGCGACTGGGACGGCCTCTTCGCCCGCGACACAACGGGCGCCCTGGCCCGCGCCTTCGCCAACACCGTAGACGGCCAGATGCAGACCTTTGCCGCCAAAGACGGACGCTACAACCGCGACACCTTCTTCGGCCAAAACGGAGAGCTCGCGCGCCTTGCACAGGGCATGACGGATGAACAGATTGACCGCTTGAAGCGCGGTGGCCATGATCTCGTGAAAATCCACGCCGCCTACGCTGCCGCTGCCAGCCACAAAGGCCAACCGACGGTGATCCTCGCGCACACAAAAAAGGGCTACGGCATGGGCAGCGCGGGCCAGGGCAAGATGACGACCCACAGCCAGAAGAAACTCGCCGACGACGAACTTATCGAATTCCGCAACCGCTTCAAGCTGCCGATAAGCGACGAGCAGGTGACCAACCTGGCGTTTTTCAAACCCGAAGACGACAGCGCCGAGATGCGTTACCTGCACGGCCAGAGGCAAAAACTCGGCGGCTATTTGCCCAAGCGGCATTCGCAAACCGAGCCCGTGCCCGTGCCGGCATTGCAGAGTTATGCGCAGTTCGCGCTGCAAGCCGGTGGCAAAGAGATGAGCACCACAATGGCCTTCGTGCGGCTCTTGGGCGGCTTGCTCAAATCTACGGAGCCTGGCCCGCAAGGCATTGGCTTTGGCAAGCGCCTCGTGCCCATCGTGGCCGACGAAGCGCGCACTTTTGGCATGGCCAACCTGTTCAAGCAAGTCGGCATTTATTCAAGCGTGGGGCAGCGTTACGCGCCGGAAGACATCGGCTCGGTGCTCTCCTACCGCGAGGCACAAGACGGGCAGATTTTGGAAGAGGGCATCAGCGAGGCTGGCGCGCTGGCCAGTTGGACGGCTGCCGCCACGAGTTACAGCGTGCATGGCCTGCCCATGTTGCCCTTCTACATTTATTACTCGATGTTCGGCTTCCAGCGCGTGGGTGACCAGATTTGGGCCGCCGCCGACCAGCGCGCCCGTGGTTTTTTAATCGGCGCCACCTCCGGCCGCACTACGCTGGGCGGTGAAGGCCTGCAGCATCAAGACGGCACCAGCCACCTCATCGCGGCCACGATTCCCAATTGCAAAGCCTATGACCCGGCTTTTGCCGGTGAATTGGCGGTCATCATCGACTGCGGCATGAAGGAAATGATGCTTGAGCAGCAAGACGTGTTTTATTACGTCACCGTGATGAATGAAAACTACGCGCAGCCGAATTTGCCCGAGGGTGTGGCGGCCGAAGTGATTCGTGGGTGTTATAAATACAGGAGCTTGATAGCGCATTCGGATCGGACTCTGGACTCTTTTTCTCCAAGATCCCCAATCCAGCCCATCCCCCGCACCGCGCCACAGGTCACCTTGATGGGCTCAGGCGCCATCCTCAACGAAGTCATCAAGGCTGCGCAGATGCTGGCGGCGGACGGCTTCGATGTCGATGTGTTCAGCGTCACGAGTTGGAGCGAGCTGGCGCGTGATGGAGCGGCTGCGAAGCAACCCGGTGCTCCATCAGCCACGCCCTTCATCGCCCATCAGCTCGCCCAAAGCCGCGGCCCCATCGTCGCCGCCACCGATTACGTGCGTGCCGTGCCCGAAAGCGTGCGCGCCTGGCTGCCCGCAGGCCGCGAATACGTCACCCTCGGCACTGATGGTTTTGGCCGCAGCGACACACGCGCCGCGCTGCGGCAGTTTTTTGGAGTGGATGCGAGTGCCATCGCCCAAGCGGCCCGAAACGCGTCGATTGCCGCCACCATTGCCTGACAGGCGAACCCATGCGGACGGCCTTGTGCCGCACAATGGACGCAGTCAAAAAAGGGAGGCGATAGCTTGAAAATCTTGAATTCTTTGAACTCCAGGGCATTGAGGTGTGCCCGTGCATTCGTCATGCTGCTTTGCCTCGGCCCTGCGGGCTCTGGTGGCGTTTGGGCGCAAACGCCTGTTCCCGCCCTGGGAACTGTCGCCAGCATTGACGTGCCGCGTTACATGGGTATCTGGTATGAGGTGGCGAAGTTTCCCAATCGGTTTCAGAAGAAATGCGTGCGCAACACCCAAGCCAATTACAGCCTGCAAGCCGACGGCACGGTGCGCGTGGTCAACCGTTGCACCTTGGGCGATGGCGTTTTGAATGAAGCCGCTGGCGCGGCCCGGCAAATTGGCCCGGCCACATCGCCCAAACTCGAAGTCCGGTTTGCGCCCGCATGGTTGTCTTTTTTGCCGTGGGTGTGGGGCAATTATTGGGTGATTGACCTGGACCCCAACTACCAGTGGGTGGCGGTGAGTGAACCCCAGCGTGAGTTCTTGTGGATCTTGTCGCGCACCCCGCAGATGGAAGCAGCGGCCTACCAGGCGCTGCTGGTTCGGCTGGCGGCGAAGGGGTTTGACATTGGGAAGCTTGAGGCCAGCCCGCATGGGAATTGAGCTGGCTTGCGAGGCGGTGCCTGCCCGGTTCGGTCACGCACCTGGTCGCTCTTGCCGCTCAGACGCCGGCTCAACTGGTCTACAATCTGGTCTATTCTTTTGAGAGGCCCGCCATGCAGCTTCAGCCCATCGGTTCCTACGAGACCAAAACCCATTTGGCGGAGCTGCTCCGCAGGGTGCGCGCGGGCGAAGGGTTCACCATCACGCAACGGGGCGAGCCTGTGGCTGACCTGGTGCCCGCCGGCGCTGCCAGGCGCCATGCCGGCTTGAAGGCGGCCGAGCAGATGCGTGTCTTCATGCGCGACGCGCCCAAGGTCAAGCCAGGCTCCATCAAGCACTGGATCAATGAAGGCCGCGACTGACGGGTCGAAACCATGCGTTTCATTCTGGAAAATTCTGTCGTGATGCGCTGGCTGCTCAACGACGGCAGCCGTGACCGGATCGCCTATTCGGATTCGATTTTGGCCTTGCTGGCCCAAGGCGACACCGAAGCGGTGGTTCCCAACATCTGGCCACTGGAAGTGGCCAGCGTCATCCTCAAGGCAGAGTCCAGCCGCACCGTTGATGAGGCCCGTTCAACAGCATTTGTCGGCCTTCTCGACACCCTGTCCATCAGCGTGGACGACAGCACAGCTACCAGGGCATTGAGCGACAGCCTTCAACTGGCGCGTCGCTACAGGCTCAGTTCTTACGACGCGTCCTATCTGGAACTCGCCCTTCGTGAAGGTCTGCCGCTGGCCACACTCGACGCAGACTTGCGAAAAGCCATGGCGAAGGCCGGTGTGCCCTTGGCATGAGCCGAACAATATCCAAAGCAGGCGTAAGGTCGTGAAAGTGTCCGGCGTGAAACACCAAGGCCGAACGGTGGTCTGGCATCAATTTGGCAAAGCAATTGCCGATGCCCCGCCCCTGGTGCTGCTCCACGGCGGCCACGGCAACTGGCAACACTGGGCGCGCAACATCGAGGCGCTGGCCGCACGCTTCACGGTGTGGGCGCCCGACATGCCGGGCTATGGCGACTCCGACACACCACCCGAGCCCACGCTGGCATCACTGGTGAATCTGCTCCAGTCCACGCTGGACCGGCTGCTGGGCGCGGCCACGCCCGTCCGCCTGGCGGGCTTTTCATTCGGCGGTTTGGTGGCAGCTACGCTGGCGACACAGCGCCCGCACATCGAGCGCATGGCGCTGCTCGGCCCCGGTGGCCACGGCGGCCCGCGCCGCCCGGCCGGTGCATTGGTGTCGTGGCGCACCGCCAAAGATTCAGGTGACGCGCAGGCGCTGGAGCAGGTCATGCGCCACAACCTGGGCCTGCACATGTTGCATGCACCCCGGAGCATCGACGCCGAGGCGCTGCGCATCCACACCGCCGCCTGCCTGAACACGCGCTTCTACAGCAAAGCCATCTCGCACGCAGGCGGGCTGGCTGCGGCGCTTGCGCGTTACCCCGGCCCGCTGCTGCTGGCCTGGGGTGAACACGACGTGACGGCGGTGCCTGAGCTGGCCGCGCGCGCATTGAGCGAAGGGCGGTTGGACTGCGAAACGCACACCGTGCCGGGGGCCGGGCATTGGGTGCAGTTTGAGTCAGCAGATGTGGTGAACCCGTTGCTGCTGGCGTGGTTCAAATAGGGAAAGATGCCGGGCTTCATCAAAGCGCCCAGCGGATTTGACGCTATCACAGCTTTGCGTTAGATTGGCGGCGGACGAACAAATCGTTTGAGACTCTTATGGGCCCTTTACAGGGCGGAGCCACTTCATGAACATGCCCCTTGGACTTTTTGTCTTTTTCGCCGCTTTGCTTGTTTGGGCGGTCTTGCTGGCGCTTGGCTTCAAGCGCCGCGCTTTTGGCCCTTTCGTCGTGTTCGGCGTTGTGTTTTTGGTGTTGATGAACGTCCGTTATCTGATCGAAGGTGCGCCCGCTGCGATTGCTTTTTTCATCGGTATTTACGATGTGCTGGACAACCTGGGCCTGCGCGCAGGTGAAGGCGCCGCCGCACTCGCCGCCTGCCCCAACAATGCCTGCAGCGTGTGGGGAGACACCTACCTCATTCACCCCTCCTGGGGCACCGCGTTTCATGCCCGCTTTTTGAACGGAACAGAGCTGCGCTCCAATCTGCTCTACGCCCATCTGTCCCTCAATTCCATCGTGTTCGTGTTGATGCATGTGCAACTGTGGCGGCCGGGCACGGGCAGCCACGCGGCGTGGCACAAAATCATCGGGCGGGTTTCATTTCTTTGCCTTACCCTGGGCACTGTTTGTGCCCTGTGGCTGGCGGGTTCACACGGCTCTGTCGGCGCATACGGCGGCAACCTGTCGATGTACGGGTTCTGGTCCATGTCGCTCTGCGTCTACGGTTGCGCGGTGATGGGCGTGCTGGCCATCCGCAACGGTGACAGGGCGGGGCACCGCATCTGGATGATCCGTTTCGCCGGGTCGATGTGGGGCGCGTTCTGGCTGTTCCGGGTGATGCTGTTTGTCTTGGGGCCGCTGCTGCGCGATCATGAAGCGGCCAACATCCTGGTGTGCATCTGGCTGTCGGCGCCTTTGGGCATCCTCATTGCGGAAATTGTGCGCCGGAAACTGCTGGACAAACGCTCAAACCATCGCGACATGTCATTGGACTCAGGGCGGGCTGCTGCAAACGCCTGACTACCGCGTTGTCGATCAAGAGGCGGCATCTTCATCGGCTGTCGTAAAATAGCTGCGGGAAATGAATGCTACTAAATTTATAGCTATAAAGCGCCATTTTGCGTGGCCTAATGGCTGGAAATTTCAAATTTCCTGCTGAGCGATCGTTAAAATTCAAAGTAATTAACACCCATGTTAATTATAGATTCAATCCTCCAACCCGCCAATAGGGCGCAGTTGCCGCGCCCGTGCATCACACTTTGCGCGCAGCCTCAATCGCGGCCCACACTTTGGCGGAGGTGAAGGGCATGTCCATCGCGTGGATGCCCAGCGGGCGCAGGGCACCCATCATGGCGTTGGCCAGCGCGGGCAGCGAGCCGGTGCAACCGGATTCGCCCACTCCCTTGGCGCCCAGCAGGTTCAGTTGGGTGGGCACCGCCAGGGTTTCGCGCTGCAACACCGGCATGCAACCCAGGCGTGGCATGGCGTAGTCCATCAATGAGCCTGAGAGCAGCTGGCCGCTGCTGTCATACACCACCTCTTCGCAAAAGGCCTGGCCCCAGCCCTGCACCACGCCGCCGTGCACCTGGCCTTCGACCAGTTGGGGTGAAATGACCGTGCCCAAGTCGTCGATGGCGGTGTAGTTCAGCACTTCTGTGACGCCGCTACGCGGGTCAATCTCAACCTCGGCGATGTGGCAACCATTGGGGAAAGTCGAGCCGGATTGCGCTTCACCGGTGGCTTGGAGCGCCTTCAGCTGGTCAGGCTTCAAGCGTGACAACAATTCGCCCATGGTCAGCGCCCTTGCCGCGTCGCCTGCCTTGCGCCACTGGCCTTCGGCAAAGCTGATTTCCCCGGCTGGGCAGGCCCAGAGCTGCGCCAGCAATGGCGTGGCCTGCGTGATGATTTTGTGGCACAAATCCTTGATGGCGCTGCCTGCGCCATACAGCGTGCGCGAACCGCCGGTGCCATTGCCCACCATTTTGCGGCTGGGGTCGCCAGCGTAGTAACGCACCTGGCTTGCGGGCAAGCCGAGGGTGTTGTCGATGATGGTGGCAAACGAGGTCTCGTGCCCTTGGCCAGACGCGCCCGTGACACCGTAGACAGACAACAGGCCGTCGGCTGAAAACTCGCCCTGCACCTGGTCTTTGGGCACCGCGCCTGCGCCGGAAATCTCCAGGTAGGTGGCCAGGCCAATGCCGCGCAATTTCCCGCGTTGCTCCGACGCCTGGCGCCGTTTGGCAAAACCGGCGTAGTCGGACAGGGCCAAGGCGCGGTCCATCACCTGGGCGCAATCGCAGGTGTCATACAGCGTGCCGTTGGCGGTGCGATAGGGAAAGTCCGCCAGCGGGATGAAATTGAGGCGGCGCAGCGCCACCGGGTCAAAGCCGTGTTCGTGCGCGGCGAAGTCGATGAGGCGCTCGACGGCGTAGGCGATGTCGGGGCGTCCCGCGCCCCGGTAGGCCGAGACCGGCACGGTGTTGGTGAACACAATGTCAGACTCCATGTACAAGGCGGGCACCTTGTAAACGCCGCCCATGGTCACACACAGGTTCTTGGCGCCGATGAAGGTGCTGAAGTAGCAGTTGTAGGCACCCACGTCGGTCTGGTCGTTGAAACGCATGGCCAAAATGCGGCCTTGCGCATCCAGCGCCACCTGGGCATCCAGGGTGAGCGCGCGGCCATGCCAGTCGCTCAGGAAAACTTCGCTGCGCGAACCCACCCAGCGCAGCGGGCGCTTGAGTTTGCGCGCCGCCAGCACCAGCAGGGCGTGTTCGCTGTACGGCGTGCCGCGCAGGCCGAAGGAGCCGCCGACATCCTGTGTGACAACCTCCAGTTGCGCCGCTGGCACGCCGCTGACCATGGACAACAACGTCAACATGCCCAGGATGCCCTGCGTGGGTGTATGGATGCGGGTTCGGCCAGTGGCGTCGTCATGCACCGCCACCACCGCGCGCGGTTCCATCGGCATGCCGATCAGGCGTTGGCTGGCGACACGCACGCGGCTCACGTGTTTTGCGGTCTTGAACGCCGCCTCCACAGCGGCGCGGTCGCCATTGGCAAAACGGGCCGAGAGATTGCCGGGGGCCGCGTCGTGCAGTTGCACACTGCCGGGGGCCAGTGCGGAATCGACGTCCGCCACGGCGTCCAGGGGGTCGTAGTCAATCTCGGCCAGTTCCGCTGCGTCCTGTGCCAACGCAGCCGACTCGGCCAGCACCATCGCGATCGGTTGGCCCACAAAATACACCCGGTCTTTGGCCAGCACGGGCATGCGCACGACCCTTTGCGGTTTTCCGTCGATGTCATCCACGGCGACGGCGTTGGGCATGTCCTGCGCACCCAAGGCTGCGGCATCGTCTGCCGTCATGACCCAGTGCACGCCGGGCGCTTTGGCCACGGCTGTGAAATCCGTCCGCGTGATGCGGGCATGCCCATGCATGGACCGGATCACGTGGGCGTGCAGCATGCCGGGATAGGCATGGTCTGCGGTGTAGCGGCCATGGCCGGTGACGAGGGCGTGGTCTTCGCGGCGGGCGTAGTGCACACCTTGCGACAACGCGCCTGGCGCTGCGGTTGCGGCGGCGCTCATGCGGCCACCCCGCGCGTGCCGGACATGGCTGCTGCGGCCTGCTTCACCGCCTTGGCAATGTTGAAGTAGCCCGTACAACGGCACAGGTTGCCGCCCAAGCCGTCGGCAATCTCGGCGTCACTCGGGTTGGGGTGGAATTTGAGCAGGCTCACGGTGGCCATGACCATGCCCGGCGTGCAAAACCCGCATTGCAGCCCATGGCACTCGGTGAAGGCGGCTTGCACGGGGTGCAAGGCGGGCTGCCCAGAACCTGATGGCGCCAGGCCTTCAATGGTGGTCACTTTGCAGCCCTGCGCCTGCACCGCGAGCATGCTGCAGGACTTGACCGCCGTGCCATCCAGCAGCACGGTGCAGCAGCCGCACTGGCTGGTGTCGCAACCGATGTGGGTGCCGGTGAGGTCAAACACATCGCGGATCATGTCAGCCAGCAAGGTGCGCTCTTCTACATCGGCATGGCGCGTCTGGCCGTTGATATCAAGTGAAATCTTCATGGGAGTCGTGGCAATCAAAAGGGTTGGGCGAATGACCTCAGGGCTTGCTCAAACATCAGCGTGGCGAGCTGCGCGCGGTAGGCGGCGGGCGCGTGGATGTCAGACAACAACTCGGGGTGCTCGAACACGGCGGTGGCCGGCCCGCCGGTGGCCAAGCCCTTTTTCCAGGCCGCTTCAGCGGCAGGCCAGCGGCACACGCTGCTGGCGGCGCCGGTCACGGCAACCCGAACGTCGCCGCCACCGAAATCAGCCGCAAAAACGCCCGTCATCGCGAAGCCGGAAGCCGGGTGGCGGAATTTGGCATAGGCGCTCTTTTTTGGAATGAAAAATTTCACGCCCGTGATGATTTCGTCAGCCCGCAATGCGGTGGCGAACATGCCCTGGAAGAAATCTTCTGCCGCGAGTTCGCGTTGCTGCGTGACGACGACCGCTTTGAGCGCGACCAGCGCTGCCGGGTAGTCCGCCGCGGGGTCGTTGTTGGCGATGGAGCCGCCCAGCGTGCCGCGCGCCCGCACCTGCGGGTCACCAATGCCGCCTGCAAGTTGCGCCAGGCTGGGCAGCGCCTGGGCGAGTGGCGCAGAACTGGCCACCTCCGCGTGGCGCATGCCTGCGCCCACCCAGACGTGGTCCGCTTTGACGTCGATGCGGCGCAGATCGGCCAAGCGGGAAATGTCCACCAGTTGCGTTGGGGATGACAAGCGGTGCTTGAGCGCCGGGATCAAGGTCATGCCGCCTGCCAGCAGGCGGGCGTCGGGGTCTTGGGCCAGGGCTTGCCGGGCCTGATCCACTGAGGTGCTGAGTTGGTATTGAAGTGGTTTCACGGCGGTGGATTGGGGGTGGTCAAAACAGGGGGAACACCGTTGAAAAGGGGCGGGTGCTGATGCACTTTACTCCGAAACCGCGCGTGACGAAGGCGCTGTGGGCCAAGGTCAGGGCCAAGGTCAGGAATACGTCACCCAGCTCGCAAAGTCCGCGTGGTCCAGATGCGGCAGCGTGTTGTAGGTCACCAGCATGTGGCGCTTGGGGTTGAAGTCGAACTCGGTGATCGAGGTGTTGCGGATGCGCAGGTTCAGTTCAATGGTCATCTCGGGCGTAGTGCCCAAAATATGGCCCACTGCCGTAGAGATGGGGCCGCCGCTTGAGACCATCAGCACATTGCCTGTGACGCCGATGCCAGGGTGGCTGCGCACGTGGTCGAGTGCGCTGGTCACGCCCTTTTGGAACTCCGGGTAAGTCGGCATGCCTTGTGGCTCGCTTGCGCCATTCATCCATTGGGTCAAGCCCTTGCGCAAAATGCGAAAGTGGTTGCGGTACATCCCGGGCGTGCTGGGTTTGGCCAACGGCTCTGGGTGGACCGCCGAGATCACGGCGTGGCTGTCGTATTCATTGAGCCCAGGCCACTGGAGCGCTTCGTGGGCAGTTTTCATGCCTTGCTGAATGCCTGCCAGCGTTTGTGCATGGCGCTTGAGCGTGCCGACCAACACCGCATCAAACTTCAGGCCTTTTGCAGCGAGGTATTCGCCCAGGCGCACACTTTGCCGGTGGCCCAGCGGGCTCAAATTGTCGTAATCGGCAGCGCCAAAAGAGGCTTGTCCGTGCCGTACCAAATAGAGTGTTCCCATGGGCAGGATGTTAACGAGGCGTCCCGCCTCGACTCGTCACCCAAGCGACGAAGCCGCAGAAACAAGTTGTGCCACCGCGAACTGATGGTCGAATTCCGATGTGAATGCAGCCTGCCAATCGCGCCGTGTGCGGTCGTCGATCCAGGCCGCAGTGAGGCCATGCAACATGCAGTCGCGCAGGTCGGTGATGGAGAAGCCGAAGTCACGGTGCATCATCGCCCAGGCCTGGGTCGGGGTGACATGGTGCAGGGTCGGGTCATCGGTGTTGGGGTGCAGGGCCAGGCCCAGTTCACGCATTTTGCGGATCGGGTGGTCCAGCGCCCAGCGGTCTTTTGCCAAGGTGCGCAGGTAATAGGAATTGGTAGGCACCACGGTGAACACGATGCCGCGCTGTGCACACTCCTGCGCGAAATCTGGCGCGTCGATGATGGTGTAACCATGGTCGACACGGTCGATCTTCAAGACATCCACCGCCGTCTTGACGTTGATCCATTCACAGCCGAACTCGCCCGCGTGGGCCGTGGTCTTGAAACCGGAGGCACGCGCGAGGGCGTAGGCCTCAATAAACATCTCGGGCGGGCGATCTACTTCCCGGTAGTCGATGCCCAGTCCAATGGTTTCATCACAGCGGTGGGCGCACATCCACTGGACCATCTCCTTCGCGGCGTCGGGCGAGGCTTCGCGGTCAATGGACGGGATTAAGCGGCCCACGATGCCGCAGTCGCGCTCTGCATCGCGTATGGCCTGGGTGATCGCGGTTTGCGCGGCCCGGTAAGTCATGCCAGACTCCCGCACGGTGCCCGTTGGGTTCCAGAAGAATTCTGCGTAGCGCACGTTGTGGCGTGCTGCATCCTGCAAATATTCATAGGTGATGCGGTGCAGATCATCGGCTGTTTGCAGCAACCAGGCATCGAGCGCGCGCAACACACGCAACACCCCCACCGGCTTTTCGCCGCGCGTGTAGAACGCGGTGATCTCTTCATCGGCCAAGGGCGACTTGCTGCGCCGGGCCAGATCACGGAAAGTGGCCTCGCGCACCGTGCCCAACAAGTGGCAATGCAGCTCTACTTTGGGAATCGCCTGAAAGAAGGCGTCATTCCGGGTGTTGGTGTCCACGTTCATGCGCCAGCCCCCAGCGCTGCGCGAGCCAGGGCATCGAAGACCGCGCGGCGCAACAGGGTCTCATCGGCAACGCTGGCCACCCGCGCGTTGGCCACCGCACGGCGCGGCACGCGAAATTCCACCACCGTCATGCCACGGGTATGGCGGCCTTCGAGTTCGGCCACCACATGCGCATCACGCCATTGCATAGCCTCGGGCGCGACCAGCGCTGCTGCCGCCGTCGGGTCGTACAGCGCCATCGGCAAGCTGCCATCGGCGCTGGCTATGCAGACATAACCCATCAGCAAATCGGCCAGCACGGCAGCACGCTGCGTGCCCAAAGCGCGCAGGGCGTGCGCGTCACTGGCATGGGCGCGCACCTGGCGGCAGGCGTCCAGGCCGACCATGCGGAGCGGCACTTGGGCATCCAGCACCACTTGAATCGCTTCAGGGTCTACAGCGGCGTTGAATTCTGCCGCAGCGGTGTGGTTGCCTGCACCCGCGCTTCCGCCCATCCAGACCAGTTGTCCAATCTGTTGGGCGAGCAGCGGCTCTGCCAGCAACACCGCTGCGATATTGGTGAGCGGCCCCAGTGCCAACACGGTTGCGGGCTTGGCGGCCTGCCGCAGGTACCGTGCCAGTGCAGTGAGGGCATCACCTTGGGCCAAGCCATGGCGTGCTGGTGGCAGGCTTTGTCCCGCCGACTTCATGGCGTCTGCGCCCAGAATGTGTTGCGCCGTGGCCAACTCAGCCTTCAATGGGCGTGCACGGCCTTGGTAAATGGGAAACTGCCAGCCAAAAAAATGGGCGCTGCGAAGTGCGTTGTCCAGCACGGTGTCGATAGGCGCATTGCCTGCGACCAGCGAGAGGCCGTCAATTTGCCAGCCTGGTGTGTGCGCCACCGTCAAGACTGCGGCCAGGTCGTCAAAACCCATGTCGGTGTCGATCCACACGTGTTGCATTGCGGTGTCAATCCGTTTGCAGATGCACCGCGTCGGCCAGCGGCAAATCGAATCGAATTGGCGCCTGGATTGGGTAACGTGGCGCATGGGTAGGCGCTTGAGCTTTGACCGTGCCGGCCGGGCAGTCGATCAAATATTCCACCGCTTCTCCAAGGTAAGACGCGCCCAGCACCCGGCCTTCAAAAGGGCCTTCTCCCAGAAGGACATGGCGTGGCCGCCACGCCAGCGCGGGCGCGCTGGGCCGGACGCCGGATGGCCAAGCCAGGTAGCCTTGTTGGGGCTTGTCACCGGGTCCCAGTGCGACGCCTGTCAAGCCCAGAGCGCTGGCACGAAACAGGTTTTCAAAACCCACAAACTGGGCCACAAAAGCCGAAGCCGGCCGCTCGTAAATGTCAGCGGGTGAACCCTGCTGGGCAATTTTGCCGGCCTTCATCACCACGACCCGGTGGGCCAGCGCCAGCGCCTCGACCTGGTCGTGTGTGACATACACCATCGTCACGCCTAAATCGCGCTGCAGGCGTTGCAGCTCGCTGCGCATCTCCAAACGCAAACGGGCGTCCAAATTGGAGAGCGGTTCGTCCAGCAACAACAGCCGGGGGCGCACCACCACGGAGCGCGCCAGCGCCACGCGTTGTTGCTGGCCCCCCGAAAGCTCTTTGGGCAGGCGCCGCTCGAAGCCCGAGAGACCCACCATCTCGACGGCTTCCATCACGCGCCGTTGCAGCTCTGCGCTGGCGACCCGCCGCAGGCGCAGGCCAAAGGCGACGTTTTCAAACACCGACAGATGGGGGAACAGTGCATAAGACTGGAACACCAGCCCGATCTCGCGCGTATTGGCGCTTTTGCGGGTGATGTCTTCACCGGCCAGCCGGATGCTGCCCGCGCGCGACGCCAACAGCCCGGCAATGGCCCGCATGGTGGTGGTTTTGCCGCAGCCCGAAGGCCCCAAGAGCGCCAAAAGCTCACCTTCGCGTACCTGCAAATTCAAACTGTCCACGGCGGCCTGATCGCCATAAGCCAGCGTCAGGTTCTCCAGCGACAGGAACCCTGCCGTACCAGGAATTTCAACTTCAGACATAACGCGACAAACCCAGCAAACGTTCGGCCAGCAAGACAATCAGCATCGACATCAGCGCCATCAGCGCTGAGAGCGCCGCGATGGACGGGTCATACACATATTCCATCGACGACAACATGTCGATCGGCAGCGTGGTGATGCCGGGGCCAGTGAGAAACAGCGAGACCGGCACTTGGTTGAACGAGGTGATGAAGCCCAAAATGAAGGCCGCCAGGATACCGTTCATGATATTGGGCATCACCACGCGAAAAAAAGCGCTGATGCGGGAGGCCCCCAGCATCACGGCGGCTTCCTCCACATCGGAGCGCAGGTTCTCCAGGCTGGCTGTGACCACGCGCACTGCGTAGGGGACGACCAGCACGGTGTGCGCCAAGATCAGCGCCCAGGTGACCGAGAGCCCCAGCGGAATCACCTCATGGCGCAACAAAGCCAGCCCCACGATGATGCCCGGAACGATCACGGGTGTGAACACGATGGTACGGATGATCTCGCGCCCCGGCACCTGGTAACGCGACAACCCATACGCCGCTGGCACGCCGACCAGAAGCGCCAGCAGTGTGGCGCCCACCGCCAGTTGCATCGACAACATGAAGCTTTCGCGGAAATTGTCCATGCCAAACACCGCAATGATCCAGCGCAGTGAGAGGCCCTGCGGCGGGAAGGCCAAGGTGTCGCCCGCAGACAGGCCGGCCGCCGCGATCAGCAAAAACGGCCCGAGCAGAAAAACCAATATCCCGCTGAGCACGGCCCAACCACTTAGGCGCATGAGGGGGTTCATGGGCGTGGCCTAGCTCGCACGCGGCTTGGCCGCGCGTTTGAGCAACATGTGGGTGACAACGCCCATCGCGATCAGGATCGCGGCGATCACGCTGGCGGAGACAAAATCGTTGTTGACAGAGACACGTTGGTACAACAGCGTCTCCAACATCAGCACTTTGGAGCCGCCCAGCACCGCCGGGGTGATGTAAGCGGTGACCGCGCCGGTGAACACCAAAGTGCCTCCAGTGACCAGGCCTTCGCGCGTGAGCGGCAGGATCACTTTGAAGAACACGCTGAGCCATCCTGCACCCAGCACACGTGCTGCTGGAATCACGTCGGCCGGGAGATTTTCGAGCGCACTCACGAGTGAAAGCACCATGAGTGGCAAAAAGAGTTGCACCAGGCCGATGAACACGGCAGTTTCCGTGAACAGGATTCGGATGGGTTCGTCCGACAGGCCGACCGCGACCAGGGCCTGGTTGACGATGCCGGTGCGCCCCAGAATCACGATCCAGGCGTAGGTGCGTGCGACCGGTGAGATCATCAGCGGCAACACCACCAGCCCGACCAGGCGGCCTTTCCAGGTGGGGCCGGCTTGCACGATGGCCAAAGCCGCAACATAGCCCAAGGCGGCCGACGTGAGTGTGACCAAAGCGCCCAGGCGCACTGTGCGCCACATCACTTCCATCGAGAGCGGGTCGTTGAAAAATTCGGCAAAGAGGGCGAGCGTCCAACCGGTCGGTGTGCTGACGCTGCCCGACAACAACACTCCCACTGGCACCAGAAAGGCCAGCGCCACAAATACAGCGGCGGGAAGGGCCAGTGCAGTGCCGATGCGGCGGTTGTCAAACATGAAATTACCGGGCTATTTTTGCGTTCCAGCCATCCACCCAGGCCTTGCGCCGCAACAGGTGCTGCGCTGGGGTGATGAGGTTCAGCGTTTTGGCCGTATCGGCGCCGTAGGTCAACACATCGGCCACGTCTTTGGGCAGCTTGACTTCCTTGTTGGCGGGGCTGTCCACGAGCGCCATGGCCAAGCGGGTTTGGGCCTCGGTGGAGAGCCACTCGTCCATGAAGGCGTAGGCTAGGTCTTTGTTTTTGCTGCCTCTGGTGAGCACCAACACGTTGATGCCACCGGTGAGGCCTTCTTTGGGAGTTGCCCAAGCCAAGGGCATATTGAGCTTCTTGATCAGCGGCCAGTTGAAGCGGCCCGTGACAGCGGCATAAATTTCTTCCTGCTGGAAAAGCTGGACGAGCTGCGCCGAACGTTCGTAAAAGGTCACCACACCGCCCTTCATGTCGGCCACCCGTTGGATGCCGGTGGCCAGGTCGGGCGTGGTGCCGCCGTAGGCTTTGTCCATCATCAAGAGCATGGCCGGGCCTTGCGTTGTGGTGATGTTGGGCAGGGCGATGCGGCCTTTCAACTCGGGTTTGGCGAGGTCTTTCCACGAGTCGATCTTGACCTTGTCGCTGCGGTAGATGATCGAGGTGGCAAACCACGTGTAGCCCACGCCCATGTGGTTGCCAATCGGGTCCTTGGCCATGTCGTGCAGCTTGTTGTAGTTCTTGAGCCGGCTCACGTCGATGGGTTCGATCAGGTCTTTTTGCGCGGCCTCCATCGCTGAAAAATCGGCCAGCACGGCAACATCGACCTCCGGGTTGCCCTTGCGCGCCTCCAGCTTGGCCAGACGGTCAGCGCTGTTGCCCACGTTGACGACAATCTTGCATTTGCATTTGGCTTCAAAGGGTGCGTACAGCTCTTTGCGCAGCTCGTTTTGACCTACGCCAAAAGCCGAGACCACGAGGGTGCGCTCCTGTGCCGTGGCAAGGCGCAAAGGGAAAATCAGAGCCACTCCAAGGGCACAGGCGGTCGCGAGACGCAGGGGCTTGAAAGCAAACATATCAACCTCACAAATGGAACCGAAGAAGGAAACCGAAGCAGCAAACTTAAGCAAGCGGACTCTGGAAATCAGCAGGATTTCACTATACAAGCAAGCCCGGAGGATTTCTGTGGATGCGATGCTGGTTTTAAAATGCTATTATTAATATAGCTAAATATTCAATAAATACGTGACCCAAGTGCCTATTTTGTTTGAAACCAGGCATTGGGAGCCCAATAGAGCCTCAATAAACCCCAATATGGGTATGATATTTTGATTTCGCGAAACCCAAGCTTGCAGGCGCCACTGGCCGGTTCATAAAGTGACGTGACCTTCCACGCAGGTCACCGAGTCGCCGCCGATCCAGATGTCAAGCCCTTGCTGCTCCACGTGCACGCGGCCTGCGCGGCCCATGGCGGTCCCTTGTGCGGCCACGTAGCGGGAGGGCGCAAGGCCTGCGCCGATCAGCCATTGCGCGATGGCGGCGTTCAAGCTGCCGGTGACGGGGTCTTCAGCCAGGCCGTTGTTGCCGGGGAAGAAGGCGCGAACTTCAAAGGCGCAATCATCGCTATTTGGGGCGCTTGGGCTGCTATGGGCTGCGCCCACCACGCCCACTTTGCCAGAGGGGCCGACCACACCGATGTCCAAACCAGCCAGCACCGCACCATCGGGCTTCAGTGCCAGCACCTGATCGCGAGAGGCCAGCATGACACCGCGCCAGTTGGGGCCGTTGTCGCACCATGCGTGGTGCAGGATGTCGGCGGGTTGGATGCCCAGCCCCCGCGCGATCAAGGCCACGTCGGCTTGGGGCAGCGGGCCGCTTTTGAGCAAAGGCGGCGCTGCGAAGGCGATGCGTTGCCCGTCACGGCGCAACTTCACCAGGCCAATGCCGCACTCCTGCACGATGAACTCGCCCTTGGACTGACCCCCCGCCTGCAACCACGCATGGCAACTGCCCAGCGTAGGATGCCCGGCAAACGGCAACTCGCGCCCTGGGCAAAAAATGCGCACTTTGTAATCCGCCTCGGGGTGGGTGGGCGGCAGCAGAAACGTGGCCTCCGAGAGGTTGGTCCAGTTGGTGAAGTGCTGCATCTCCGCTGTGGAGAGGCCGCTGCCGTCCAGCACCACTGCTAACGGGTTGCCAAGGTAGGGCGTGGCGGTGAACACGTCAATTTGTTTGAACCGCCTGTCCTGAGCTTGTCGAAGGGGGCGTTGTTTCATGGGATGGATGGATGGTTGGGTGGGTGGCGGTGCGCGCGTGGATGTTTACGCCAGAGCCAAATCAAGCACGCCTTTGCTGGCGGGGCGCGCCTGCATGGCTTGGTACCAGCGCTCGATGTGAGGGTAGGGCGCGCGTTGGGTAACGGTGATCGGCAGGCCCCACCAGCGGTGGATTTCACAGGCCAAGGGGAGGTCTGCCATGCCAAACGCAGCGCCAGCCACAAACGCGTTCGCACTGAGATGCTGCTCCAGCATGTTCAGCAGCGGCACCGTGGCCGCGACGGACTGGGCCACCAGGGCCATATCGCGTTTTTCCGGGGCAAGGCGAATCAAATGCCAGAAGGCGTTTCGGCTGGCCGGGTTGACGCTGGTTTGTTGCCAGTCCATCCAGCGCTCCGCGTTGAATTGCGTTTGCAGGTCAGCTGGGTAGAGTTGCCCCAAGGCGTATTTTTTGAACAGGTAACGAACGATGGCATTCGACTCCCACAACACGAAGCCGCCGTCATCGATCACCGGAATCAGCGCGTTAGGGTTGCGTGCCAATGCCTCGGGTGTGCGCGTCAAGCCAAAGGCGCCGCCGATGTCAGTGCGTTCAAAAGGCAAGGCCAACTCTTGCGCCGCCCACACCACTTTTTTGACATTGATGGAGCTGATGCGGCCCCAGATCTTGAGCATGTTCAGCCTGTGTGAGGGGTATATTCGCGGATCGCCGCAGCCAGCATGGCCATGCCCTGGTTGATTTGCTCGACGCTGGCGGTCACGAAGGACAGGCGCAGCGCACGCGGGTCGGCGTTGTCGGCAAAA
This sequence comes from Rhodoferax sp., assembly GCA_031365665.1. GTDB lineage: Bacteria > Pseudomonadota > Gammaproteobacteria > Burkholderiales > Burkholderiaceae_C > JANYCG01. Next base: position 27,960 of record JANLYO010000111.1, on the reverse strand, counting down.
AACGGCGCGCCGGGCACGTAGGCCACACCCTTGTCCACCGCTTTGGGCAGCAGCTTGACGGCGTCCACGCCTTCGGGAAGGCGTGCCCACAAAAACATGCCGCCGGCGGGCGTGTTCCACGTCACATCGAGGCCTTTCATTTCCCGGCTGAGCGCGGCCAACATCGCGTCACGCTGCGACTTGTACAAGGCGCGGATGGTGGGCACGTGGCGGCCCAAAAAGCCGCCTTGCATGACCTCGGCGATCATGCGTTGGTTGAAGCCAGGGCTGTGCAGATCTGCCGCTTGTTTGGCTTGCAGCAGTTTGGGCATCAGCGCGGGCGGCGCGATCAAAAAGCCCAGCCGCAAACCGGGCGCCAGCACTTTGGAGAAGGAGCCCAAATACACGCAGCCCGCCGGGTTGCGCGCGGTGAGCGGCAAGGGCGGCGGCGCGTCGAACCACAAATCGCCGTAAGGGTTGTCTTCGACGATGGGCAGGCCAAGTTCACCCGCCACTTGGGACAAAGCCGCACGGCGGGCGTCGCTCATGCTGCGGCCGGTGGGGTTTTGGAAATTGGGCAGCAGGTAGATGAAACGTGCGCGCGATTTGCCTTGGCCTATTTTTTGGCGCAAGTCGTCCATCAACACGCCTTCGTCGTCACTGGCCACGCTGTCAATTTCAGGCTCCATCGGCATGAAAGCCTGCAAGGCGCCGAGGTAGGTGGGTGTTTCCACCAGCACTCGGCTGCCCGTGTCGATCAACACCTTGGCCACCAGATCCAGCCCCTGCTGGGAGCCGGTGGTGATCAGGATTTGCGCCGGGTCCACCTTCCAGGGCAGGCCGGCAGCGACCAGCTCACACAGCGGGCCGTAACCTTCGCTGGCCGAATATTGCAGGGCGGCGCGGCTGAAAGCCTCGCCATTGCCAACCAACACTTTTTGGCATGCCGCCAAAAATTCGCTGACCGGAAAGGTTTTGGGCGATGGCAAACCCCCCGCAAAACTGATGATGCCGGGCCGCTCGGTGACTTTCAAAATCTCGCGGATGACCGAGGGGTTCATTTTGGCGGTGCGGGCGGCAAGTTGCCAATAAGATGCCGTTTCGGCTGCTGTCGCGGTTTCAGGCGCGGAGTCGCGTTTCATGGTTCTGATCCTTCAGGTTGCGTTGTCAATTCACAGGCATTTTTTTGCCGATAAACACGGTGGCAATCACCGCCAGCCCAAAGCCGAGGGTCAGGGCGTCCAGCCTTTCCCCCAGCAGGGGCACGGCAAATAGCAAGCTCAAAAATGGCTGCACCAGTTGCACCTGGCTGATGCGCACCGCACCACCCAAGGCCAGCGCGCGGTACCAGGCGAAAAAACCGATCCACATCGAAAACAGTGCCACGTAAGCAAAGGCCCACCAGCTGATGGCGTGGATGAGTGTGTAGTCAGCGGGCGTGTTGAGCCAAGTCATGGGCAAAGTGATGGGCAGCGACATCACCAGCACCCAGCAGATCACGCGCTCAGAGCCGAGCGCAGGCGTGAGTTGCGCGCCACCGATATAGCCAAAGGCGCCGGTGACCATGGCGACCAGCAAAAACACGTCGGCCAGATGCAGGCTGAAATGCCCCGCACTGTCTGCGGATCGAAAACCCATGAATAGCAGCACCAAGAGCGTGCCTGCGACCGCCGCCAACCAGAAACCCACGGAGGGCCGCTGCTTCATCCAGATCGCCGCCAGCACGGCGGTGGCCAGCGGCAGCAAGCCCGTGACCACTGCGCCGTGGGTGCTGGGCACATGCAGGAGTGCCAGCGACATGAACAGCGGAAAACCCACCACCACGCCGCAAGCGGTCATGCCCAACAAACCCCACTGGCGGCCTTTTGGCCTCACCAACTGCCCGCGTGCCTGTTGCACCAGCAGATACACCAGCGACAACAGACCGGCTACCGCGGCGCGCCCAAAAGTGACAAACCAGGGTGAGAGCTGTGGCGCATCGACAGTGCCCACCGCGAGTTTGGTCATTGGCAAAGTCGCAGCAAACAGGGCAACGCCTACCAGCCCAAGCCACAGCCCACGCGTCACCTGCCCGGTGGATGCTGGCCCCGCTGCTGCACCGGCCGGGGCCATGACGCGGGCAGCCACTGGCGTGGCAGTCGAGGTTTGCGCACTCATAACATCGCCATCCAGGCTGCCGTTGCCACCAGGATGGCCGCCATCGCGCGGTTGAACCACAAAAGCCGCGCACCCTGCGCCAACCAGTCGCGCAAGAGCGAACCCATGGCCGCGTAAGCGAGGTTGCTGGCCAGGCCAAAGGCCGCCATCAGGGGCAGGATCACGCCAAAACGCGACACCACGTCCGCACGCCCGGCAAGCCAACCCGCCACCACTGTCAGCGCCAGCAGCCAGGCCTTGATGTTGACAAACTGCAGCATCACACCTTGCCAAAATGTGATGTCAAAACGCGCGGCATCGGCTTCGCTGAGCTGCCCGCTTTGGCTGAGTTTGAACGCCAGCCACAGCAAATACCCAATGCCCACCACCTGGATGCCCACGCGCAACGCAGGCAGGGCCACCACGGCGGCGCCAACGCCAAACACACACAGCGTAAAAAGAAGGCTCCAGCCCAGCGGCACGGCAAAAACAAAATTCAGCGCGCGGCGCATGCCAAAGTTGGCCGCCAAGGCCGTGGACAGTGTGGTGTTAGGGCCGGGTGAAAAACTGGCGACCGTGCACAACAACAGCAAAGCGGTGAATTCAGTCCAGATCATGTCAGCACTTTACAACTACAATCAGCACACTATCAGTACAGTTTTTTAAACATTTCTACAATCTGTACTGATAAATTCAGTGGCACAAGTTTGACGCAAGCTTGAAGAGCAGGAATACACCATGTTGATGAAAGCCGCCTCCGCCACGCTGGCCGAGCAATTGTGCAACCGCTTTGCCGAGCGTATCCACACCCGTCTGCTGGCCCCCGGCGCGCGCCTGCCCTCGGTGCGCCAGTGTGCGCAGCAGCAGGGCGTGAGCCCCTCCACCGTGGTGGCCGCGTATGACCAGTTGCTGGCGCAGGGTTTGGTGGAGGCGCGGCCGCATCGCGGATTCTATGTGCGTGATGTGCCGCTGGGTCGCGATAAATATTCGTCATCAGCTACCAATTCAATAGCTGATGCAAGGTTTGCGGGGCCTGGCCAAACTACCGCATACCCGGCGCCCAAACACGTGCCGGTGAACGCCACCGCGCTGATCCGCGGCATGTTCCAGGGCAGCAGCAGCAAGCCGCAGCCCGGCATGGGGGTGTTCCCGCAAGACTGGCTCAAGACGGCCTTCATGGGCGCGGCGGTGCGCAAGGTCACCACCAGTGCGGCGCTGAATGACTATTCGCTGCAATACGGCGAACCCGCAGGCGATGGCGGCCTGCGCCAGACGCTGTCGACGAAACTCGCCGCCATCAACGTGCAGGCCGCGCCCAACCAGATCGTCACCACCGTGGGCGCCACCCATGCGCTGGATATCGTCAGCCGCACGCTGCTGCGCGCGGGCGACTGCGTGATGGTCGAAGAGCCCGGCTGGGCCATCGAATTCGCCCGCCTCGCGGCCCTTGGCTTGCGCATCTTGCCGGTGCCGCGCGGGCCGGAAGGGCCCGACCTGGCGGTGATGGCCAAGTACTGCGAACTGCATCAACCGAAGCTGTTTGTGAGTGTGAGCGTCTTGCACAACCCCACCGGGTTTTGCCTCACGCCGGGGGCCGCCCACCGTGTCTTGCAGCTGGCAAACGAACACAATTTCCACATCGTTGAAGACGACACCTACAGCCACCTGGCCGCCGAGCACGCCACCCGCCTGTGTGCGCTGGACGGCCTGCAGCGCACGATTTACGTGAGCGGTTTCGCCAAGATCCTCGCGCCCGGCTGGCGCGTGGGTTACCTGGCCGCGCCGCATGATCTGGTGGAACGCCTCACCGATACCAAGCTGCTGGCCACGCTGACCACGCCCGCGCTGTTGGAGAAAGCCCTGGCCTGGTGCATCGACCAGGGCCAGTTGCGCCGCCACGCCGCGCGCATCCGCACCCGGCTGGACGGCGCCCGCACCCGCAGCGTGAAGCTGGCGCTGAAGGCCGGTTGCACCTTCGCCGCACCGCCAGCGGGCCTGTTTGGCTGGGTCGATACCGGTGTGGACACCGACGCCCTTTCACAGCGCGCGCTGGACGAAGGTTACCTGCTGGCCCCTGGCGCGCTCTTCCACGCCGAGCGCCAGCCCAGCACGCTGATGCGCATCAACTTTGCGACAACACAGGAGGCGCAGTTCTGGACGGTGTTTGAGCGCCTGCGCGGGGCCATCGCTTAAAACCCCAATTTGGGTATGATTGGGGCTGTCCTGCCGTTTTCAGGGGTAGTGTTTAAAGAAATTGGCATGCAGCCCTCGTGTTTATTAAGTAATTTGCTATATAAATAGTAGTATTCGTAATTGCCTTGACGGCTTGCGCGATAGGAAAAAGGCTTGGAGACACTGGTCGGTTGGTTCCGGCCTTCTTCTTTACAGGCCGTCGGCCACCAGCCAAGCGCCCCGCCGCCGCTCCTCATAAGTCGCAGGCGTTTCGCTACCGCTCCACTGGCGCCACAAATCGTCGGGACGGCGGGGCGATTGCCTGGCGGCTGGAGGATGAGATAGTGGGGTACCGTTTAGGTTGCGAAGCTATAGTGCGCGTCAGGGGCCAGCTGCATCGTGTCATCGCCAGAGACCTTGGGCACAGTGAATCCGAAGAGCGGTTCTACTGTTTTGGCAAGGTCCAGGGTGGCGTGCTCACGGTTCGGTTCACCTATCGGGGCAACTTGATCCGCATCATCGGCGCCGGGTACTGGCGCAAAGGAAAGCAGATTTATGACAAAGAAAATAACTTACTCGGATGAGCCGCTGGGCGAGCTGGAGGTGATCTCCGATTTTCTGCCTTCACCGGTAGAACTGGCGTTTCGTGAAGAAGGTGTCAAGGTCACGCTGGCTCTGAGCAAGAGCAGCGTTGATTTTTTCAAGGGCGAAGCATCAAAGCACCAAACGCAGTACCAGCGGATGATCCGGCGTTTGCTCGATTCCTATGTGGAAGCTCATGTGTCTCGCTCCGTAGCAAGCCGCACCAAGCGGGCGGCTCCAAAACGGGCTGCTACGTAGCATTTTGAGTTTTCTCGGCGGCATACGACGAAAGCTGCCAATCGCGCTACCCCAGGGTCGGCTGCTTTTCACTCCCACGGATTCACCAGTTCCACCCGAGCCTTGGCGTAATCCGCCGTATCCCGCGTCACCACCGTCAGGCCGTGGTGAAGAGCGGTGGCGGCGATGATGAGGTCGGGCTGCCACAATTTGTCGCGGGTGGTGTGGCCGGTCTTGCGGCCTTCCTCTACAAGCAGACGCCACTTGAACATCACGTCTTCAGAGACGGGCAGGATGCGCTGCTCAAACATCGGGCGCACTTTGTGGGTGAGCCAAGTGTGCAGTTCGGCGCGCTTGGGGGCGTCCGCGACCAGCTCGATGCCGAAGCGGATTTCGGCCAGCGTGACGGTGCTGACATACATCTGTTCCAGCGGCTGCGCTGCAACGAAGGCCACCACTTTGGGCGCTGGCCGGGGGCGCCGCAGTTCGGAGAGGACGTTGGTGTCGAGCAGCCAGCCGCTCACAGCTTGACGTCCCGCACGGGCATGGGCGAGCCTGAGGATGAGCGTTTTGGCGCAATGTCAATGCCCCGGTGCGGCGACGCATGCAAAGCATCCACCAGCGCTTGCCCGGAAGACGTACCCTTGAGCCGCCGGAACTCTTCGGCGGCGATCACCACCACTTCATCGCGCCCATGCACGGTGACGTGTTGCGGCCCCTCGCTGCGCACCTGGCGCACGAGCTGGCTGAACTTCGCCTTGGCATCGGCCAGCACCCAATGGTTTTCAGATGTATTGGTACGGCTGGCGCGACGCGTTGGGGTAGCCGGAGGAAGTGATAAATTGGTCATAATGACCATATTATCGAAGAAACCGGAAAAATCTGCAAGTTGTGGAGGCCCGCCCTGGCTTTGCCTCAATGCAACACAATCCCCCCCGCCACTGCGCCCTTTCCGGCGCGCGCGGGTGGCGCGCACAGGCCGCAGACGTAGTGGCGCGCAAAGGTGTGGGGCTCGGTCACAAAATGGCCGCCGCATTCGGAGCATTGCGTGGACGAAAGCAGTTGTGTGTCGATGAACTTGACCAGCCGCCAGGCGCGCGTCACCGAGAGCAGTGGTTCGACGCCGCAGGTTTCGACCTGTTCGGTATAGAGCTTGAAGGCTTTCATCACCAGGTCGATGTCTTCGAGCGCGCTGGCTTTGCCCAGGTATTCGTGGATATTGAGGAACAGCGAGGCGTGGATGTTGGGCTGCCAGGTCAGAAACCAGTCGGTTGAAAACGGCAGTTGGCCCTTGGCCGGTGAATGGCCCGCCACCTCCTTGTAGAGGCGCAGCAGGCGCTCGTAGGACAGGTCGGTTTCACTCTCGAGCACCTGCAGGCGCGCGCCGAGCTGAATCAGCGCCACGGCGCGCTCCACCTGTCGCGAATCGTTCAACACACTTTTGCTGGCCATGTGTTTTCCTTGGGCGCTTAGAGGGCTTCGGCGAAACGGCCGGCCATCAAGATGCTGGCATGCAGCTTGTTGGCGGCGTCGTTGTCGGCGCGGCCCGCAGACGCGTTCACGCCATGATTGGTGAGCAGGTTCCACACCAGGTCGTCATCGACCCGCATGCGGCACAGCAGCAGGTTGCCCGAGGCGACTTTGAGAAGTTGCGCGGGTGAGAGGCCGGCAATCAGATCCGCCGCGTCCTCTGACAGGCCCAGGCGGTAGAGCGACTCGGCGCGGTCGGCGCGGATCAGGTTTTGCGCCAACATCAGGTAAGTGAGATTGGCTTCGCGGATATCCGCCAGCAATTGCTCGTTTTTCATCGGTTCGTTCTTCATGGAAAGTTCCTCGGGCATCGAAGGCATCTGCAACGGTGGTTCGCGGGAATGCCGATGCGTTTGATTCTGCGCACAGTTGCGCCCAAGAGGCCTCAGAATCACGCTGCAAGCCGTGTCAGACAAATTCCTACAACAGCCGCGCATGGCGGCTGTTACTTCGACGGTGTGAATTGGCGGGTATTTACCAGACAACTCCGTCCATCGCCCGCGCTGTGCCGCAGTATGCTTGGCGCCACTATGAAACCTTACCCAAAGCCGACTGCGCCCTGCCCTGCGCGACCCGGCCTGCGCCTGCCATGCCAACACGCTTGATTGACTGCTACAAGGCCATCGAAGACGGCAGCCGCCGCATGTTGCAGGCCGCCCACGCGGGTGACTGGCGCGGTGTCGCGGACATTGAAAACGATTGCAAAGTGTTGATCCAGCAGCTCAAGTCCTGTGCCCGCCAAAGCAGCTTGCCCGAGGAGATGGAAGCACGCTTGACGCGTGCTGAACAAGGGGAAAAGCAGCGCATCCTGCGCCGAATTCTTGGCGTTGACGCCCAGATACGCGGCCTTACCGAGCCTTGGCCCTTGGGCGAAGGTGCGCAGTTCGCCGCCGGGGCCGGGCGCCCGCAGTTGTTGCATTGAATGCAGGCATTGAACCCGGACGGCAAAACCTTTCATGAACCCCAACGACGCGCTTCACAATGCCGCTGCCCTGATGCTCCTGCTGGGCAAGGAAGAAGCCGCGTCGATTTTCAGCCAATTGCCGCCCGAACAGGCGCAGCAGTTGAAGGTGGCGATAGCCGAAGTCGCCCAAACGGCCAAACCGGTGGTGCAAAGCCCGGTGGACGTGAACTTTGACGAGTTTGAAAAGCTCGCGGCGCGCCAGAGCCGCCTGGTGTCAGACTCCAGCCGCTACGTGCGCAGCATGCTCAATCAAGCCTTTGGCCTGCAGGCATTTGAATCCGACCTGGCGCTGGCAGAAGACGGCAATCTGCCGGCTGCCACCCCGCCCGCCGCGCCGGGGCACGGCCTGGAGCGCCTCAAGCGGGCTGAGTTGCCGACCATCGTGCAACTGCTGGTGGCTGAGCACCCGCAGGTGGCGGCGGCGATCTTGACCTTGGTTGATCTGGAGCTCGCCACCCGCGTGTTGCAAAACGTGCCGCCACGGCAACGCGCCGACATCATCCAGCGCATCGCCGGCACGCAGGCGATCAACCCGACGGCGCTCGAGGCGCTCGACGACATGCTGGTGGCCCTGCTGGATGAGCGCGAAGCCCGCCGCAGCGGCGCGCAAAGCGGCGCACGGCGTGCGGCCTTGCTGCTCAGCGGCCTGGGGGCGCAGATGGAAGCCTCGGTGATGGAGTCCATCGACAGCACCGACCCGGCCCTGGCCCAGCGCATCCTGGACAAGATGGACCAGGAGTCCCGGCCATGACGCAAGCCGGCATCCTGTCGCAGGCCGAGATCGACGCCTTGATGCAGGGCATGGATGGTGCAGGCGTGCCCGGTGACGCGACTGGCGGTGCGGCGGGTCAGGCGGCGGGCGGCTTGGGTGCCTTCGGTGGGCAAGACATGATGCCTGGCGAGCCGATGGCGTTTGATTGGCAGAGTCTGCCGCGCCTTGCACGCGGCCCCTCGGGCGCGCTGGAGGTGGTCAACCAACGCCTGTTGCGCGGGCTGCGCAGCGGCTTCTTTGCCCTCTTGGCGCGGCATGCCGAAATTTCCTTGCAAACCTTGCAGACGCAGCGGTACAGCGATTTTCTAAACGAAATGCCTGTGCCTTCGGGCTGCGCCGTCGTGAACTTGCGGCCTCTGGCGGGGCAGGGGCTTTTGGTGTGCGACGCCGCGCTGGCCGATGTGGTGGTCGATCTGCTGTATGGCGGCAGCGGCAAGGTGCAGAACACCCCCGATGCGCGCAGCTTCGTCTCCATCGGCCGACAGGCGGTTCAGCGCTTGCTGGGCGTGGCGATGGCAGCCAGCTCACAGGCCTGGAGCGGTGTCGGCGGTTTGACGTTCGAGCTGGACCGCCTGGAGACGGATGCACGCCAAGCCAACGTCGCCACCGCCTTGGAGCGCCTGCACGTCAGCGTTTTTGCAGTTCAAATCGGCGAGGTGCTGGGTCGTTTGACGGTGGCCTTGCCCTGGGCCAGCCTGGCGCCGATCCGCAGTGTCCTGGAGTCGCCCACTTGGGGTGATTTTGTGCAACATGACCGCCGCTGGCTGCCCGCGCTCACGCATGAAGTGCAAACTCTGGAGGTGCCGGTGCATGCCTATTGTGCGCCAGTGTCTACCAATGTAGCGCGGCTGCTGGCCCTGCGCGCGGGCGACTTCATCGAGCTGGGGGAGTTGCCGCAGATCCTGGCGACGCCTGAAGGGCTGCCGCTGTTTGAGGGCCGTTTGAAAACGCAGTCGGGCCGCCAGGCGATCCGCGTCGAGCGGACTTTGACTTCTGCGCAAGACGGAGCGGTGGCCTGATGGCTGACCAGGACAAACAGGCCCCCACGCCAGACCTTACGCGCGTGTTGGACATTCCTGTCCAGCTCTCGGTGGAGCTCGGGCGCACCAAGTTGCCGATCCGGCAAATCCTGCAACTCGGCACGGGCTCGGTGGTGGAGCTGGGCACTATGGCCGGCGAGGTGGTCGATGTGCTGGTCAACGGACACCTGATTGCCCAGGGGGAAATTGTGGTGGTGAACGAGAAATTCGGCATCCGCCTGACCGACGTGGTGACTGCCTCTGAGCGTTTGGGCCGCCTCGGAAAAATGTGATCCAGATGCGCAACTGCCCGGCTAAACCAGGCCGTTGCGGATCGCGTACACCGTCAACTCAGCATTGTTGGTGAGTTTGAGTTTTTCAAGCAGGCGCGAGCGGTAGACGCTCACGGTTTTGGGGCTCAGCATCAAATCCAGGGCGATGTCTGCGAGGCGTTTGCCCGAGGCGATTTTCACCAGCGTCTGCATTTCCCGTTCACTCAATGCGTCATGCAGGCTGGCGTCCGCAGGCGTGTTGAGGTTGTCCACCAACATCTGCGCGACTTCCGGCGTCACGTATTTTCGCCCGTGCATCACTGCGCGAACCGCTTTGGCAAGCTCGGAAGGGTCACCGCCTTTGTTCACATAACCCTGCGCACCCGCCTTGAGGCAGCGGATGGCGTATTGGTCTTCCGGGTACATGGAGACGATCAGCACCTTCACTTGCGGGTGCGATTCACGCACGCTGGCCAACACGTCCATGCCGCCCCGGCCGGGCAGGTTCAAATCCAGCAGCAACACGTCGCAAGGGTGTTGGCGAAGCGCCTCGCGCACGTCGGAATAACTGGCGGCTTCGGCCACCACTTTGATGTCCACCGCCTCACTCAGGGTGTCGCGGATGCCCCGGCGCAATATGGCGTGGTCGTCACACAGGATCACCCGGATCATGGCAACAACCCTTCGGCGGGCAGGAACACTGAATCTTGAAACGCAGAATCCAGCGTGTCCAAAGGCACCGAGAGAATGATGGCGGTGCCAGGCATTGCGGTGCTGGTTGCTGCGGTGCGGGTGCTGATGTCCAGCCAGCCGCCCACGGCACGGGCGCGTTCAGACAAACCCTTGAGCCCGAAAGACTTCGGCTTGTTGCGCGCGGCATCACTGATGCCGCAACCGTTGTCGGTGATCTCCAGCGTCAAGGTGCCGCCCGCGTCTGACAGTTCCACTTTGACCTGGCTGCTTTGTGCATGTTTGGCAATATTGGTCAGGGCTTCCTGCGCCGTGCGGTAGGCGACCAGTTCGACGCCGCGCGTGTATTGCGGCGCCACCGAGTTCGCATAGGCGCTGCTCGCCACAAGGGTTCGGATGCCGCTGCGCTTCTCAAAGCCGCTGCACAGCCACTCCAGCGCCGCCACCAGGCCCTGGTCCAAAATCGGCGGGCGTAGGTTCATCATGATGGATTGGGCTGCGCTCATGGCCTGCTGCAACATGGCGTTGGCCTGCGTTGCGTGCGCCAGTGTGACGGCATCGGCGCTATGGCGGCTGATCCATCCCAAGTCAAAACCGATGGCCGCCAGTGCGCCGCCCACCTCATCGTGGATCTCGCGGGCGATGGCGGCACGCTCTTTTTCGATGGCGCGTTGCAGGTGTCCAGAGAATTCGGCCAGACGTTTTTCAGAGGCAGCCAGATCAGCGTCTGCCTGCGCCTTGGCCATCCGGGTGTGATGGACTTCCATCGCACGTAGGATCACGGGGCCCAAACGGGGCAGGTCATTTTTGGAGAGGTAGTCGGCAAAACCCAGTTTGATGGCTTCGACCGCCGCGCGTTCGCCAATTGCGCCAGAGAGCAGGATAAAGGGCGGTTTCTGCACAAGTCCGGCGCTGGCCTGCCAGGCATCCACTGCGGTAAATCCAAGCAACTGGTGGTCGGCCAGGATCACGTCAAAACCGTCACCCTCTTGCAACAAACGCCCGAACTGCGCCAACTTGTCCACCCGGGTCACCTGGCAAGCCAAGCCGACTTTGGCCAGGGCGCGCGTGGCGAGCAGATGATCCGGCAGCGAATCCTCCAAATGCAGGATGCGAAGGGCAGGGGCTGGTGAATTGTTCAGCGTGGCGTCTGACATGGTGCAGCGCATTATCACGCGGGCGTGGCGTCGGCCTGGCAGCGGATCAGTCCGAGCGCGCCACTTGCACCAGGCAGTCGTAAAAGGTCGGACCTCGGCCCAAATCGGTGAGCTTCTGGCTGGTGAGCTGGTTGACGTTGCGGCCATCCAGCCCGAATTTGCGCCACCAGATGCCCATGCCATGAACCACGCCGGGGCGGGCACGCGGGGAAACCATCACTTTGCAGCGGTAGTCGCCGCGCGAATTGAAGATGCGCACAGTCTGACCAGATTGGATGTTCCGCAGCAGCGCGTCTTGCGCATGCATCTCCAAAATGGGCTCACCCTCCACGTCACGCAGGCTTTGCACGTTGACAAAACTGGAATTCAAAAAGTTGCGCGCAGGCGGGGAGATCATCGCCAAAGGAAACTCCGTTGACGTGCCCGGGGTTTCGTAGTTGCCGATGTGGTCCGGCAGGCCATCCAGTCCCTGGGCATGGAGGCGCGCGCTGAAGAATTCGCATTTGCCCGAAAGCGTCGGGAAATTGCCGTTGGCGAACGGCGCGGCTTGAACTGGCAGAGGCGCAAAACCTTGGGCGAGCAAGTGATCGAAATCGAGCTCCCCTCCAAAGGCCTGTCGGCAGATGGTCTCGTCGTCGTCCGCAAAACAGGCATCGGTAAAACCCATGCGGGCCGCCAGTTCGCGGAAGATTTGGCTGTTCGGCTTGGCCTCTCCCAGCGGCGCGATGGCCGGGCGGTTCAGCATCACATCCGTGTGGCCGTAGGCGGGGTGGATGTCCCAGTGTTCAAGCTGGGTTGTCGCGGGCAGGATGTAGTCGGCGTAATCAGCCGTGTCGGTCTGGAAGTGCTCCAGCACCACCGTGAAAAGATCTTCACGCTCAAACCCCTGAACGACTTTGCCAGACTCTGGCGCCACTGCGACCGGGTTGCTGTTGTAGACGATCAGCGCTTCGATTTTCGGGCCGAATGTGGGCGAGGCGGGGCGCAGCAAATCATCGCCAATGGTGCTCATGTTGATGGTGCGAGGCACGGCGAGGCCACGCACCGTGAGCAAATCCGGGCGCTGCAAAGCGGCCTTGTCATGGCCAAACTCACCGGAACTGGACATCAACATGCCGCCCGCACGGTGCCGCCATGCGCCAATGAGGGCAGGCAGACAGGCGATGGCGCGCACCGCGTTGCCGCCGCCGCGCACACGTTGCAGGCCGTAGTTCATACGGATCGCGGCGGGCCGCTGGTTTGTGAAGCTGCCGCCGTAATCACGTGCGAGCGACCTCACTTGCTCTGCCGTGATGCCGCAGATCGCCGCAGCACGTTCAGGCGGCCATTGCAAGGCACGCTCGCGCAGTTGCGGCCAGCCCAGGGTGTGCTCGTCCAGGTAGCCATGGTCGAGCCAATCGTGTGCAATCAGCTCATGCATCAGCGACAACGCCAAAGCCGCGTCGGTGCCCGGCAAAAGTGCGATGTGTTCGTGGCATTTTTCAGCGGTTTCCGACTTGCGCGGATCAATGCAAATCAACTTCGCGCCATGGCGCTTGGCGGTCTGGGCGTAACGCCAGAAATGCAGGTTGCTGGCAATCGAATTGCTGCCCCAAATCAAAATCAGCTTCGATTCAGCGAAAAACTCGACCCGCATGCCGACTTTGGCCCCTAGCGTCTGCACCAGGCCTTCACCGCCTGCCGCCGAACAAATCGTGCGGTCCAGCTGCGCCGCGCCGAGTTGGTTGAAAAACCGCATGGCCATGGTTTCGCCCTGCACCAAACCCATGGTGCCGCAATAGCTATAGGGCTGGATGGCTTCTGCGCCCCGAGGCCCCTGGCTGGCGATGGTTTTCAGGCGCGCGGTGATGTCCGACAAAGCCGCATCCCAGCTCACGCGTTCGAATAGCCCTGACCCTTTGGGGCCGCTGCGTCTGAGCGGATGCAAAATGCGCCCGGGGTGGTAGGTGCGCTCGGTGTAACGCGACACTTTATGGCACAACACGCCGTCGGTCTGCGGATGGTCCGGGTTGCCCTGCACTTTGATGGCAATGCCGTTTTCGACCGTGGTGACAAGCGAGCAGGTGTCTGGGCAGTCGTGCGGGCAGGCGCCAAGCACACGGTGAGTCACGCGGGGGGTGGTGGCGACGGTCATGGGATTGGGGGGGGGTAATTGGCAGTCAACATGGGCGCTTCGCGGCCCTGCCAATGGTAGCCTGGATGTACCCGGTCACGGGGAAACCCCCCAAAGACAGGCTTGAGGCAACGGGTTTAGACTGTCGTATTCAGGAGCACTTACATGAAAACCATCGATTCCATCGTTACCCAGGCGGCTTCGATCGCCGCCATCCGCCGCGACATCCACGCCCACCCGGAACTCTGCTTTGAAGAGGTTCGCACGGCTGATATTGTGGCCAAACAGCTGACCGACTGGGGCATCCCCATCCACCGAGGCATGGGCACTACTGGCGTGGTGGGCATTGTGAAGGCGGGCGCCTCCAACCGCGCCATCGGCCTGCGCGCCGACATGGACGCCCTGCCCATGCAAGAGTTCAACACCTTCGCCCACGCCAGCAAAAACCCCGGCAAGATGCACGCCTGCGGCCATGACGGCCACACCGCCATGCTGCTTGCTGCGGCGCAGCATTTCGCCAAAAACCGCAATTTCGACGGCACCGTGTATTTGATTTTCCAGCCCGCCGAAGAAGGCGGTGGCGGCGCGCGCGAAATGATCAAAGACGGCCTGTTTGAAAAATTCCCGGTTGAAGCCGTTTTCGGCATGCACAACTGGCCAGGCCCGAACGCCGGCACATTTGCGGTGAGCGCGGGGCCGGTGATGGCTTCCAGCAATGAATTCAAGATCACCATCAAAGGCAAAGGCGGGCACGCCGCGCTGCCCCACAACACGGTTGACCCGGTGCCGATTGCCTGCCAGATGGTGCAGGCCTTCCAGACCATCATCAGCCGCAACAAAAAGCCGATTGACGCCGGCGTGATTTCCGTCACGATGATCCACGCCGGTGAAGCCACCAACGTGATCCCGGACAGTTGCGAGCTGCAAGGCACCGTGCGCACCTTCACCATTGAAGTGCTGGACATGATCGAAGCGCGCATGAAAGAAATCGCTGACCACACGGCCGCCGCTTATGGCACCACCTGTGATTTCGAGTTTGTGCGCAATTACCCGCCGACCATCAACTCCGCGCACGAGGCCGAGTTCTGCCGCAAAGTGATGGCGGGCATCGTCGGCGCTGACAACGTGCGCCTGCAGGAGCCCACCATGGGCGCGGAAGACTTTGCCTACATGCTGCAAGCCAAGCCCGGTGCGTATTGCTTCATCGCCAATGGCGACGGCTCGCACCGCGAGATCGGCCACGGTGCCGGCCCCTGCATGATCCACAACCCGAGTTACGACTTCAATGACGAACTCATCCCCCTGGGCGCGACCTACTGGGTGCAACTGGCCGAGGCTTGGTTCAAAGAGCCAGTGCCCGCCCATTTGCAGGCGCAGGCCTAAGTGGCGACTGCCCTGCCGTCCACCAGAAAAACTGCGGCATGATCGGCATCGCAGCGGCTTTCAGCGCGAGTTACCGGGAGGCGCGCGTCAAGTTTCTCGAAGGCGCGGCCGCCGCCGGTTTGCAGATTGAGTCCCACGTGCATCCTCTGACAGGGCGCGACGGTGAAGTGCTGGCGATGGACGTGGCGCGCAGCGGCCCGCTGGATGCCAAAAACCTGCTCATCGTCAGCAGCGCCTGCCACGGCGTGGAGGGTTACTGCGGCAGCGGCGTGCAGGTGTTTGCCATCCATGACGCCGAATGGCTGGCGCACGCACGCGCCAAGGATGTGGCGGTGTTGTACATCCACGCCCTGAACCCCTACGGCTTTTCGCACCTGCGCCGCACCACGCATGAAAACGTCGATCTGAACCGCAATTTCCACGACTTCTCACAACCGCTGCCGGTCAACACCCCCTACGCTGAAATTGCCGATTTGCTGGTTCCCAAACACTGGCCGCCGGACGCCGCCAACGCGGCAGCCGTCGCGGCCTACATCGAGACGCGGGGCATGCCTGCCTTCCAGGCGGCGATGTCGCGCGGGCAGCACCAGTTCCCGCTGGGTCTGTTTTTCGGCGGCACGGCGCCCACCTGGAGCAACCAGACCCTGCGCAGTGTGCTGCGGCACCACGGCGCCAACCCGGCTGGCGCGGCCCGCAAAATCGCCTGGATCGACCTGCACACGGGCCTGGGCCCCAGCGGCCACGGCGAGCGCATCTTCGCCTGCGCCGATGACGCCGCCGCCTTGCAGCGCGCCCGCGCCTGGTGGGGCGGAGGAGCGGGCGCGGCGGCGACCCCAGTCACGTCGGTCTACGACGGCTCTTCAAGCTCGGCATTTCTCACCGGCCTGATGTGGATGTCGCTCAACCAGGAGTGCCCGAAAGCCGAATACACCGGCATCGCGATGGAGTACGGCACGTTGCCGATGGAGGAGGTCTCCTACGCGCTCCGAGGCGAACACTGGCTGAATGTGAATCAGCAAGCACCAGCGGCCTTGGCGAAGCAGATCAAACAACAGATTCTGGACGCGTTTTACACCGACACTGACGCCTGGAAAGGCCAGGTCATCGCGCAGGCCCGCCAGTCGATGTTCCAGGCGGTGGATGGCCTGGCCTCGTCGTAGGAGCGCGGCGACACCCGGCGCCGGGTGGCATCAACGATTGCTACTATATAAATAGCAAACTATTCAATAAATACGTGGCCTAATGGTCAATAAATGCCAGGTTATGCTTTGCAAGGTGTTTTTTGACCGCAATAAACCCCAAATTGGGTATGATTGCAACGCGATTCACACCCGCGCGCGGCTCGCTGCAATCTCCAGCAACCCGTCAAAAATCAGGTTGTCCACCAGCTCAAACTTGACATTCATCGCCGGTGCCATCTTCCAGCCTGCGCCGCCGGTCATGTAACACACGGGTTCTGCGCCACAGTGGCGGCGCACGTGTTGCACCATGCGTTCAATCGCCCCGGCAATGGCGAAGGTGCCGCCGCTGGTCAGCGCGTCGCTGGTGTTGGTGGGGAAGTTGACGACTTCGCCGGTGGGCACGTGCAGGCCGGCCGTGCCGCTTTCAAGCGCTTTGAGCATGATGCCGTGGCCGGGCAAGATGAAACCACCCAAAAACTTGCCCCGCGTGTCGATGGCTTCCACCGTGACCGCCGTGCCGACCATCACCACCACCAGCGGGCGTTTCACGCTTTCCGGCGGCTTTTTGCCGATTGCAGCAGGGCGTTTTTTGGCTGGCACGCGGCTGTGGGCGCGCGCCAGCGCCAGCATGCGATGCCAGGCGCCGATCATCGCCACCCAACGGTCAGCGCCCAGGCGGGCAGGGAAGTCGTAGCCGTTGGTCAGGCCCGCCTCCATCTCGCTGGCCACCACCCAGGTTGCGGCCAAGTCCCAGCCCGGCACCTGCTCAAATTGCTCCTGCACGCGCATGCGGATGCCATCGCCCGCCACCACGCAGCCGAGCATGCGCGCGGGCACCGGAATTTCGGCCCACGGGCCTTCAGCGAGTTTGTCGATGTTTTCCAGGAACTCGGCGCCTTGGGCCAACACTTTGGCCCCCGGCTCGGCCGTTTCGTAGCTGGCCCACTTGAGGCGGGTGTTTCCGATGTCCAACGCGAGAAATGTCATGGTATGTTTGCTGCCTGGCTGCCTCTCACCAATTTTTCCGGCTTTTTGTCGGCTTATGAAGGCGTCGCCGCATTATTAACGAGTTACACCATGTCCACTGCCATTCCCATCGTTGAGCTTTCAGCAAACGCGCTCTCGCAGGCGATCCACAACAAAACTGTCTCCTGCCGCGAGGTGATGCAGGCCTACCTCGCACAGATTGCCGTCGTCAACCCCCACGTCAACGCCATCGTCAG
Organism: Rhodoferax sp.; assembly: GCA_031365665.1. GTDB lineage: Bacteria > Pseudomonadota > Gammaproteobacteria > Burkholderiales > Burkholderiaceae_C > JANYCG01. Next base: position 10,550 of record JANLYO010000111.1, on the reverse strand, counting down.
CCTGCGAGATGAAACCGTGCTGCTGGCTGAAGCGGACACGTTTGATGCGATGTTGGCCAAAAACGGCAGCGGCTCCAAAGGCTGGATGCACGGCATGCCGCAGGCGATCAAGGACTTAAGCAACGCGGCAGGCATACGCAACACCATGGGCTCGCCCCTGATGCGCGACTTTGTGCCCAAGGAAGACAACTTGATGGTCAGCCGGATGAAAGCGGCGGGCGCCATCGTGGTCGGCAAAACCAATGTGCCCGAATTCGGCTTGGGTTCACACAGCTTCAATGAGGTGTTTGGGGCGACGCGCAACCCGTTTGGCCTCAGCAAAACAGCCGGTGGCAGCAGCGGCGGCGCGGCGGTGGCGCTGGCCACGCGCATGTTGCCGGTGGCCGACGGCTCTGACTTCATGGGCAGCCTGCGCAACCCGGCGGGCTGGTGCAATGTGTTTGGTTTTCGCCCAAGCCAGGGCCGGGTGCCGATGTCGCCGGTGGCGGACGCTTTCATCAGCCAGCTCGGCACCGAGGGGCCGATGGCGCGCACTGTGGACGATCTCGCGCGCCTGCTGGAGGTTCAGTCGGGTTACGACGCAAGCGCTCCTCTTTCAATAGCTGAATGTGCTCTATCTGCGAGGCCTGGCGCCTCGTTTTACTTGAAGAGAATCAAAATTGGCTGGCTGGGCGACCTCAATGGCTACCTGGCGATGGAAGACGGCATTGTGGGCGTCTGCCAGCAGGCCTTGCAGCGCCTGGCGGGTGTCGGCGCTGCTGTCGAGCCCACGCCGCTGGGCTGCTCGCCGGATGCCGTCTGGCAGGCCTGGCTGGTGTGGCGCCGCGCGCTGGTGGCCAACCGGCTTGCGCCGTACCTGGCCAAGCCCGCCAATCGCGCGCACATCAAGCCCGAGGCGCTGTGGGAATACGACCAGTCCGCCGGGCTGACCGGCAACGCGCTGGTCGCCGCCAGTGTGCAACGCACGGCGTTTTACCAGCACATGCGCAAGTTGTTTGAAAAGTACGACTTTTTGGCCTTGCCGACCGCCCAGGTGTGGCCGTTTGACGCCGCGCTGCGCTGGCCGCAGGCGATCACAACGGCCTCAGGAACCCGCAGCATGGATACCTACCACCGCTGGATGGAGGTCACGATTTACGCCACCTTCGCTGGGCTGCCCTGCATCAGCCTGCCCGCCGGATTCAACGCCGCAGGCCTGCCGATGGGCATTCAAATCATGGGCAAACCGCAGGCGGACGCAGCAGTGTTGCAGCTCGCCCGCGCCTATGAGGGTGTGGCGGCAGAGGTGTTGGCACGGCGACCGGATTTGAGCGGGATTTGAAAGGGACTTGGGCGCTATTTGAACTGCGCCTGCGCATGAATTGCCGCCTGCCGTGGCGACCTTGGCAGACGGCTTGAGCCGCTGACATAAATGTTAACATGGGTGTTAACAAAAATCGTTCCAATGATAAAATGGGACTAAAAATAGGTATTGGGTCAAGTATTTATTGAATAGTTTGCTATTGTTTTTGATGTTCACATCGACACCTGAATCCCGTCAGTTCTGTCGCCACGGCAAGCTACGCATCCGCCAGCCGCCTTTTTGACCCCGGTGGGCGTCTTGATTCGGGTCGCCTTCAAAACCTTCCAGAATGTTGTAGGCCTGCAGGCCCAGCTCCGTGGCGCGTTTGGCGGCAGCAATCGAACGCACGCCGCTGCGGCACAGCAACACCACTTTGCCGCCAGCAGGCACAGCGGCTTGCAACGCGGCGTCGAAATTCGGGTTCATCGTCATGCCGGGCCATTGTTTCCAGGCCACGGGTTTGGCTTGCGGAATGAAGCCGACCCACTCGCGTTCGGCGTCTGAGCGCACATCGACCAGCACTGCCGCGCCGCTTTGCACCCATTGCCAGGCCAATGGCGGCGACACGTCGCCCGCGTAGCCGTCTGCCGGACGCGCTTGATCGGGGGCGGTGGCATCGCCTGAACTGCCAGGGCTGCTGGCAGAACCCAAGGGCATCGGCGCACCGGCGTCCTGGCGCAGGCCGGAGTGTTGGTTGGCAGGCACGGCTTCCTCGATGCGTTTGGGTTTGGGCAGGTTCAGGTTGTTCATCACGGCCACAAATTCTGGCAGCGTTTTGCCGGCGATGCGGGCATTGCTGCTTTTCTCCTGGCCGATGGTGGAATGGCGCTTGCCTTGGTAGTCGTGCCCCGGCCAGACGGTGGTGGTGTCGGGCAGGGTGAAGAGGCGCTCGGTGATGCTGCGGTAAAGCGCCTCGGCGCTGCCGGACTGGAAATCGGTGCGGCCACAGCCGTTGACCAAGAGTGTGTCTCCGGTGAAGACATGGGTTGCCGCGCCACCACCGGACTTTGGCCACCAGACAAAACACATGCTGCCCTCGGTGTGGCCGGGGGTGTGCAACACCGCGATGTGCTGCTGGCCAAAAGCCAGGGTGTCGCCCTCCTTCAACTGCACTGATGCGGTGGCGATGCCGCAACCCGAGGGTGCTGCCGTCTTGGCGCCCACGTGCTCGGCCAAGAGGCCAGCGCTGGTGATGTGGTCTGCATGGGCGTGGGTTTCGACGGTCCACGCGGGCTTGAGACCGTATTGCCGCAGCGTCGCCAAGTCGCGCTCAAGCTGGGCGTCCACCGGGTCGATGATCAGCGCATCGCGCGTGGTTTCGTCAAACAGCACGTAGGTGTAGGTGCTGGAGGCAGGGTCGAAGAGCTGTATCGGGTTCATCCGCCGGTTTATAACCCATGCGGTATGCTCTTGCAGCCTTTTGTTCGAACCCGACCCTGGGAATCCCCATGCTGCAATCTTTTCACCCTTATGTGCAATCACTCTTTGGCGGCGTCTTGATCGGCGTGGCCAGCTGGATTCTGCTGCTTGGCCTGGGGCGCGTGGCGGGCATCAGCGGCATCGCAGGGGGCTTGCTCGGGCCAGAACCACGGGATGACGAGGACCGCGCGTGGCGCTGGGCCTTCTTTTTGGGGCTGATGGTGGCAGGCGTGTTGATGATGAACGCCGTGGGGCAAACGATGCTGGCAACGCGGTCGCCCTGGCTGCTGGGCGCAGCCGGGCTTTTGGTTGGTTTTGGCACGATCTTGGGCTCCGGCTGCACCAGTGGGCACGGCGTCTGCGGCATTGGGCGCAGATCGATGCGCTCAGTGGCGGCCACCGGTGTGTTCATGGCGTTTGGCATGGCCACCGTGGCCATTGCCAAATGGGCTGTGGTTTGACGGTCAAACAGGAGCCATTGACATGATTCAACGATCGATCTGGGCGCTGCTGTCGGGCGTGGTTTTTGCCATCGGCCTGGTGGTGGGGGGCATGACCCAACCGGCCAAGGTGCTGGCGTTTCTGGACTTGGGTGGCTTGGCCCGGGGGATTTCGAGCACCGCCGAAAAAGGTTTTTGGGATCCGAGCCTTGCCTTCGTGATGGGGGGCGCACTGATGGTGACGCTAGTGGCCTTCTGGCTCACGCCAAAACGTGCCAAACCGCTGGCTGACGAGCAATTCCATCTGCCGACCCGCAGCGATATTGATCTGCCTTTGCTGCTGGGCGCAGCCTTGTTTGGCATCGGCTGGGGTTTGGCGGGTTATTGCCCCGGCCCGGCGGCGGCGTCTTTGCTCAGCGGCAGCACCGACGTGATGATTTTCGTGATCGCCATGGCAGCCGGGATGTGGCTTGCCAAACGCTTCACCGCCATGGTGGCAACTGGGGAAGCGGTGTAGCGTGGGGGCTAGGTCAAATTATCTTTACACTTAAATTGGGCAGGCCGTCGATGTGCATCTCGATGACGTCGCCGCGCACCACGGGGCCTACGTTTTCCGGTGTGCCGCTGTAGATGATGTCGCCGGCGAAGAGCTCATTGGCTTCTGACAACTTGGCGATCTGCTCGGCCACTGACCAGATCATCTGGCTCAAGTTGGCGCTTTGTTTGATTGCGCCGTTGACTTTGAGCCAGATCACGCCTTTTTCAAAATGGCCTGTTTGAGCCAGTTTGTGCACAGAGCCGATCACGGCTGAGTGGTCAAAACTTTTGCCGATCTCCCAAGGCTTTTTTTCGTCGCCCATGGCACGCTGCAGGTCGCGGCGCGTCATGTCCAGGCCAAGCGAGTAGCCGTACACGTGCGAGAGCGCGTCGGCCACCTTGATGTTGCGGCCGCCTTTGTTGAGGCAGGCGACCAACTCAGCTTCGTAGTGGTAGTTTTTGGTCAAGCTCGGGTAGGGGTGGTCAGCCACCGTGCCCGCGGCCACGAACTGGATCGCGTCGGTCGGTTTCTGAAAGAAGAAGGGCGGCTCACGGTCCGGGTTGGAACCCATCTCGATGGCGTGGGCGCGGTAGTTGCGGCCAATGCAATAAATGCGCCGAACAGGGAACATTTCGTCGCCGCCGACGATGGGGATGTAGGTGTCGGCCACGGCGAAGGGTGTTTTGACCTGCTGCTGCGCAACGCCTGGGGTGGCGCAACCCACGACGGCCCCGGTGGCAACCAGGCTGGAGTTTTGGAAAAAATGGCGGCGATCCATGGGTGTCTCCTGTCAGTGGTCAGCAATGCATCAAAGTGTAGGCCGAAGAAAAATCCAAGCATCCCCGGAAAACGATGTCGAAAACAAAATTTAACTTTCTTGACCTACGTCAACAATACGCAATTCCACAGTGAAAACCCTCTCGTGTGCAGTGTAAAAATCAGCCACGATTGAAGGCTTGGCCATTTTTCTGTACTTTCTACTTAAGGAGACTTGACTTGAAGAACACGACTGAAACCACAACCCAACGCCGCAGCCTCATCAAGGGCGCAGCCGTCGCCGCAGGTGCCTTGTCGGCGCCCATGCTCGCCACTGCGCAGACGACCACGTCGTTCCGCTTCCAGAGCACCTGGCCCGCCAAGGACATCTTCCATGAATACGCCAATGACTTTGCCAAAAAGGTCAATGACATGGCCAGCGGCAAACTCAAGATTGAAGTGTTGCCCTCAGGTTCCGTGGTTCCCGCTTTTCAACTGCTGGATGCCGTAAACAAAGGGACCTTGGACGGCGGACACGGTGTTTTGGCCTACCACTACGGCAAAAACACCGCACTGGCGCTGTGGGGCTCTGGCCCGGCCTTTGGCATGGATCCCAACATGGTGCTGTCATGGCATCAATACGGCGGCGGCAAGGCGCTGCTGGAAGAGATCTACAAGGCGCTCAACATTGACGTGGTCTCCTATGTCTACGGCCCCATGCCGACGCAACCCTTGGGTTGGTTCAAAAAACCCATCGCCAAGGTCAGCGACCTCAAGGGTTTGAAATACCGCACGGTGGGCCTGGCTGTGGATATCTTCACGGATATGGGCGCTGCGGTGAACCCGCTGCCCGGTAGCGAGATCGTGCCTGCGCTGGACCGCGGCCTGATCGACGCTGCAGAGTTCAACAATGCCACTTCAGACCGGATTTTGGGCTTCCCCGACGTGGTCAAAAATTGCATGTTGCAGAGCTTCCACCAATCCGGCGAACAGTTTGAAATCCTGTTCAACAAGACCAAACTTGCTGCACTCTCGACCGAACTCAAGTCCATCATTGAATACGCAGTGCAAGCCAGCTCCGCTGAAATGAGCTGGAAGGCCATTGACCGCAACTCCAAAGACTACGATGAAATGAAAAAAGGCGGCATCAAGTTCTACAAGACGCCAGATGCCATTTTGCAGGCGCAATTGGCCGCCTGGGATCGCGTGATTGAAAAAAAATCGGGCGAAAACGCCTTGTTCAAAAAGGTGTTGGAGTCACAGCGCGCCTTTGCCGAGAAGGCCGGTCGGTGGCAAAACGACTACATGGTCGATTTCAAAATGGCCTACAACCATTATTTCAGCAAGAAAAAAGCCTGAAACTGAGCAGGTAAACACCAGAGTTGACCAGCCATCCGGGCCTGCCGTATGGCTGGTTTTTTTGTGGCCGCGCAGACACTTGGCACGCGATTGCCAGACGGAAAATTCAATGACAGTCCAACAACTTTTACACGCGGCCGACCATATCAGCACCTGGGTCGGCAAGGCGGCGGCGTGGCTTATCGTGGTGTTGATGGTTCTGGTGTGTGGTGAAGTATTCAAGCGGTATGCGCTCAATGCCCCGACGGCCTGGATTTTTGACGCCAACAACATGCTGTATGGCACGCTGTTTATGCTCGGGGGCGCCTATACGCTGGCGCATGACGGGCATGTGCGGGGGGACTTCCTCTACGGCAGTTTCAAGCCGCGCACGCAGGCCTTGATCGACCTGGTCTTGTACGTCGTATTTTTCCTTCCGGGAATCGCCGCCTTGACCTGGGCGGGCTGGAGCTATTTTCAGGATTCGTTGGCGATTCGTGAGCAAACCTTCAATGCCGAGCCGCTGCCGCTGTACCCCTTCAAATTTGTCATCCCGTTTGCAGGTGCCATTGTGATGATGCAGGGGGTGTCGGAGATTGTGCGTTGTCTTGTCTGTCTAAAAACCGGGGAGTGGACGCCACGCCTGAAGGACGCCCAGGAGTCCGATGTGGTCGCCCAACAGTTGACGGGCAGTGAGCATGTCGATGAGGAAGCCAAGGCCTTGGCCATTGAGCAATCCAAGAGCGTGAAAGGTTGATGATGAGCAACGCAGCACTCGGCATGACCATGCTCGGCCTGATTGTGGTCGTGATCATGATGGGTTTTCCCACCGCATTCACCTTGATGGGGTTGGGCATGATGTTTGGTTACATCGCATTTTACAACCCGTCTGCCGGTTTTCTGGACAACCGCATTTTCGACTTGATGGTGCAGCGCGCATTTGGCGCGATGACCAACGAGACCTTGCTGTCAATACCGCTTTTTGTGCTGATGGGGTATGTCATGGAGCGTGGCGCGCTGGTGGACAAAATGTTCCACAGCGTCCAATTGGCTTTTCGCAGTGTGCCCGGTTCTTTGGCGGTGACGACCCTGATCATCTGCACATTCTGGGGCATTGCGAGCGGCTTGGTCGGCGCGGTCGTCGTGCTGATGGGTGTGATCGCCATGCGCCCCATGTTGAATGCCGGGTATGACACGCGTCTGGCGGCTGGCGTCATTACGGCCGGCGGCACCTTGGGCATCTTGATTCCTCCGTCTGTGATGATCATTGTTTACGCGGCAGTTGCAGGGCAGTCAGTTGTCAAACTTTATGCTGCCGCAATGTTCCCCGGCTTTTTCTTGGCTTTTCTCTACCTCGTCTATATCGTTGGCTGGGTATTGATCAATCCAAAAATTGCGCCAAAGTTGCCGCCAAACCAACTCCGTGCACCCATTCCGGCTTGGCTCGCCCATGTTTCAAGTAGTTATTCCAAGCGCATGCTGCCTGCGCTTGCTGTCGCCCTCGTGGCCCCTGCTAAGGCATTGCGAAGTGGCGGGGAGGGCATAAAGATCACTTGGGGTCTGTTATCGCGTAGCTTCGCGATGGCTCTGACGCCATTGATTTTGGCGCTAGCGTCACTTGGCGGGACTTGGTGGTATGTGGTGATCCATTCGCAGGAAGACAATAACGCCATCATTGCTGCTGAGGCGGTACAGGTTGCCAAAAGCAGCTTGGCGGCAAAAGCGGCAACTGGTTTACCGCCCAAGGCCGAGCAGCTGACTTCGCAAGGGGTTCAGGAGCCGCCGGCTACACCGTCTGCCGATAGCGGCGTGAAAGAACCGCCAGCTGCGGAAAGTTCCAGTAAAGACACATCCACAGACGGGGGTCTTCAAGCGCCACCGGGTGCATCGGATGCCAAGGAGACGGCGTCTGCGGAAAAAGTTGAATCTGGAAAAGCGGTTGCTGAACCCGCTTTGCAGGAAATGAGTGACCCGAATGCCAAGGGTATCCAAACCGCGCCGGTGCCTGAGGCGTTTTATAGCTGGTTTTGGGTAGCGTGTGGTTTGACCTCGCTATTGCTGATTTGGTATTACTGGCGGTTTGATGCTGAGCAGTTTGAAATCCTGCGTATGTTGGTGTCATCGGTCATGCCCTTGGCCTTGCTGACAATGGTGGTTTTGGGGGTTATTTTGTTTGGCATTACCACGGCAACCGAGTCTGCCGCTGTCGGGGCGGCCGGTGCTTTTCTAATGGCCTGGCAGGCAGGCACACTGAATTTTCAACGCATCAAAGAAGCCGTGTTCCTGACCGCCAAAACCACTTCTATGGTGTGCTGGCTGTTTGTGGGATCTGCGCTGTTTTCTGCTGTCTTTGCCCTGCTGGGCGGTCAGCGTGTGGTGGAGGAATGGGTGCTGTCGATGAATCTTTCGCCGATGCAGTTCATGTTGCTGTCTCAAGCCATCATTTTCGTACTGGGCTGGCCATTGGAGTGGACGGAGATCATTGTGATCTTTGTGCCGATATTCCTGCCGCTGCTGCAACACTTCCAGATTGACCCCATTCTTTGGGGGGTGCTGGTGTTTGTGAATCTGCAAGCAGCGTTCCTGTCGCCGCCGGTTGCGATGTCAGCGTTTTATTTGAAAGGGGTTTCACCTTCCCATGTGACGATCAACCAGATCTTTGCAGGGATGATGCCCTACATGCTGATCGTGATCCTGTGCATGGTGCTGATGTACATTTGGCCGGGTTTGACGCTCTGGCTGCCCAAATACCTGTACGGTTAAAATTTCTCGAAATACATAGGCCCGCTGCGGTGCGGGCCTTTTTCAGAGGAATAGATGATTGTCGTTACAGGTGGGGCTGGGTTTATCGGCTCAAATTTTGCACTGGACTGGTTGGCGCAAACCGGTGAGCCGGTCGTCAATTTGGACAAATTGACATACGCGGGCAACCTGGAAAACCTGAAGTCGCTGCAAGGCAATGACCTTCATGTGTTTGTGAAGGGTGACATTGGCGATTCAACGCTTGTTGCGGAACTTCTAACGCGCTACCAGCCCCGCGCCATCGTTAATTTTGCAGCGGAATCCCATGTGGACCGTTCGATTCACGGGCCCGAAGACTTCATTCAAACCAACATCATGGGCACCTTTCGCCTTTTGGAGGCTGTTCGCGCCCACTGGGGCGGATTGAAGGGGCAAGACAAGTCGGGCTTCAGATTTCTGCATGTCTCTACAGATGAAGTGTATGGTTCGCTCGGCAAAGACGATCCTGCCTTCAACGAGAGCAACCAATACGAGCCCAACAGTCCTTACTCTGCCAGTAAAGCAGCCAGTGACCACCTGGTGCGGGCCTACCACCACACCTATGGCTTGCCGGTATTGACGACCAATTGCAGCAACAACTACGGCCCTTACCATTTCCCCGAGAAACTGATTCCTCTGATGATCGTCAACGCGCTGGGGGGCAAAAGTCTGCCCGTGTATGGCGACGGGATGCAAGTCAGAGACTGGTTGTACGTGAAAGACCATTGCAGTGCTATTCGCCGGGTTCTCCAGGCGGGGCAACCAGGCGAGGTTTATAACGTGGGCGGATGGAACGAAAAGCCCAATATCGAAATCGTCAACACAATTTGCGCACTGCTTGACCAACTTCAACCGAAGGCAGGTGGCGGGCACTACCGCGAACAAATCACGTACGTCGCCGACCGCCCCGGACACGACCGGCGGTATGCCATTGATGCAGGCAAGATAGAGCGTGAACTGGGCTGGAAACCCGCTGAAACTTTCGACACAGGCATCCAAAAAACGGTGCAATGGTACTTGGCCAATCAGTCATGGGTTGCCAACGTAAAGTCGGGCTCCTACCAAGAGTGGGTACAGACTAACTACGCCGAGCGAGCCGCCTGAACCCGATGAACAAAATTCTTTTGCTGGGCAAGGGCGGGCAGGTCGGCTGGGAGTTGCAGCGTAGCCTGGCACCTTTGGGTGAAGTGATTGCACTGGATTTTGACAGCAGCGACTATTGCGGCGACTTCACCAACTTGCCCGGTTTGATTGACACGGTTCGAACCATCGCGCCGGCCATCATCGTCAACGCAGGTGCCCACACGGCGGTCGACAAAGCCGAAGCAGAGCCTGAACTCGTGCGAACCATCAACGCTTTGGCGCCAGGGGCATTGGCCAGCGCAGCCAAAGAGGTCGGCGCCTGGCTGGTGCATTATTCGACCGACTACGTGTTTGACGGCAGTGGCGACGAGCCCTGGGTTGAAACTGACGCTCCCGCCCCCTTGAATATCTATGGGCGAACCAAGTTGGAGGGCGAGCAACTGGTACAGGCCAGCGGTTGCAAACACCTGATTTTCCGGACCAGCTGGGTCTACGCTGCCCGTGGCGGCAACTTTGCCAAGACCATGCTCAAACTAGCGCAGGAACGGGAAGTGCTTAAAGTCATCAACGACCAAACCGGCGCGCCGACGGGTGCCGAGTTGTTGGCCGACGTCACCGCCCACGTGTTGCGCCAAGCGTTTGGGCAATTGGCGGGCGGGCGGGACGTCTCCGGTTTGTACCATCTGGCCGCAGGTGGACAAACGAACTGGTTTGAGTATGCAAATCACGTGTTGGGGCGTGCCAAACATGCCCAATTTTCTGTAAAAACAATAGCGGCATCGGTGGTGCCGGTATCCACATCGGCTTTCCAGACCATCGCCAAGCGTCCGCTAAACTCACGCCTGAACACGAC
>JANLYO010000059.1:0-37951 GCA_031365665.1 Rhodoferax sp. | reverse complement strand
GTTGCTTTGCGATGATTCCCTCTTGCACGGTGTCCCCGTGAGGAGGGAGGCATTCATAGCATCTGGTCGCATGACCCGATCACCGTGCTTGGTGGGTTGGTTGGGGTTCGGGCTATAGTGCAATCGTCAAACTCACGACAATTTCGTGAGCAGACGCAAATGCTGTTGTCGGGCAATTTCACCAACAGAGGCCGTGCGACATTGGCGGCCACCGATATACATTTCGCCTAAGGGGAGTACATCAATGAGTCCTTCTGAGTATTCAAGCCACCCCGTACGAGAACTCATGGAAAGACTGAATGGCCTCATCCATTCTGCAGAACTAACTGATCCCGACCTACTGTCGTCCGACATCGTGGCTGCGTCATTGCAGTCGGTATCAACTATTCTGGGTGTGACGCACGTACAAATGGATCGCACCCCGGCCCAATTTGTGAGTGGATATGGTCTTACCCAGCTACAAAGTGGCTTTCAAACTGTTTTCAACGAGCTGTCAGCGTTTCAGTCGAACAAGAATCTTGGACATCTTCAGAACGCCAAAGCTCAAGTTGAACAGGCGGTCATGCCATACCTTTGGGCTTTTGCGCCTATCGGACAAGAGTCAGGACTTGCACCACTTTCTGAGACCATTGGTCAGCTATCTGTTACAGCGTCTGAGTCTATTAGACAACTTGTCGAGCAGCGAAACATTAATTTGGAGAGAAGCGCAGCACTGGCTAGTCAGCTGCAAGAAGCAAGCGCTCGAATAGATAGTCTGACCGAAGCAGTTGTTCAGCAAAAGGCAGATGCGGCTTCTACCGTCGCTGTATTGCAAAAACAATTTGCAGAAGATGAAAGTGCGCGAGATACCGCTTTCAATTCAACGCTCAAGAAGTTTGGCGTTGATTTTGAAACTATGCAAAAGGCGTCTGTAGATGCACAGGTGAAGGGCCTCGCATCCCTTCAGGCAAGTCAGGACCAAGCTGCTCAAATAGTTCAAGTGGTTGGCAACATCGGCGTAACGGGGAATTTCCAGAAAATTGCGACCACTGAAAGTGACCAAGCTAATCGGTGGAGATTGATTACGGTTGCTTTTTTTGTATGCGGAATTGCGATAGCAATAGCTACTTTCGTGAAATTTTGGGATCAACCATTCACACCAGAGAACTCATGGTCGGTGCTGATCCGATTGATGTATGCACTTGCAATTGCCGCCCCTGCCTGGTACACGGCGAGGGAGTCCGCTCGCCATCGAACAAATGCTGATCGTGCGCGGCAGACCGAGTTAGAGCTTGCGTCCTTGGGGCCGTTCATCGAATTGATGCCCGACGACAAAAAGCATCAGATCCGAGAGGAGCTTACGAAGCGATATTTTGGAAATCACGTGAACGAGCACACCATAGAGCACCCAGTAAATTTGAAGGACATGCGCGATTTCGCTTTGGAACTTGTCAAAGCCTTGAAAAAATGAAGCTATCTCAATGCAAATTGGGCAATAGCAGGAGTTCTCTCTCCTTCAATTTTTGTAAATCCACCAAGCGCGGCGATTGGGTCATGTGACCGGGCTTTGGGGTGGAACGCGTTGCGGTAACGATCTCAAGAGCATTGACAAAAAATTTCGCGACCGCCGTGTCGCACGAATTTTTCGTACCCGCGCGGAACTTCCACCCCAAAACCGCATGCGCATGGCCCGGTCGCCGCGCGGGCTTTGATGGAAAAACAGTGTTGACTTGGATGTTAACAAAACAGGCAAAAACAACTCGTTCCCCAGAGCCACAAGAAAATCAGGCCTCTGGCTCTCGTGTTTATTCAATAGTTTGCTATATATTAAATAGCATCACTTCAATCGAATTTTCTTGGCGGTGATAAGTATTCCAACTGTACGATTTTCTCGTACGGTTGATCGGCAGTTTTTCCCCCAGCAGTCACCGTGCAAAAAACCCATCCCACACCAGCTTGACCCCCGTCAAAAACATGCCACCATACAGCAACTGGTAAAACAGCTTCTCGTCAATGCGCCGGGCGATGCGCACACCGACCCACACGCCCAAGGGCACCATGGGCAGCAGCACCAGCGAGGTGGCCATGTTGCGGCTGTCGATCAGGCCCAGCCAGGTGTAGGGCACCCACTTGGACATGTTGACCACGAAAAACAAAAAGGCCATGGTGGCGGCGTAACGCACGGGCGGCAGGCGCAGCGGGATCACGTAGGCGCTTACCGGCGGGCCGCCGGCGTGCGAGATGAAGCTGGTGAAACCACTGGTGGTGGTAAGGATGGCGCCGAGCCATTTCGGGGGCGGCCTGGCGTTTGCTTTGGGCGGGAATAGCAGGCGCTGCGCCAGAAACAGCAGCGTGAAAATGCCGACGATGCCGGCCACCAGATGGCTGTCTAGCACCTTGAACAGCAAGGTGCCGACCACGGTGCCCAAGAGCGCGAAGGGAATCAGGAACTTCAGCAGCGCCTTGTCAAAATCCTTGCGGAAGGCGGCGACGCCCAACAGGTCTGCCACCAGCAGCGGCGGCATCATGATGGCGGCGGCCTGCGGCACCGTGACGGCCAGCGCCATCAGCGGCACAGCCAGCGAGCCGACGCCACTGCCAAAGCCGCTTTTTCCAATGCCCATCAGCAGCACGGCCGGCAGTGCCACGGCGTAGAAATACGGGTCGGTGATGATGGGCAATGTCAACGCCTATTGATCTTCCAGGCCGAGGTAGGCCTTGCGGATTTCTGGCCGGGTCAGCAACTCGCTGGCAGCGCCTTCGGCGACGATGCGGCCCTCTTCCATCACATAGGCGCGGCTGGCCAGTTGCATGGCCATCACCACGTTTTGCTCAACCAGCAACACCGAGGTGCCTTGCGCATTGATGTTGCGGATGGCTTTGAACATCTCCTGCACGATCACTGGTGCGAGGCCAAGTGACGGCTCATCAAGCAGCAACAGTTTGGGCCTCGCCATCAGCGCTCGGCCAATCGCCACCATTTGTTGCTGGCCGCCGGAGAGTGACCCGGCGGGTTGCGGCAGTTTTTCCTTCAAGGCTGGGAACAAGGCCAGCACTTGCTCAAGCGATTGTTTGCGAAGCGGTTTGGCTGAGGCGATGAAGCTGCCGAGCTCCAGGTTTTCAAGCACGGTCAGGCCGGTGAAGAGCCTGCGACCTTCGGGCACGATGGCGATGCCATGTTCACAAAATTTGTGGCTGGGCAAATGGGAGATGTCTTGCCCGTTGAACGACAAGCGGCCCGCGCTGGCCTTGTGCAGCCCGGCAATGGCGTTGATCAATGTTGATTTGCCGGCGCCATTGGGGCCCACCACGCAGACCAGCTCACCGGTTTGCACCGCCAGGCTGATGCCCCACAGCGCCGGGGCCGCACCGTAGTTGACCTTGATGTCTTTGAGCTCAAGCATGTGTGGCTCCTGCTACGGGGGCAGCGCCTGGCGCATCGGCCACGCCACCGAGGTAGGCGGTAACGACCAGCGGGTTTTTCATCACCGCTTTAGGGTCGCCTTCGGCCAGCAGTTGGCCGTAATTGAGTACGGCAATGCGGTCGACCAAGGCCATCACGGCGTGCATCACGTGTTCCACAAACACAATGGTGGTGCCTTGCGCGCGGATTTGCCGGATCAAGGCCACCGCATCGTTGATTTCGCTGGGTGTGAGGCCCGAAAGTACCTCATCGAGCAAGACCAGTTTGGGGCGCGCCGCCAGGGCACGGGCGAGTTCGAGGAATTTGCGCTGGTGCAGGTTCAGGTCATCAGGCAGTGCGTGCGCCTTGCCGGAAAGGCCCGTGAACTCCAGCCATTTCCAGGCCTCTTGGGTGGCCGCAGGACGCGACAGTGCCGCCGCGCCAAACATGCCGACCAGCGCCACGTTTTGCACCACGTCCATATGCGCAAACGGGCGCGGAATCTGGTAGGTGCGGGCGATGCCCGCCTGCGCCACCGAATGGGCGCTCAAGCGCGTGAGATCACGGCCTTCAAACAGGATTTGTCCGGAAGTCGCCGGGAAATGGCCGCTCACCAGATTGATGAAGGTTGATTTGCCCGAGCCGTTGGGGCCCAGCAGGCCGAGGATTTCACCCTCATACACCTTCAGGCTCACACCGTCGAGCGCGCGTACGCCGGTGAAGGCCTTGACCAGGTTGGTTACTTCCAGCAAAGGCTTCGAGGTTTCGGCACGCTGCTCGTTCAACGCCCTATTCCGTTCGGGCTGAGCGTGTCGAAGCCTGTCCTGAGTTGGGTTGAAGGGCCCTTCGACAGGCTCAGGGTGAACGGTGGTTTGAGCGCGCGGTGCCTGCGATTTGCGACGCCACTTGTCGAACGTGGCCAACACCCCATTGGGCATGAAGAGGATCACCACCACCAGCACCGCGCCAAACACCGCCCGGCCCAACACCGCCGAGTTGCCTGCGGTAAAGGCGTACAGCAGACAGGTGATGGCCACCGCACCCACCACCGGCCCGGCCCAGTAACGCGAGCCGCCCAGCACACTCATCAGCACCACGGTAAGCGGCACAGTGATATTGAAGGTTTCGCCCACCGTCACGTAATTCACAAACAGCGCGTGGATGCCGCCGGCCAGGCCCGCCAGGGCGCACGAGATGGCAAAGGCCACCAGCTTGTAGCGCAGCGTGGGCACGCCCATCACTTCGGCCACATCTTCGTCGTCATGGATGGCAAACAGGCCCAAGCCCAGTTTGGACGAATGCACCCGCCAGGCGACCACCGCCGTCAAGACCGCCGCCGCCACCGCCATCAGGTAGATCGACGCCGACGCCGAAGGCCCCAGCTTGGGTATTGCCACCCCAGCCAATGAGACGCCGGGGCCGCCGTCAATCCGGGTATTGAGCACAATCGTGGCCACCACAAACGTGACTGCCAGCGTCAAGAGCGCAAACAACTCGCCGCGCACCGCCTTCACGCGGAACACCACCGCACCCAGCGCCAGCCCCAACAGCGCGGCAAACAAGGCCGCCACGGGCAGGGTCAGCAGAAACGGCCAATTCAAGTTGGCCGACAAACCCGCTGAGGTGTACATGCCAATGCCAAAGAACACGCCGTGGCCGAACGAAAAATAACCCGAATACCCCGAGAGGATGTTCCACGACAGCGCGAGGATCGCCCAGTGGCAGATCAGGTACAAAAAGGATTCATAAAAGGCGGGCAAACCCAGCCAGGGCACCAGCGCCAGCGCCAGGCCGGCAAGCAAAATGCCACTCAAACTGCGATTCATCTGTCAACCCACCCGGGGCTTGAACAGCAGCATCACGATCAGCAGGGAGAATGACACAATCGGCGCCCAGGAAGGCGCCGCCACCGCCATCGTGACGGCTTCACTCACACCAATGAAAATGCCCGCCGCAAGCGGCCCCAGCGCGCTGCCCAAGCCGCCCAGCATGACAGCCGCAAACACCACGCCCACCCAGGCGAATATCTGCGAGGGCGTCAAGGTAAATGTCAGCGCCAGGCAAATGCCCGCCACACCGGCGAGCGCCGCACACACACCGGCCAAAACCAGGCAGAGCGCTTTTTGGTTGATGCCAAACGCGGTCGCAATCGGCGCGTCTTCGGCCATGGCGCGCAGGGCTTTGCCGAGGTCGGTGTAACGCATCGCGGCCCACACGGCGTAACACAGGGCACAGGCCAGCAGCAGCGTGACCAGCTCAGGCACAGGGAAATACAGGCCCCCGACGACAAACTTTTGGTCGTTGTAATGCGACTCCAGGCGGCGGAAATCTGCCGTCCAGAGGCTCTGCAGCAGGCTTTCGATCATCACCGTCACGCCAAACGTGACCAGCAGTGAATTGAAAGGCGTGATCGCGAATTTGGCCAACACCCACTGCATGCCAGCGCCGAGCACAAAAAACAGCGGCGGCAGGATGAGCAGGGTCAAGAGCGGGTCAATCTTCCACACCGTGGCCATGTGGTAACTCAGGTAAGCACTCAGAAACACGAACCCAAAATGCGCCAGGTTGATCTGGCGCAAGAGGCCCCAGGTGAGCCCCAGACCCAGTCCGACCAAGCCGTACAAACTGCCGATGAAAATGCCAGACAGTATCGATTGGGCCAGCAGGCTGAAACTGGGGAAGCTCATGTCACCGTGGCCCTTGCGGACTTATTGCACCTGCAATTTGGCGCCACCGGGCGCATAGGCTTGCGGCCACACCACCACCCACTTGCCGTTTTGCACCTGTTTGATCTTCATCAGGTCGTCGCCGTAGTTGCCCGGGCCGTTGAAGCGCAGTTTGCCGTGAATCGTGTCAACACGGTTGGCTTTGAGGAAAGCGGCAATGGCTTTGTCGTCAAAACTCTTCGCACCCACAATGCCAGCCTCCAGAATTTGCCAGGCTGAGAACGAGGCTGCCGCCTGCACTTCCACCGAGGTGTCTGGCAGACGGGCCGCTGCCGCGCGGTCGTTGAAGGTCTTGATGAAGGCGGCGCCCAGCGCGTTGTCGCTGAAAGGCGCGTGTTCTTCAAAAATGGTCAACGAGATGGCGCCCTTGCCTTCCGGTGACTTGGTCATCGGGCCAGGCGCTGGGTAGGTGTGGAAATGCAGGGGCGGCGTGTAGTCGATCTTTTTCATCGCATCCAACAACATATTGCCTTCCAAGGCGATGTCGCCCATCCACACCAAATCCGGTTTGGCGTCTTTCACGCGCGCCGCAATCGGGCCGAAGTCACGGTTGCCGAATTCCCACTCAAGAAACAACACCTCGGTCAGGCCGCGCTTTTTGGCAACCTCACGGGCACCGAGTGACATGAAATGGATAGAAGGGAATTTGCTGGTGACGATCGCAATAGTCTTCGGTGGTTTTGGCGACGCCGCTAAGGCGTCGAAGACTGAATTGGGCACCGTGTTGCCAGGGTCAGACCCCAAAGACCAAGCCGGAAACGCCATGTCGTATTTGGAAAGCGACGGAATGCCAAAGGTATGGTGCACCAGCACCTTGTTGTAGCGCTGCGCTACGCCCATGGCCGAGAGAATCGCGCCCGTGGCGTAAGGCCCCATCAGCAAATCAACCTTGTCGGAGGTCACCAGTTGTTCGTACATGGTGCGGGCCAAGTCGGGTTTGGATTGGTCGTCTTTGACGATCCACTCGACCTTGCGGCCCAGCAGTCCACCCCGCGCATTGAGCTGATCGACATAAATTTCTCCGACCAGTTTGTGTGTCATGGCGGTGGCCGACAGTGGCCCGGTCAGGGCCAGCGTGCTGCCGATCCGGATGGGGGCCTGCGCCTGCACGGCCAGGGGCAGCAGCGCTACGGCAGCGGCGGCAGTCATCACTAAACGTTGAAGCAATTTCATGTAAGTCTCCTGTTATGAAAGTTGACGCTCAAAAATCAATGGCCGGCCACAAAACCCGGTGGCACTGCGCCGGTGTATTCCTGATCCCGAATGGCCTCATTGGACAAGGCAAAACCAATGGGGTTGTCCAACTCTTCACTCATGTGCGCGATCAGGCTGGCGGTGCGCGCCAGCATGGGCACACCCTTGAGCGCATTCACCGGGAAGCCCACACCCAGCAAGACCGCTGGGATCGCCGCTGAAACATTGAGCTTTAGCGCCTTGCCGACGATCTTCGGAATCACCGCTTCCACGGCGAGCGAGATATCGACATACTTCTGGCCACCACCCACCTTTTTGGACAACTCAAAAAGCGCCTTTACGCGCGGGTCAAGTTCCTTATGCAAGGGGTGGCCGTAACCAGGCACCGACTGGCGGTTGGCCCGCAGCGCCGAGACGAGCTTATGGGCTGCGGCTTCCACGCCGCCGTTCAACACTGCAGCTTCGGCTTCTATTTGCAAAAACAAGCGCCCTGCTGTTTCAGAGGCCCCCAGAATCACGGAGCCACAGCCCAGGATGCCTGCAGCCACCGCGCCTTGCATCGCATCAGGTGCGGCGGCGAGTGTCATGCGGGCGGCCTGCACGCTGGGCACCATGCCGTGTTCACCGATGGCCACCATGCACGCATTGAGCAATGCGCTGGCCTTGGCATCGGCCTTTTTTCCGGTGAGCAAAAAATAGAAATAGTCGCCAAAATTCATCTGGCCGATGATGTCCTGGCAAAGGTCAGCGCCGCGTACCACGATGGTGTCGGCATTGGCCGTGGAAATTGCCGAATTGGGTGTGATGGGTTTACCGATTTTCATGGTGGCTGACGTACTTGGGGATGGGGCTCAGGCGGATGGCACGAGTTTGAAGTCGTATTCACAGCTCAGCCAAGCGGTTGTCATCTCACGGCCATCAGGTGCCTTGCCCGCTGGGTGCTTTTTGAAATCGACGATCAGGCTCTCGCGCACGCCAAACACCGCGTCGGAATCGAGGTATTCACTTTCGCGGTCAAACAAATGGGTGACCAGGGGCGCATAGCCGTCTTTGCGCAGCATCATGTGCATGTGGCCCGGCCGAAACGGATGCCGCCCCATTGCCAGCAGCATCACACCGCCCGGCCCGTCAATCGGCACCGGGTATTTGGCCGGTTTGACGCTCCAGTAGTAATAGCGGCCATCGGCATCGGTATGAAATTGCGCACGTAAATGCATGGGCACGTCAGCACCTTTTTGCACATCATAAAACCCTTCGGTGTCGCTGGACCAGACGTCCACAGCGCAATCGGCCACGGGCAGGCCCGCCAGGTTGGTGACACGGCCTGTGTAGAAGGCCGGCTCGCCGGGCATGTCGCCTTTGAGGTCGGCGCCCAGCGGCAACTGTGGGGCGCCCTCGAAGAAAAATGGGCCTTGCACCGTGGCTTCAGTGGCCGGTGTGGCAGACGCCGCGTTGGGGTTGGCGGCAATCGCCTTGGCCTGGGCGATGCCGACGACCTGCATCGAGAGGCCCAAGGTGTCGGAAAGGAGGATGAATTCCTGGCGCTTGTCGTCGCTTTTTTGGCCTGTGGCCGTCAGAAACTGGATAGCCGTCATCCACTCTTGCGGTGTCAATTGCACCTCGCGGGCAAACGCGTGGATATGGTTGATCAACGCACTCATGATGTGTTTGAAGCGCGGGTCTTTGCAGTTTTCCATGCGGGCGATGACAGCCTGCGGCAAGTCTTGGGCGCTGGTTTCGATGGACATGTTTCTGGATTCCTGAATTGATGAGACGAAAAATGGATGTTGCGGATGCGTCAGGCGTATTGCACCCGCAGAATTTGGGCCGCTTCGACCATGGCGCGCATCTTGCCATTGGCCACCTCGCGCGGCAGGTATTTCATGCCGCAATCGGGCGCCAGGATGATGTTTTCTGGCTTGGTGTAGACCAAGGCGCGCTTGATGCGTGCCACCACGGTTTGTGGCGTTTCAATGGCCATGTCATCCAGGTTGATGCAGCCAACCATCAGGCGTTTGTTGTCGAGTTTGGCCAGCACGGAACAATCGAGGTTGGACTGCGCCGTTTCCAGCGAGACCTGCTTGCAACTGCAGGCGTACATCTCCGGCAAAAACGAATACCCTGAAGGCCGCGCGTGGATGATGGCGGCGTAACCAAAACAGATGTGCACTGCGGTTTCGCCCTGGATGCCCTGCAGCGCGGCGTTGAGCGCCTTAAGGCCGTATTGGCGGGCCTTGTCAGGGCGCGATTGCATATACGGCTCATCGATTTGCACAATGTCGGCGCCCGCCGCAAACAAATCGGCGATTTCTTCACGCACTGCCACGGCGTAGGCCATGGCGGCCTCTTCGTTCGAGGCATAAAAATCGTTTTGCGCCTGCTCACTCATGGTGAAGGGGCCGGGCACGGTGATCTTCACCTTGCGCTTGGTGTGCGCCTTCAGGAACTTCAGGTCGTCCACTTCCACGGGGCGCATGCGCTTGATCGGCCCGACGATACGCGGTACGGGGTTAGGGTGGCCACTGCGGTCCAGCGCCGTGCCGGGGTTGTCGATGTCCACACCCGAAAGCGCCGTGGCAAACCGGTTGGAATAACTCTCGCGGCGGATTTCGCCGTCGGTGATGATGTCAAGCCCGGCGTCTTCCTGCGCGCGGATCGCCATCACGGTGGCGTCGTTTTGCGCTTCCTCCAGGTGCTCGGGCGCGATGCGCCACAACTCGCTGGCGCGGATGCGCGGCGGGAAGCGCCCACCGAGTTTTTTCCGGTCAATCAGCCAATCGGGCTGCGGGTAACTGCCAACCAAGGTCGTGGGAAACAGCATCACAGCACCTGGCAAGCTTCTTCAAAACTCAAACGCGGATTGCGGTTGAACAACTTGCTGTCGTCGCCGTAACCCAGGTTGAGGATGAAATTGGCCGAGAAACGTCCATCGGCAAAAAATTCAGCGTTGACTTTGGCCAGATCCACACCGCTCATCGGCCCGCAGTCCAGGCCACAGGCACGCGCCGCGATCATGAAATAGGCACCGCCCAGCGTGCCGTTGCGTGTGGCCGTGGCTGCCGCCAGGCCCGCGTTGCCTTCAAACATGGCTTTGCCTTCTGGTTTGTGCCAGGTGGTCGCCATGTGTTCAAAAAACCGGTGGTCAGTGGCCACAATGATGGTGGCCGGCGCCGTGCGGGTTTTTTCCAAATTGCCAGGGCTCATCGCGGGCAAAAGCCGCGCACGCGCCGCCGCACTCTGCAAAACCACATAACGCGTGGGCTGGGTGTTCATCGATGTCGCACCCATTTTGGCGATGTCGTAAACCTCTTTCAGCAAGGCCAGCGGCACCGGCTTGTCAATAAAACCGTTGGCCGTGCGCGCCTTGAAAAACAGCTGGTCCAAGGCAGCCTGGTCAATTTTGCTCATCAAAAATCCCTCTCATTCATCAAATCAATAATCCACCTGGTGGCGCGCGATGCGCAAACCTTCGAGCTCATGGCGCACACGCAAATGCTCTGGGTGAACGGCGTAGGCATCCAATGCCTGTTTTGACTCAAATTCCGAATACAGCACGACATCGCAGGCGTATTCCACCCCGCTTTGATCCACA
Source organism: Rhodoferax sp. (assembly GCA_031365665.1). Taxonomy (GTDB): domain Bacteria; phylum Pseudomonadota; class Gammaproteobacteria; order Burkholderiales; family Burkholderiaceae_C; genus JANYCG01. The sequence goes on along the minus strand of JANLYO010000059.1, from coordinate 27,057 downwards.
CCAATCTCCAGATGCATCAAACCCGGTATCTTCCCACGAATGCCCTCAAAGGCGCTCTGCAGGCGGGCGATTCCTTCTTTTTTTTGCCCTGGCGTATCGCCTTTGACATTCCACATGACGATATGTTTGATCATGCCTTATTCCGCTTTGATGCCAATGTCTTTGATGAGCCGCGTCCAGCGCTCCACGTCGCGCCGCACCAAGGCCCGGGCTTCGTCCCCGACCAAGGCCATCGGTTTGCCACCGGCTTTCTCGAAACGCTCGATGACATCGGGCGACTTCATCACCGCCGCCATTTCTTGCTGCAAACGGGCAAGCTCAGCCTTGGGCGTGCGGGCTGGTGCGAAATAACCAACCCACGACTCCAGCTCCAGCGCGGCCACGCCGGTTTCGCGGACGGTAGGCACCTGCGGGTGCATGGCGTTGCGCGTTGCACCCGAGACCGCCAGCGCCTTCACATTGCCCGCCTCCACTTGGGGCCGGGCGGTGGAGGAGAGATCAAAAAACACATCGACCCTCCCGCCCAAAATATCGTTGTAGGCCGGTTGTGCGCCGCGATACGGCACATGCGTCAATTGCACACCCGCCAAGTGCCACAACGCGGCGGCCAAAACATGTTGGCCAGAGCCATTGCCTGCCGACGCATAGCTGAGTTTGCCGGGGTTGGCCTTGGCGTGGGCCACCAGCTCGGCCAAGGTGTTGAAGGGTAAATCTTTGCGGCCGATCAAGGTATAGCTGTAACTCACCGCGAGGCCAATGGGTTCGAAATCACGCAGCGTGTCGTAAGGCAAGTTCGGGTAAAGGCCCGGGTTCAAGGCGATGTTGGAGATTGAACCTGTCAGGAGTGTGTAGCCATCGGGCGCCGCTTTGGCGGCGGCTTCGGTGCCCACCAAAGTGCCGGAGCCGGTGCGGTTTTCAACCACCACCGGCTGCTTGAGTTGCAGCGCCAACTTCTCTGCCAGCAAGCGCGCGACAAAGTCAAACCCGCCACCAGGCGGCTGCGGCACGATGACTTTGAGCGGTCGGTTGGGGAAGGCCTCTTGCGCAAACGCGCTCAGGCAAACCAAGCCTGCCGCCCCTACCAGAAACAGCTTCAGCACCACGCGCGTCCCATGCAAGAGGCCCGGAGCAATTTTCATGCTGATCCAATGAAAAAACGACATCTTCATCGCTCGATAAGCTTGCCGGCCAACCAGTCGGCCCCACGCCGGTAGAGGTCTGCCACCAGCGGCCCTTTGAGGCCCGGCATGTCGAGTTTGACCTGATAACCAATCTTGGTCTGGATGTAGGCCAGGTGCCGATACCCTTCCGGAAAGGTGGCCAGCAAGGCTTGGTCGAGCTTCAAAACCGCGCTGGGGTCCAGCGGGTCCGCCCGATCCTTCTCGTAGATAGGCTGGCGGTGCACCAGGCCCCAACGCTGCGCACCCGCTGTGTCCTGACGGTATTCGAAAAAATCATAAAACCGGCCCGTACACACCACATCACACAAGACGCCATCGACCAGGCCACGCTGCGAGATCGTCATCTTGGTTTGTGCAATGGCGCGCGTGCCTGCCACATCAATGGACGAGCCGCCCAGAAAATGCAAGATGCTCACACCTTTGCTCCAACCTTCCATCGTGACACGGATGAAGTCCTCAAACGGCCCCTGGAACCAGGTCGCCATCATCACGCCATCGCTGTGCCACACCGTCTTGAAACGCGCCCAGTCGCCCGCGTCGCGCCACACGGCCCAGTTGTCGACCAGTTGGCGGATGCGCAACTGCGCGGTCAAATCATCTTCTTGCACGTTTCTCCTTAGGGTAATGTCTGTGGGAAAGACTGTAAGCCCAGGCGACAATTTCAACCACACCCCGATCTGCAATTTACTTTTTCACAGGCCAATTGCCCCTTGCACTGAACCATGGACCGCTGGACTGAAATCGAACTCTTTGTGCAGATTGCCGAAACCGGCAGCCTCAGCCGCGCCGCCGATGCGCTGGCGCTCTCCAACGCCGCTGCCACGCGGCATTTGTCTGCCATGGAGCAGCGCCTGGGCGCGCGCCTGGTGGAGCGCAACACGCGGCGCCTTTACCTCACTGAAACCGGCCAAGAATTTTTCCAGAAAGCCAAAGCCATCCTGGCCGATTTGAAGGACGCCGAGGCCGCCGTCAACGCCGCCGCGCTGAACCCCACGGGCGTCTTGCGCATCAGCGCTTCCTTGTCGTTCTCGTTGCACCACGTGGCCCCGCTGCTCAAACAATACACCGACCAGTACCCCAACGTCAGCGTGCATGTGGAGGCGGCCAACCGTTACTTGGACATCATCGACAACAACATCGACGTGGCCATCCGCACCCGCGAGGTCGAGCCCGACAGCAACATCACCATCCGCCGCCTGGCTGAAACCCGGCGCATTCTGGCCGCCTCGCCTGCTTACCTCGCCAAACACGGTGCGCCGACATTCCCCGACGACCTGCAACAGCACAAAACGCTGATCTACACCTACGCCAACAAACCCAACGAGTTGCGGTTTCAGCGCGAAGGCAAAACCACCACTGTCACCGTCAAGGGCCTGCTCGAATCCAACGACGGCCAAGTGCTGCGCAGCGCCGCGCTCGACGGCCTGGGCATCCTGGTGCAGCCGACCTACATCCTCTACGATGACATCGCCGCAGGCCGCCTGGTGCCCGTGCTGGACGACTGGGACCTGCCGCGCCTGACCATCAACCTGGCCTACCCCAGCCGCAAACACCTGTCGGCCAAAGTGCGCACCTTCATTGACTTTGTGGCCGCGCATTTCACAGCGATGGACTACGAGAAAAAGTGGACGGGGCCTCTGGTCAAGCCGCAAGGCGCCATAAAAAAGCCAAGAGCAGTTGAGGCGTCTTGAGTACCGCTTGAAAGCGTTTGGGGAGTTCGGCAGACGATTTGGAGTTACTATGTTATTTGTAGCAAACTAACACCATTCCACGAGACCTGAACGCTAGAAATGTTTAAAATTTATGAAAACGCGGCTTTCTTTGACAAAATGTTAATGCCCATGTTAATTATTTGAAAATTCCGTTGACTGCGGAGCCGCTGCGGCTTGGGGCTAACGGCAGGCCCTGGCCACCACCGGCATTTGGGTGGTGGGTCATATATCGATTATTTGGAGTTTGTTCGACATTTAGACTCAGACATGTCGCTTCAATCGACACGTTGTCTCTTTATTGTCGATAAATTGCACTTTTATCGACATATAACGCAAACAAGCGTTATGATTTGGCTTTCCATCGACATGTCCGCCATTTGATGTTCGACCCCAAACGCCCTTTTGATTTGCCGCCTCTGCTGCGTGGCAATGTGCCCATGGGGGATTGGGAAAGCACAGAGGTGTTCCGCGCTTGCATCAAGGCCAACACAGCTCTGGCGGCCCTGAAAGAGGCCATGGCGCTACTGCCCAACCCTGACGTGATGCTCAGCTCTTTGGTGCTGCTCGAATCCAAAGCCAGCTCGGAGATTGAAAACATCGTCACCACGGCAGATGCGCTGTTTCAGTTTGCCGCCAAAGATGCGGCCAAAGCAGACGCGCCTACCAAAGAGACTCTGCGTTACCGCGAGTCGCTCTACAACGGGCTTGAAGCTCTGCGTTCACGCCCGCTTTCCACCGCCCTGATGGAGGAGATTTGCAGCACAACCAAAGGCATGGAGATGCGTGTGCGCCAAGTGCCGGGCACGGCCCTGGTCAACGCGGGCACGGGCGAGACGATCTACACGCCACCGCAAGGCGAGGCCGTTCTAAGGGAAAAATTGGCCGACTGGGAGCGCTTCTGCCATGCGCAGGAAGATGACGAACTGCGCGGCGGCGAAATCGACCCGCTGGTGCGCATGGCCGTGCTGCACTACCAATTTGAGGCGATCCACCCCTTTCTGGATGGCAATGGCCGCACTGGGCGGGTGTTGAACTTGCTGTACTTGGTGGAAAAGGATTTGCTGACGTCACCCGTGCTGTACCTGTCGCGCTACATCCTGAAGCACCGCCGTCGGTATTACGCGCTCTTGCTGGCCGTCTCCCGCGAAGGCAACACAGAGGCCTGGCAGCAATGGCTGTTGTACATGCTGGAGGCGGTGCGCGAAACGGCAGTGTGGACACTGGCCAAAATCAAGGCGATTGCCCGCCTGATGCAAAACACCCATGAGCAAATCCGGCGTGACACCAAGCTGGGCAACCAGAAAGGCTTGGTGGAGCTGATTTTCCGTCTGCCCTATTGCCGCATTGCTGACGTGGTGCAAGCGCAAATCGCCAAACGGCAAACAGCTGCGGTTTACCTGCAAACGCTGACGGAAGCAGGGCTTTTGCAACTGCAAGGCAATGGACGCGAAAAGCTCTACCTGAACCACCGCCTGATCGATTTGCTGAAAAACGAAACGGCAGAAGGCGACGTGGCATGAAACGCCAGTCAATCACCTCCCTCTGGTTTCGAGGTTTAACGGCAAATTTTGTTTGCTATATTATTAATAGCTAATTGTTGCCATTCCACGTGACCTAGAGCCTAAAAAAGCTTCAAAACCGCGACAATTCGAATTATTTGGGTAAATGTTAACACCCATGTCAATTATTGAGTCCGAGCTTGCTGCGCTGCTTTTGTGGCGGCTGCTTGTGACGATCCGCGCGGCTGCTTTTCGGTCTGCCGCTATAGTGCAATTGGCAGATTAGTCCGAGTGATGAAAATGAATGATTTAGGCCACAGCGCCCGTTTCATATTGCAGGTTTTGCGGGATACATTCGTTAGACCGCACTCAAGCTGAGTCTTGGTTTTTCCTTGGAGTAACGCATGAAACTTCATCGGTTTCCGCTCTTTCTTCTTGCACTCGCCTTGCTGGCGCTCGGAGCATGCGCTTCCGGCTCCGCCATAGTCACAGGCAACACGAGGGTCCCAGTCGCGCTGGTACAAGTGAAGATTTACCTCGAACCGCCAGCCGCGTTCGAGGTCATTGGCCTTGTAAGTGCATCAAGCGATGCTGGGTGGACGGAACAGGGCTCGGTGAACTATGCGATCGAAGAGCTGAAAAAGCAAGCTGCAAAGCTAGGGGCGAACGGAGTGCTCCTGGTGTCTGCTGGCGAGAAGACGACAACTGTTGTTGGCGGGTACGGCACTGGTTACTACTATGCCATACCTGTCACCGCGAAGACAGTTCAAGGCAGAGCTATCTTCGTTAAAGAGCAATAGGCAAAGGCATCCAAGTGCGGTCTAACTGCGCATTGCACCAGACGCGCAAGGGCAATGCATGCCGATGACTGCGAACGTTTATAACCCACCAAGCCCGGTGATAGGGCCATGTGACCGGGCTTTGGGGTGGAACGCGTTGCGGTAGCGATCTTTCAAAGCGTCAGCAAAAAATTCCGCGACCACCGCGTCGCACGAATTTTTCGTGGCCGCGCGGAACTTCCACCCCAAAACCGCATGCGCATGACCCTGTCGGCGGGCGGAAGTTGATCAAGCCGGAAGTCGCAGACGTCAACCACGCAACTGAAAACCGAAACCAGTCAACTCAATAGTCCCGCCAGAACGCGAGCATCGGCCATCGCAGGCAAGTCCTGCAATGTCACAAGAATCTGGTCAACCCTGTCTTTTGACAGCAGCCTCGGCGCATACGCCATGCACTCGCTAAAGCGGACTTCGTGCTGGGCGTCAGTCAGGTCGGCACCGGGGAAACCGGGGGCGATGTCCAGGGCGCGTTTGTAGACCCTGCCGTCGCGCGTCGTCACGTCCAGATCAACGGCGGTGTGGCCGCGCGCGTCCATTGCCGGGTCGGCCAGCACGCTGATGCGGTTGATCAGGCTGCGCACTTGCGGGTTCGCCACTTCAGCGGGCGTGAAGTGTTGCAGGCGCGATGACCCGCGCACAACGGCATTGGCCACACAGTAGGCTGCGCTGAACTGGGCGTCGACGCGGGGGTTGGCGCCAGGGTTGAAGGCATGGCCCACCAAGCGATGCGCGTAGGGCGGCAGGCGAATCTCGGCGCTTTGGACATCCTCGCCGTTCAAACCCGATTCGTTCACCAAAGCCAGCGCCAATTCCGTCACGCCCTGGGTCACGCCGCAACTGGGGAATTTTTTGAACACCATGCGGGTCAAGCGCCATTCTTCGCCCAGCCCGGCCACCACGCTTGCCGGGTCGAGCGTGCCACGGCCAAACAGGTGGGCAAAACCGTAGTGCCCGGTCAAAAAATTCACCGGCCCGGTGATGCCGCGCTGCGCCATCTGCGCGCATTGAACACCCGCTTGCGCCACCCAGCCCTGGATGATGCGCACGGCGAGTGAGCCGTCCACATTGCTCTGGAAGCTGCCGCCACAGCGGTTGAAGGCCAGCGCCAGCGCGTGCAGGGCTTGGTCGGGCGTGAGACGCATCACCCGCGCAGCAGCAGCCGCCGCGCCAAACACCACGGCGACGCCGGTCGGGTCGAAGCCGTTGTATTGCGCCTCTGAGAGGTTGAAACGTGATGCGGTCTCAGCCCCCGCAGCGAGGGCCGCAAAAAACTCGGCGCCATTGCAGCCGCCCACCAGCTCGGCTGCCGCGAGCGCCGCTGGGAAAATCGCCGCGCCCAGGTGCGGCCCTGGCGCCATGGCGTCACAAAAATCAAGCGCTCGGCACATCGTGGCGTTGAACTGCGCAGCAGCCGCTGCGGGCAGTTTGTCGCCAAAAACGAAAGTGCTGGCCTGCGGCGCACCGCCCGCCTCCAGCAACATGCCGCGCAGCGCGGCGATGCCGTCTTCACCCGAACCAGCCACGCCCGTGCCGATAGCGGCCATGGCCATCAAGCGCACGATGCGCCGCGCCGGTGGTGGCACTTGGCTGGCTTGCAGCGTGCAGATGAATTGCGCGAGGCTTTGTTCAATTTGACTCATGGCCGTGAGTCTTTCTGCTTCTTCCGACGGGGCGCGGGTGTGGATTTTTTTGGCGACGTTTTCGGCTGCGCCGAGCCGGGTGTGATCTCAACCCCAGACTGCCCCTCGACCCAACGCACCAATTCACTCACACTCGCCCCCGCGCCCAGCCGATGGTTCGCTTCAATTGCGGCGGCTTGCCAAAGTTGTTGCGTGAGGCCCGAGAGCGGCACGGTATTGCCGTTTTCACGTGCCAGGGTATTGGCGATGCCGATGTCCTTGAGCATCAAATCCAGCTTGAACGGGTCGTCAAAACTACGGCTCAAAATGCGCTGCCCGATGTGGTTCTGTGTGATCCACGACTGGCTGGTCGAGAGCTTCATCACCTCCAGCATGGCGGCTGGGTCCAGCCCGTAAGACTTGCCGATCACCAGGCCTTCCGCCGTGGCGCTGAAGGTCACCGAGGTGATGAGGTTGTTGATGCATTTCATGGCGTGTCCGCTGCCCGTGGGGCCCAAGTGAAACACCGCGCGCCCCATGTGATCGAGCAGCAGGCGTACGCGTTGCACATCGGCTTTTGCGCCGCCCACCATGAACACGAGATTGGCCTCTTGCGCGCCCCAGGCTGCGCCCGAGACCGGCGCGTCCACCATCGCCACACCCTGCGCGCCCAGCGCCGCAGCGGTGCTTTTGGTTAGCCACGGCTCGGAGGAAGAAGTGTCCAGCACCAGGCTGCCCGGCTTCAAACCGGCGGCCAAACCCTGCTGGCCCAGCACCACCTCTTGCACCACCGAACCATTGGGCAACATGGTGATCACGACATCACTTTGCGCCGCGAGTTTTTGGAGTGAGCTGGCCGCGCGCGCGCTGCCACCCAAGGATCGGGCCAGCGCCTGGCTGGCGTGCGCATTCAAATCGAACAGCGTCAGCGCATGCCCCGCCTGGTGCAAATGCGAGGCCATCGGCGCACCCATCACGCCCAGGCCCACGAAGCCAACTCGCATCTTTTGTGTCGAATCTGCCATGTCAACTTCCTTTGAATATGCTATTATTTTTATAGCTTTATCGCTATATTTCACGAGACCTGTGGGTAAAAAATTTTTGTTAATCGTTGAAAACTCACTTTTTCAGCTTTATAATTAACATGGGTGTTAAAAACAAATTTCCCCAAATTGACGACTCATTTCGCTCGTTCCAGGCTATTTGAAGCCCTACAGGCCCGGTGGAACAAACGCCAAAGCGGCTACGGCCCACAACACGCCAGACTCGCAGCATAATGCCAATCATGATGCGCCCGCCACAGCAAATCCGCTTCTGCACCAGCCATGACGGCACGAGAATTGCCTATGCTTTGTGCGGCGAAGGCCCGCCTCTAGTGATGGCCGGGCAGTCGTTCTCGCACCTGGAAGGAGAATGGGATTGCCTGGTGCGCCAGCCGCTGCTGGAGTTCCTGTGCGCGCGGCACACGCTGGTGCGTTATGACATGCGCGGTACAGGCTTGTCAGACCGTGATTGCAAAGAGTTCGCCTTCCCGCGCTACGTGCAAGACCTTGAAGCCGTGGTGGCGGCCAGCGGCCTTGATTCTTTTGACTTGATGGGCATCACCGGCGGCGGCGCGCTGGCGGTCACCCACGCGGCGAACCATCCCAAGCAGGTCAACAACCTGGTGCTGATCGGCGCTTATTTGCGTGGGCGTACCGTGCGCAGCGCCACGGCGGGCGAGCGTGAAGAAACCGAGCTCATCCTCAAGCTGATCGAGCTCGGTTGGGGGCAAGACAACCCGACCTTCCGGCAACTTTTCACCTACCAGTTTCTGCCCGACGGCACGCCCGAGCAGTTGCAATCGTTTGACGAATTGATGCGCAAGGCGGCTTCCGCCAAAAACGCAGCGCTGCAGCTGCGCGCCTGGTTCGGCGCCGACTTGAGCGCGGTGGCCCCAAAAGTGGCCGCGCCAACCCTGGTGCTGCACGCGCGCGGCGATCTGCGCGTGCCTTTCGAAGAAGGGCGTTTACTGGCAGCGACGATTCCGGGTGCGCGGTTTGTGCCGCTGGACAGCCGCAACCACATACCGCTGGTGCAAGAGCCGGCCTGGCACCAACTGACCGCCGAACTCGAAGCCATTGCGCTGCCCGCGCCGCATGCCAAAGCAGCGGCCAGCCTGAACCCGGTGCAGGGCCTGACCGCACGTGAACACGCGGTCGTGGAGTTGGTCGCCCAGGGCATCGACACCGCCGTGATGGCGGAGCGCCTGTGCATGAGCGAGAAAACTGTGCGCAACCACCTGTCGGCTGTGTACAGCAAGTTGGGCGTGGCCAACCGGGTCAAGGCGGTGCTGTGGATTGAGGCGCACAAGGATGAACTGAATGCGGCGAAGGCGAGCACCAAGGGCTTGGACAAAGCCGGCCAGCGCGAGGGCAAAGAATGGGCGGCGCCCTGGGATCGCGCCAGTTAGCGCCTCAAAACGGGCGTTGCGCCTGGCGTTTTCTGGCGATGTCCCAGCTCTATGTCCCGGCTAATTCCCAAGTTTTTCCCGAACTTGTCCTGATACTGTCCCGATCACGTCAAACGGGACATTTGCCTCACGACGCCGTGACAGGGTTTTCGAAGAATAGGTGTGTCGGCGCTCATTGAGTTGACGCCGACAAAGGCCCATTCGATTCCACCCTGTTTTTGGAGATTTTCATGACCACTGCATACACTTCTTCTGCGCGTATACCGACGGTTCCGGAACTATTCGTGGCAACAGTCGCGATGGCGGCGCTTTCAGCCGCCGCCCCGGCCAGCGCACAAAGCGACGCTTACCCCTCACGGCCCATCACCATTGTGGTTCCTGTCGCGCCCGGCAGCAACGGCGATTTGATCGCCCGCCAGTTGGCGCCCGTGCTGAGCAAATCCATGGGTGTGCCGGTGGTGGTCGACAACAAAGCCGGTGCGGCCAGCGCCATCGGTGCCACCGCCGTGGCCCAAGCCAAACCCGACGGCTACACGCTGCTGTTGGCCCCCACGCCCGCTTTGACGGTGAACCAGTGGTTGTATAAAAAGTTGAGCTACAACCCCGAGAAAGACTTTGTGGCGGTTGTCGCTGCCGCCTCAACCCCCAATATGATCCTGGTGCACCCCAGCGTGCCGGCCAAAAACCTGGCCGAACTGATCGCCTTGGCCAAAGCCAAACCGAATGCGCTGACCTACGCCTCGGGCGGCAATGGCACCACCCACCATCTGTGCGGTGAACTTCTCAAATCCAAAGCGGCCATCAACCTCACCCATGTGCCCTACAAGAGCCCTGCACCGGCCTTGCAAGACGTGTTGGCGGGCCGGGTCTCGATGATGTGCGAGAACTTTTCAAGTGCGCTGACCCATGTGCGGGCTGGCACGCTGCGCCCGATTGCGCTGACCGCACGCCAGCGTCAGCCCCAGGCACAGGACATTGCCACCGCGCATGAGTCCGGTTTGCCTGATTTTGAAGTCGGCGTCTGGTTCGGTTTTGTGGCCCCCGTGGGTACGCCAGCGGCCATCGTCAAACGTTTGAACACCGAAATCAGCCATGCGTTGCGCGAAGCTTCCGTCGCGCAACGGCTGGAGGGCTCCGGTTTAACGGTTTTGGCTGACACACCAGAGAGTTTTGCGCGCTTCATCGAGAGCGAATCCAGCAAATGGCGCAAAGTGGTCGAGACCTCTGGCGCGCAGATCGACTAAGGGAGACCGGGCCATGCAATCACCCCAGACGTCTGAAATGCTGCATCTCATCAGCGGTTTCCATGTGTCGCGCGCCATCTATGTGGCTGCCCAACTGGGCCTGGCTGACCAGTTGGGCCAGGGCGACAAAAGCTGCACCGAGCTGGCGCGGGCCACCGGGGCTGACCCGACCGCGTTGCACCGCCTGCTGCGGGTGCTGGCCAGCGCTGGGGTTTTTGACCTGCAGGACGAGCAAGTCAGCCCCACGCCGCTCTCGGCCACCTTGCAAAGCGACAGCCCCGGCTCCTTGCGTGGCTGGGCAATTGACCAGCTTGGCGGTGAACACTACCAGGCCTGGGGCGAGTTGCTGCACAGCGTGCGCACGGGCGGCGTCGCTTTCGAGCAGGTGTTTGGCAAAAATGCCTGGGAGCACCGCGCTGAAAACCCGCAAAGCGCGCGGGAGTTCGACGCAGGCATGGCCAGTTTCATCGATGCCCACCACCAGGCCGTTCTCAATGCCTACCCCTTTGAGCGCGTCAAAAGCCTCTACGACATTGCCGGGGGCGACGGCCAGTTCATGAGCGCGGCACTGACGCGTTGCCCTGAGTTGCGCGGCCTGGTACTGGAGCAGCCACAAGTCGCGACCCGGGCCCGGCAGCGGCTGGTGCAGGCCGGGCAGCGGGCACGCTGCGCGGTCGTCGACGGGGACATTTTTGAGGCGATTCCGCAGGGCGGCGAAGCTTATGTGATGTCCAGGGTCATCCACGACTGGAACGACGCCGAGGCACGCCAGATTTTGACGCGATGCCGCCGCGCCATGGGTCCCGACAGCGTGTTGCTGCTGGTGGAACGCGTTTTGCCCGCGCAATGTGACAGATCCCCAGGCACCCGCGCGTTGGTGGTTTCAGACCTCAATATGCTGGTCATGACCGGGGGCTGCGAGCGCACCGCAAGCCAGTACCGGGCACTTCTACACGAGGCGGGTTTGGTCTTGCACCAGGTCACCGCGACGGCCACGGCCCTGAGCGTGATTGAGGCAAGGCTGCCTTCATGAGGTGAGCAAGGCGCGTCAGGCACGCCACTGCGGCAACAGGCGCAGGGCGTTGCCGCGGCCGATGGCTTGCAGCTCAGCGCTAGAAAACCCATAGTCGATCAGGCCTTTGATGTTGTCTTCACCCGTGCGGTAAGGGTAGTCGGAGCCAAAAAGGATTTGCGGGACGTCCACCAGGCGGGTGAGCGACGCCAGTGCGCCGGGGTGGGCAGACCAGGCGGTGTCGTAATAAAAGCGCTTGAGTTCATACATAACACCTTTAGGCACACGGGCCGCCAACTTGGGGTCCAACACCGGCATCTTGACCAACCGTTCGGTCAAAAACGGCAGGGTGCCACCGGCGTGCGAGAAGATAAAGCGAAGGTCCGGGCAACGCGCCGCCGTGCCGGAAAACACGATGTCGGTGATGGTGCGCGTGGTGTCGGTGCCAAACTCGATCACCGTGGGCGGCACGTCGGCCAGCAGGTTGTTGCAGCAGTTGGCACTGGTCGGGTGGGTGTAGAGCACGGCTTTGCGGCGGTTGAGTTCGTCCATCACCGGGGCGAACGCGGGGTGGCCCAGCCATTTGTCGCCATAACTGGTCAGGAGGCCAATGCCATCGGCCTTGAGCACGTCCAGCGCATAGGCCAGCTCGTTCAACGCGCTGTCGGTGTCTTGCATCGGCAACATCGCAAAAGAGCCGAAGCGGCCCGCGTGGGTTTGCCCAAGGCGCGCCACCCATTCATTGCTCTCGCGCGCGATGCGCCGGGCGCTGGCTGCGTTGGCCATATTGAGAAAGGAGACCTGCGGCGTGGTGACCGACAACATGGCAACGGCCACACCGGCCTTGTCCATGTCGTCCAGCGTGCGGGCCACCGACCAGTTGCGCACGATGGGGGGCGCTTGCCCCGCTTTGGCCAGCTCGTCCACGTAGGCCGGAGAAAAAAGATGGTGGTGCATGTCAATGCGCCCGCCCGGCGCTGTTGCACCGCTGCCCGCTGCGGTCGAGCACCCTGCCAGACCAGCGCCTGCGCCAGCACCTGCGGCCAGCAGCCCGGTCAAAAAGCCGCGCCGGTTGGCGACCCCGCTGCCACACAGGCAGGTTGGCAAAGACGGGTTGTATTCAACAGGCATGGGCGCTACTTTTTAAAAGATGGGCTGAGTCCAGCATTTTTTCTTCCGAATCATTATGATGCCGACAGGATACCCCGTGTCATCCAATCGCGTCGTCCATCAGCGGCACTTCAGAGGAGATCGTCATGCACTCAGCAGCGCGTTGGGGCCTTGGCCTGGCGATGAATCTATTGCTCGCCTGCGCTGCCTTGGCGCAGGGCGTGGAGTCAAAACCCATGTCGCGCGCACAGGCCTTGCAGGCGCTGGATCGGGCGAGCCCCGCCCAACGCCAGGCTGGCATCGAGCGCCTGGCGGACATCGGCACCATGGCCGACGCCAACCGGGTCGTGCTGCGGCTGTATGACGACGACACGGCGGTGCGGGATCTGGCCGCCGCTTCGCTCTGGCAGATCTGGGGCCGGTCTGGCGACAAAACCATTGACGCCCAATACCAGAAGGGTGTGCAGCTCATGGAGGCGCGCCGCTTTGGCGAGGCCATCGTTGCGTTTTCTGGCGTCATCAAAAAGCGGCCGGATTTCGCCGAAGCCTGGAACAAACGCGCAACGGTTTATTACCTTCTGGAGGAATTCGAACTCTCGCTCAAAGACTGCGACGAGGTGATGAAGCGCAACCCGCATCACTTTGGCGCCTTGTCAGGCTATGGCCAGATCTACCTGCACCTGGGTGATCTGCAACGTGCACTCGACGCTTTTGAGCGGGCATTGAAAGTGAACCCCAATTTGCCAGGCGCGGTGGAGACCGTCAACCAGTTGCAACGCCAACTGCGAAGCCAGGGGCGCAACGCCGCCTGACGAGGCGCCTGGGCCCTCATTGCGCCAGCGCCGCCTGGCGGATGCGCTCGGGTGTGAAGGGCATGTCGCGCGCCCGCACGCCTGCCGCGTCAAACAGGGCATTGGCAATCGCTGCGGCCACCGGGCCGTGGGTCGCTTCACCGGCCCCGGTGCAGGACTCGTCGGGCCGGTTGATGAGTTGAACGTCCACCTGCGGCACTTCAGAAAATTTCAAAATCGGATAAGTCCCCCACGTCGTGCTCAGAATGCGGGTGTTGTCAAACTGCACAGCTTCCTTGAGCACCCAACTCACCGTCTGGATGGCGCCGCCTTCGATCTGGTTGGCCACGCCGTCTGGGTTGATGGCCTGGCCCACATCCACGGCAATCCAGAGCTTGACCACGCGCAGATCCGCAGACGCATCGACCTGCGCCACCACCGCGCAAAACGCGCCGGTGTTTTTGTACCGCGCAAGCCCCAGGCCCATGCCGTGGCCCTCTGGCCTGTGCGCGGGTTGCTGCCGCCATCGTGCCCAATCTGCGCGTTGTGCCGCCACCAACAAGGCATCCCGTGCACGCGAGTCCGCCACGCTGTCACCCAAGTGCCGCAATCGGAATTCGAGTGGGTCCGCATCAACAGCATGGGCGATTTCGTCGATGAAACTCTCGGCCGCAAACACATTGGCGTGCGCACCGAGCGACCGCAGCGCGGAGCTGCGCACGGGCATCGTCAGCAAGCGGTGGCTGGTGGCTTTCCATGACGCAAAGTTGTACAGCGGCACCGCATTGCGTTCGGCTCCGCCGCCCGCAGCCAAGGGCGCGTTCACCGAAACTTGCGGCGCAAATGGTTTGCCGATCAAGCTGGCCGCGAGCAGCACCGGCACTTTGCCGCGCCCCGGCCGCAGGCCATGGCCGTTGGACCAGACCTGGTGTTGCCAGTGGGTGATACGGACTTTTTTTGTGCCCGGACCGGTGTCAAGTCCACGATGAAGGCCTGCATTCAATTCAGCCCTGAGCTCCACCCGCATGGCAGGGCCAAACGGCGCGACCCCCAATTCATCTTCACGTGACCACGTGACCTGCACGGCCTGGCCCGGCACGGCACGTGCGAGCAGGGCCGCATCACAGGCCACATCGTCCGCACCGTTGTGGCCATAACAACCCGCGCCTTCGACATGGTGCACCGTGATGGCCTGGGCGGGGAGATCAAAAATCAAGGCCAAATCGGCACGCAGGTTATACACACCCTGGCTGTGTGACCAGACTTCCAACACCGTGGATTCAGGGTTGGCCGTAAATCGCGCCACCGCACAGGACGGGCCGATGGACGCGTGGGCCAGAAACGGACGTGAATAACTGGCGCTAAAGGCCGCCACGTCGCGTGGTTTGGCACGGGTTACTGCGTCTGCTTCTTCGTTGGCTTCAGCGCCTGTCGCCGCCTTTTCCCCTACCACGCTGGTTTCCAGTGGCGCGTTTTGCAGAAATGCCGGTAGTGAGTCAAGGCTTGGCAAACAGGCTGGCTCCCGCCACTGCGCCGAGCCCTGGAGCTTTTTGATCGCCAGCACGGCGCCGTATTCGTCACGTGTGATGAAGCCCACAAAACGGCCATCACGCACCGTGGCCACGACATCAGACAGGGCCTGGACGGCATCCAGATCCACTTGCAACAGCTCCGCTGACGGGGAAGGCAAATGCAACACCCGGCCATACAACATGCCGGGCAAACGCATGTCGTGGACAAAAGCGGCCTGGCCCGCCAGCTTCGGTGGCAGATCGAGACGCCGCACCGGTGTACCAACCAGACGGTGCAAGCCCGTGGGCTTGGGCTTGGTTTGCGCCGCAGCGTCACGCTCCAACAAACCTAAATCGCCAAGTGTCCAGTAGCTGCCAATGGGTTGGGAGATACCGATGGAAACCTGGCCATCCTGCACCGCCAGCCGGGTGCGCTGGTCAAGGTCCAGGCCGTGTTGCCGGGCCAGTTCATCCAGAAAACAAACCCGCGCCTGGGCCGCGACGAGCCGCAGGGCGCTGCCAGAGTCCTGCACCGATAGACTGCCGGAGGTCATGCCTTCGTTCGGACTGGATGCTGTGGTGACGCCCTGCATGTGGATGCGGCGAATGTCAATGTCCAACTCTTCAGCCACGATTTGCGCCAGTGCGGTGGAAATGCCCTGGCCTAGATCAACTTTGCCGCTTCGAACCTGCACCGTGCCGTCGGCACGAAAACGCAACCACTGGCTCAATCGCGGGTTGGCTCTCAAGCTGGTTGGCAGTGTTGTGACGGGCTCGTTCATGTCTGTGCCACGGCAGCAGCCCGCATCACGCCGGCCGCCCGCAACACCGCTCGCACGATGCGGTTGTGGCTGCCACAGCGGCACAGGTGTTTGTCCAGCGCGGTGCGAACCTCCTCTTCTGACGGGTCAGGACAGTCTGCCAGCAATGCCGCTGCGCTCATCAAGATACCCGAGACGCAATAACCGCATTGCGCGGCCTGCTCATCGATGAAGGCCTGCTGCAGGGGGTGCAACGCCGCGCTCTGCCCGCCTGGCGCAGTCAAACCCTCTACCGTCAACAGGGTGCGCCCTGCCGCCGCAGACAAGCTCGTGTCACAGGCGGGCACCGACTTGCCGTCGAGCAACACGTGGCAGGCGCCGCATTCACCAGCGCCGCAGCCAAACCGGGTACCGGTCAATGCCAAGTCATTGCGCAGGATGTACAGAACAGGGGTGTCGCCATCCGCGACCACCGCCCGGTGGCTGCCGTTGACATTCAATTCAAACCTGTGTTTTGCCATCTGAAAAAAACAAGGTGAGCGTTTTGTTTTTATCCTCCTCAAAGCTACTTCACTGTTGCGCCTTCAGATTGGCAGCCTTGACGATCGCCGCCGCCACCTCCATCTCGCTCTTGATATAGGCGTTGAAGCCGTCCGGGCTCATGCTGAAGGGGTCAGCACCGAGTTTGACCATGCGCTCCCTGATCTCCGCACTGGCCAGTGCTTTGAGCGCCTCGTCGTGCAGGCGTTTGATCACCGCTGGTGGCGTGGCGCTGGGCGCAATCATGCCCACCCACAGCGTGTAGTCCGAGTTGGGCAGGCCCGCTTCAATGCTGGTCGGCACTTGCGGCAAGGTGGATGCGCGGGCTTTGGTGCTGACAGACAGCGCTTGCAATTTGCCGTCTTTGATCAAGGGCAAAGCCGCTGCCAGCGGCGCAAAAAACCAGTCGTTGGAGCCACCGATGACGTTGGTCATCGCATCCGGTGTGCCTTTGTACGGCACGTGCAGAACGTCAATGCCGGACTGCAGGCGAAAGATCTCGCCATTCATGTGGGTGCCGCTGCCGACCCCGGCAGATGCGTAATTGAGCTGGCCGGGTTTGGCTTTTGCCGCTGCCACCACATCGGCTTGGGTTTTCCAACCCTTGGCCGGATTCACCACCAACACATTCGGGATGGCGGCCAAGGTGGTGATGCCGGTGAGATCCTTGAGTGTGTCGTAACCAGGATTCGGGTAAAGCGCCGGGTTCAATGCGTGGCCAGACGAATGCACCAGCAGGGTGTAGCCGTCTGGCTCGCTGCGGGCCACCTGGGCGGCGGCAATGGTGCCGCCAGCACCTGGCCGGTTTTCAATGATGATGGACTGGCCCATGCTTTTAGCCATGGCGTCGCCCACGGTGCGCGCCACAATATCGGTGGCGCTGCCAGCCGTGAACGGCACCACAAACTTGATGGTCTTGGCCGGATAACTTTGCGCCAACGCGCCTACAGAAGTCAGCGCCAGCGCGCACAGGGCAAAGGTGTATGTCATGTCGTCTCCTTCATGTGGATGGTGATATTGCCATGCTGGTCACGTAATATATTCATATGTAGCTTCCTTTTTTATAGCATTTGAATTTGGACAATCTTGGCGGGCCGCCACTTCACAGCGCCAGCGCACGTGCGATTTTTTCACCCGACGCCTGTAGCGCCGCCAATTTTGGCTTCAAGTCCCCGCCCAACAACTGGCCCGCGCGCTTCTTCCACACACCGCCCACCATCACGCTGTCGATATTGGCCAGGCTGGTTTGCATCACCACGCTGCTCACCGCGTTGTGGATGGGCTGCAGGTTGAGCGCATCGGCGCGGATCAACACGAGATCGGCCTGCTTACCGGCCTTGAGTGAGCCGATACGGTCCAGTTGGCCCAACATGCGCGCACCTTCCACCGTGACCCACTCCAGCGCCTGGCGGGTGGTGACGGTGGTGGTCGCCGGAATCGTGCCATGTGCCGCACGGTGCGCTACGTTGTCCAAGCTGCGCTGAATGCCCAGCGCGATGCGCGCCTGCGACAACATCTCGCCGCCCATCACCGACTCCAGATCAACCCCCAGCGACGGCGCTTTGCCCAAGGCCAGCAGACGCCCTGTGATCGGGTGGCCATGCCCTTGGCTCATTTCGCTTTCAGCCGCCGCTGAGAAACTCATGCCCAAATCGCAGAAACGCTTGAGCTGATCGTCACTGAGCGCATGGCCATGCACGATATTGATGTGGCTGCCCAGCAAACCGGCGGCTTCAAGTTTTTCCCAGCCGTCGAGCGTGCGGGCCGGGCCGCCGCCCTGGTGCATCGAGGCGATCAGGCCCAGTTCCTTGGCCATGCGGAAGTCGTGCAGAGCCACGTCGAGCGTTGAATAATGCGGCCCCAGCACGGCGGCGTGGATGCTCAGCAGCGCCTTGCCCTGGTGGCTTTTCAGCAGCCGCTCCACTTCGGCACGCGGGTGCGGCACTTCCCAAAAAGGCATCTCGCCCGGTTTCGGGTCTGGCTTGGGTGTGCCGTGCATGAAGGCCGCGCGGATGCCGCTCTCCAGCAGACCCTGAATCGCCGCGTCGTTGTGTGCAGGCGTCTTGTTGTTGTGGCACCAGTCCACCAGTGTGGTGGTGCCGCCATTGAGCTGGTTGAGCGCGCCGACGAGCGTGGCGATGTAGAGGTCCTGCGGTTCGAACACCGTGGCCAGGCCGACATGCATCTTCTGGAAATACTCCAGCAACGTCCAGTTGGCCGCCAGGCCACGCAAGGCCGTTTGCCACGTGTGCATGTGGGCGTTGATGAGGCCAGGGATCATGATACAGCCCTTTGCATCGACGACATTCGCGTCATCGGCGTGGATGGACGGCGCGATTTCCGCGATGGCATCACCGCTGACAAGCACATCGCCCTGCGCCAGGTCACCCTGGGCGTCCATCGTGATGATGTGCGCGTTTTTGAACAGCGTGCGGGTCATCGTCGATCCCGGCTCAGGACTGCAGGCCGTCGTCAACCACCTTGTTTTCCGACACCAGCGTCAGGCCGGCATCGTTCGCGGTTTCCTGCAACAGGATGGCGAAATCGACGTTGTCGTGCCCATGCCCGACCATGCGCGCCACACTCTCACGTGTGGCCGCCGCAGTGGGCATGGCCACACCGTATTTTTTGGCCGTGGCCATACCCAAATCCATGTCCTTGAGCAGCAGTTTCGGCGTGAACGTAACCTGGTCAAACGTGAGGTTGGTAAGCACCGGTGATTTGTAGCGGGTGTACATCGAGCCCAGCACCGAGTCGTTGATGCTCTCCAGAAACACGTGGCGCGGAATGCCGGCCTTTTCGGCCAGCACGGTGATCTCGCACAGGTTTTGGATGACCACGCCAAACATGGTGTTGTGGGCGATCTTCCAGATGCGCGCGAGTTCACCCTCGCCCACCCACATCACCTTGCGCGCCATCGCCTGCAGGTAGGGCTCTGCCTGGTCATACAGCGCTTTGGGGCCGCTTGAGACCATCAGCAGTTTGCCGGCCTTGGCCACCTTGGCGTTGCCCGAGACTGGCGTACACAGGTAGGCCACGCCCAGCGACTCAAGGCGTTCACGGATTTCGGCAGAGCCTTCCTGCGAAATCGAGGAGCAGTCCACCACGACCTTGGGCTTTGGGGCGCCGCTGCACAGGCCACCTGTTGCAAACAACACTTCTTTCAGGTCGTCGGTGGTGGACACCATCGTGAACACGATGTCGCAAACCGCAAGCTCAGCCCTGCCCGCCGCCACCGTCGCGCCGTATTCCTTCAAAGGCTCGGCCTTGGCCGCCGTGCGGTTCCACACGTTCACGCCATGCCCGGCCTTCAACAGCCGCTTGACCATCGCCTCGCCCATGCGGCCCAGGCCGATCCAGCCCAAGGTGTTTGCCATTAAGTGCCTTTCTTTCTGTAGCTCAGGTTGTATCAGAATTGTTGCGGCGGCCAACAGGGCGATTCGACACATTCATTGAAATTGTAAATTCCAGTATTTTTACTTTTATTTATTCATTTTTTAGCCTAAAAATATATAACCATATGTTTTTATTAACATTTATCAATTTTTATAAATTCTTATACAATTCAAATTATGCCACTTGACGCGTTTGCCACAAGCATCAAAGGTCTGCTTCCCACACGGGGCATGTGGACGGCTGCGCAACTTCAGGCTGCCACCGGCAAAAGTCAACCAGCGGTGTCGCGCGCCCTCGCGCAACTCGCCGCAGACGCGGCGCAAGGTCTATTGGTCATCGGCGCAGCACGAAGCACGCGGTATGCCCAGGTGCAAACCATTTTGAGCCGCTGGCCAGGCCAGCAACCGCTGTTCGTGGTGGATGCTGGGGGATCCAGTGTGCGCTGGGGCTGCCTGTTTTTGCTGGGCGACAACCATGTTCGTGTGGTGTCCGAACTCGCGTTTGGAAGTTTTGAGTCTCTGACCCATGGCAAGTTGCCGTGGTTTTTGCACAGCCTGCGCCCGCAAGGCTTTATGGGCCGTTTACTTGGCCAGCAATTGGGCTACGCCAGCGCCAACCCAGACGACTGGACATTGCAGGAAACCCTGCACGCCATTTTGACAAGTGACCATGATGCGCCAGGGGCCTTTACTCTGGGCGACGAAATCGGCGAACTGCTGCCCGAAGCGCCACTGGACCTTGCACGGCGTGGAGCGCATTACGACACCATTGCGGCAGACGTGACCCAAACCCTGCCTGCCGGTTCGTCGGCTGGCGGCGAACAGCCGAAGTTTGTGGCCCACCTCAATGCCCCTGAGGGCTATCAACGCGTGGTCGTCAAGTTTTCACCCCCGCGCGGCACCCCCTTTGGCGAGCGTTGGCATGATCTGTTGTGGGCGGAGCACCTGGCCTTGGAGGTCTTGGCGCAAGGCGGTGTCAGCGCAGCAGCATCACGCATCGTTCAATCCGGGCGACGCACCTACCTGGAGTCCATCCGTTTTGATCGCGTGGGCATAGTAGGCAAACGCCACGTGTTGCCCTTGTCAGCCCTGCATGCGCCGTTTGCGGGCGGCCCGCAGCAGCACTGGGTGGCCAGTTGCGAGCTGCTGGCGCAGCGCGGTTTGCTCAGCGCCGACGACGAACGCCGCGTTCGCTTTTTGCGCGATTTTGGCCGGCTCATCGGCAATACTGACATGCATTTTGGCAACCTCAATTTTTTTGTGGACGACCTCGCGCAACTGGCCAAACCCCACTTCACACTGGCCCCCGTGTTTGACATGTTGCCTATGGTCTGGCGCCCCAACGAGTTTCGCGACGAGATGGGTTACACCCCGTTTGCCGCGCCGCAAAAATCGCCCGGCTCCGCCGCCACCTGGGGCATCGCACGGGATTTGACCGTGCAGTTTTGGCAGCGGCTGGCGGCCTGTGATGCCGCCAGCGCAGGCTTGCGCCAGGTTGCAGGGGTGCAGGAGCAACGAACGCGGGTTGCCTGAACATCTTCGGCGGCGCGTTGACCCTGCAATAGGGCTTGCATCTGATGTGATGGCATCAGATACAATCACCCCATGCGCACCACACTTGACATTGACGCTGACGTGCTCGCCGCCGCCAAGGCGCTGGCCCAGTCCGGCCATTCCACGGCGGGGCGGGTGATATCGGACGTGATGCGCCGTGCCATCGCCATCGGCTTGGCGTATTCCGATGCCCCCATCTCCGCACACAAGGTGTCCGCGCCCAAGCCCGTTTATGGCTTTTCGCCTTTGACCAGCGGTGGCAATATCGTCACCAACGACATGGTCCGCGCGCTCCGTGACGAGCTTGGCGACTGACCGGCGCGTGATTGGTGTTTTGCTTGGCCCTTGAGTCACGTTTGATGGGCCGCCGTGCGCTCCTTGCTTGACACCAGCGTCCTGATCGCCCTGCTGGACGCCAGCCACGTCCACCACCGGCTGACGGCCCAATGGCTGCAAACCCATGGCGGCGCGGGCTGGGCCAGTTGCCCGATCACGCTGAACGGCTGCATCCGCGTGTTGTCGCAGCCCAGCTACCCGAACCGCCTGCCGATGCAGCAAGTCGTCGCGGGCCTGGAGCAAGCCATGCAAAACCCGTTGCATGAATTTTGGGCTGACAACGTGAATACCGTCACCACGAAGGTTATTGACTGGTCTTATACCGTGCGCCCTGCACAGCTCACAGATGTTTACCTGCTTGCTCTCGCGGTGGCGCACGATGCGCGTTTTGTAACGCTCGACCAAGGCATTGCACCTGCTTGCGTGCCACAGGCGCGGGCGGATCAGTTGGTGGTGTTGGGGGTTTAGCGGCGCTCTTGGAACTTGCTGGGTCATTGCGGCCAAGCGAGATTTGTCAAAAAGCAAGCTGTGTCCTCATTGCTGGGGTTTGCCTGTGACCACATGACGCTGATTGCGCTTTCAATGCCCATTGGGCCGAATGCACTCAATCGTCAAACCCAGCTCGGAGGCGACGTTGACCCAAGGTCGATCTGCCGTCAATACCTTGGCTTTCAAGCGTTGCGCCTGCGCCAGGCAAAGGCGATCGCCCAAACTCAAACCCAAGGCGCGCGTTGATTGGCGTAACCAACCGGCTTGCGCGCCATCTTCGGGCGTGATCGCCACCACGGTGTAAGCCAAAGCTGCCAACACAGCGTGCAGGCTCGGTCTGTCGACGCCACGGTCAATCGATTTGGCGATGATCTCAGCCTGGTTCGCGGCACCCACCCAGCAATGGTCGGCCTCCAAGGCAACCCGCACCATCTCGGCCCCAGGCTCGCCCTGCAAAAACGCCAGCACTGCCGATGCATCCAGTAGCGTGCCGAGCGCACTTTTGTTGCTCACGGCTTTTCAGCCTCGGCCCTGCGCTCAGCCAGCAATTCACCAGCGGCTGACGCGGAGCCCGTAGGCACGAATTTTTGAAATACGGCTTGGGCTTTTTGCAACTGCGCGCGTCGGGTGGTGGCCACCAAATCACCGTTGTGGGTAGACCAAATCAGTTGGTCGCCATCGCGCAGGTCGAGCTGCGCCCGCAAGACTGCGGGCACGACGACTCTGCCATTGGAGAGGTTACTTGTGGGATTCATGGTGAAAATTGATAAATTTTGATTAATTGGCATTTTAGGTTATTTATGTAAATATGCCAGAAATACCTCGAAATCCAAGAACATGGTTCAGTCCTGCCTATTTCATTGGGATGTTCATCATGCGCTGTGGCTACGGTGGAAAACCAGGCGATCGCAACCGAACCGGCTCATTGCCAGCGCCGTGTCAGAAAAAATGGCATCGGTCATGACGCTGGATTATTTGAAGTCTGAGGCTGCAAGAGGTCAAAGCAGCGACTTTGATTATTTTCCGGGATTGGTTCCGAGTGCACCGGTTGTGACTGGTGATGAGACTTGAAGAGATTGTCCGAGCGTTTGCCGCGATGAAGCTGCAAATGCTTTGAGTTTCAGGATTCCTGCACATGATGCGCCAGCACGTTGGCGCGCATCACTTGATTGATTGGAGTCTCGCAACGACTGCCACGTCATTGAATGAAGTCCAGCGCGTCTTCGTGGAGCCAGATGCCCGGACCCCTACGCGATGATGTCCGGGCAAGTGGTTGGCATCAACCACCCACGCTGTCCAACAGCGCTTGCACGTCCCTCAGCAGCGATGCAAGGTCATCTGTTATGGCGCTCCAGACGATGGCGGGGTCAATCACGTCGTAGCCGTGGATCAAGACATTGCGAAACGCGATGATGCGACGGTAATCTGTGATGTGGGTAACGGCGTCGGGGTCGTCTTTTTCCAGACGCCGCAGGGCTTCGCCGATGATTTCAAAATTGCGCTCCACGGCTTGGCGCAGCAACCGGTTTTGCTTGAATTGTTCCAGCGCCACACCCTGAGTCGCTGCCTTGACAAAGTCCGCCGCGCTGCGGATATCTTCAAGCAGCTTGGGCGCGCGCGGATGCATAGACAGGTTGACGGGACTGATTGACAGCCGCAATGAAATACGGGTTTTTCAGCGCGGAGGCGGTCACCAGGTCAATCTTGCGGCCAAACAATTGCTCCAGCGCTTCTTGGAGGCCGAAGTAGCGATGAAACAGGCTGCTCTTGTCGTCCACGCTGAACTCGATCAAAAAATCGATGTCGCTGCGAGCCGGGTCAAAAGCGCCATTGGCTGCCGAACCAAACACCTCCAGGCTTTGAACGCCAAAACGGCTGCAAAGCGCGGCAACTTCGGAACGGTGCTGTTCGATAATCTCAATCATGGTGCTCTCTCGCCTGGATTATGCCGTCAAGGCCGGAATCGTGGCCTCAAACTGAGTACAGCACCAAATCACCAGCCACACGCACGACACCTGCCGCCTCCAACTTGGCTACCACTGCGTCAATCTGCTCTGCGGAGCTGCCCTTCCCCAGCAACGCACCGACATGTCGCAAAAATGGCATAAGCTTGTGCGGCGCATTGTTGCCCATCTTGGTCAAGCCTTTTTGAATGCGGGCAAGCGTCTTCGGGTCCGGGCTGGTCGCCATGGCCACCTTTGCTGCTGCGGGCTTTGTCTGATTGGGTGCGGGTGAATTCTTCGCTGAAGGTTTAACAGTCACCTTTTTTGCTGCGGCCCGTTGCGGTGCAATTTTCTTTGCAGCTGCCTTCTTGGCTGGCGCTTTGGACGTGGCCGCCCTTACTGCACGCACGCGCGTAACCGCTGCTTTTTTGGCAACCGCCTTTGCCGACGCCGCTGGGGTAACCACTTTCTTGGCTGGTGTGGGCACTGTCGCCGTCACTGCCTTTTTAGCAGATGCCGCCTTTGCCACAGGTGCGGGCTTGGCTTTGTAACCCACTCGCATGGCCGTGAAGCCCAACAGGTTGGCATGGGCAATCATGGGGTCGTAACCTTTGTCATTGGCCACAATCACCAACCGAGCGTCCGGGTGCTTGGCAGCCACATAGCCCAGATAAAACGAGAGATGAAAATCCAGCGCGTTAGGGCCCGCGCCGGACCGTGGCACCGTCGTTACGCGCGCGCGATCTTCGGCAAATTGAGCGGCTCTTTGAATCTGATGCGGGCCGTGGAACAACCAGACATCAGTAAACCCGGGCGCGAGCTTTCCCAATTCGTCAAGTGTGGGCTGGACATTTTCATAGTCCACCAATGCGTGCAGCTCTTTCACCGCGCTTCTAGGCTCGCACCCTTGAGTCGTGAGCAATTGCACACAGCATCCAAACTCACACCCGCTCAATCACCATCGCAATCCCCTGCCCCACGCCGATGCACATGGTGCACAGCGCGTATCGCCCTTTGACGCGGTGTAGTTGATTGGTAGCAGTCGTGACAAGGCGCGCGCCGGAGGCACCCAGCGGGTGGCCCAGAGCAATCGCGCCGCCATTGGGGTTGACGCGCGGATCATCGTCTTGCAGGCCCAAGAGGCGCAGCACGGCAAGGCCTTGCGCGGCAAAGGCTTCATTGAGTTCGATCACGTCCATCTGCTCGATCTTCAGGCCCGTGAGCGCCAGCACCTTCTGCGTGGCAGGCGCAGGGCCAATGCCCATGATGCGTGGGGGCACACCGGCAGTGGCCATGCCCACGATGCGCGCGCGGGGCGTGAGGCCGTTCCTTTTCGCGGCGTCTTCAGAAGCGATCAGCATCGCACACGCGCCGTCGTTCACGCCGCTGGCATTGCCGGCCGTCACGCTGCCTTCGGGTTTGACAGCGCCTTTGAGTTTGGCCAGAGCATCCATGCTGGTCTCGCGCGGATGTTCATCCTTGCTCACAACGATGGCATCGCCCTTCTTTTGCGGGATGGTCACTGGCGTCAGCTCCGCTTCAAAGAAGCCGGACTTCTGCGCCGCCACTGCCTTGAGTTGCGAGGCCAGCGCCATCTTGTCCTGGTCTTCTCGGCTGATCTTGTAGTCGGCCGCCACGTTTTCTGCCGTCTCGGGCATGGCGTCGACGCCGTATTTTTCTTTCATGAGTTTGTTGACAAAGCGCCAGCCAATCGTGGTGTCAAAAATCTGCGCGCTGCGGCTGAAGGCGCTTTCGGCTTTGGCCATCACAAAGGGCGCGCGGCTCATGCTCTCGACGCCGCCGGCGATCATCAGTGTCGCTTCGCCGGCCTTGATGGCCCGCGCTGCGGTGCCGACAGCATCCATGCCGGAGCCGCACAGGCGGTTCACCGTGCTGCCGGGCAACTCCATCGGCAAGCCCGCCAGCAGGCTGGCCATGTGGGCCACGTTTCGGTTGTCTTCGCCGGCCTGGTTGACACAGCCGTAGATCACGTCGGCCACGGCCAGCCAATCGACATTCGGGTTGCGCGCCATCAGCGCCTTGAGCGGTACGGCGGCAAGGTCGTCGGTGCGCACGCTGGAGAGCGCGCCGCCGTAACGACCGAAGGGAGTGCGGATGGCATCGCAGATGTAGGCTTGAGTGGTCATGGTTGAATCCTTGATCCGTTCGCATTGAGCCTGTCGAAATGCTCACGAAGGACGACGGTTGAAAGGGCTTCGACAGGCTCAGCCCGAACGGTTATTCAGATCAAACGGATATTGCAGAAGATTGAAAGGATTTTCCGGGATCAGGCCTGCACCGGCAAGCCGATCAAGGCTTCAAGCTCGGCGTGGCCCAGGCCGTCTACTTTGTCCACCAGTTTAAGGCCCTGCGGCGTGCAGTCCAGCGTGGCCAGTTCTGAATAAATGCGTTTGACGCAGCCAATGCCTGTCAGCGGGTAGCTGCAGGCTTTGACAACTTTGCTCTGGCCGGTCTTGGTGAGCAGGTCCATCATCACCCAGGTCTGCTTTGCGCCAATGGCCAGGTCCATCGCGCCACCGACCGCCGGGATTGACCCCGCCTCGCCAGTGCTCCAGTTGGCCAGATCGCCCGTGGCTGAGACCTGGAACGCGCCCAACACGCAAATATCGAGGTGCCCGCCGCGCATCATGGCAAAGCTGTCGGCATGGTGGAAAAACGCGCCACCCTTTTGCAGCGTGACGGGTTGTTTGCCTGCGTTGATGAGGTCGTAGTCTTCTTCCCCCGCAGCGGGCGCCGGACCCATGCCCAAGATGCCGTTTTCGCTGTGCAGCAGCACCTCGATGTCTTTGGCCATGTGGTTGGCCACCAGCGTGGGCATGCCGATGCCCAGGTTCACCGTGGCACCCTCGGGAATGTCTTGGGCAACGCGTTTTGCCAATTCGTCTTTGCTACGTTTTTGATAGCTCATTGTGCTTATTTCACGTGACCTAGATGCCAATTTTGTTTAAATATTTTGCCGCAGCCATCAATCGCACCTAATTTGGGTATGTTAAGCAGCCATCTTCAGTTCATCCACCTTGAAACCGCCCGCTTGGGTTGCCATGCGGG
>JANLYO010000122.1:0-27258 GCA_031365665.1 Rhodoferax sp. | reverse complement strand
ACTTGGCCCCAAAGATACAGAATCAGTTCGTCCTTCTGCGCATGGCTCAGTTGGCTTAGATCTGGCGGGCTTTGCACGGTTCCAATTGTCGCTCTGCTTTTAATAGCGCGTCAAGAGGGGGCTGAGTAGTTACAAAATTTTTCAAAAACCGCTCATTTTTCCAAAATAATTAATACCCATATCAACAACGGCATTTACGACGCACCTGCGGCAGACCACACAAGTCCTCATCATTGGCGCCGGGCCGGTTGGCCAGGGGCTGGCGATAGAGCTGGGGCATCGCGGATGCGCTGCACGAGGCCTCGCCGTTTGGGGTCGATTACCCGTCCAACGTGGTCTTCGCCACACGCCTGAAGGGGCACCTGCTGGCACGCTTTGACAATGCCATGTATTGCGCGCCGGGCCGCAACCCGCTGTACGCCGACCACGCGCAGTGGATCCCGCAGTACATGCTGGAGCAAGTGATGCGCCAGCACCTCGATTCGGTGCCCAGCGCGCAGGTCAGGCTGAATGCCGAATTGCGGGGGTTTGAGCAAACTGAGGCCTCAATTTTGGCCACCGTGCGACACCTCGAAAGTGGGGACGCCAGCGGGATTGAAGCGCAGTATCTGGTCGGTTGCGACGGTGGCCGCAGCTTGGTGCGCGAGGCCATCGGCGCGCGCATGCAGGGCGCCTTTGGCATGTCCCGCAACTACAACATCGTGTTCCGCGCGCCGGGCCTGGACGCCGCCCATCTGAACAAAATCTGGGGCGTGGTACTTAAAGGCCGCTACCAGTCCAAAGCCGCTTTGCAGAAGATGCTGGACGACACTGCGGCGGCTTACAGGGGTTGAAACTACCTTGAAATCGGGCCGCCAAAAGGCACCCATGATTTGCCGTCGAACCGTTGGAGCTTGATCGCTCCATACAACTCATAGTCATCAGGACCGGTAGTCAGGGTGACCCCTGGCAGCAACACGGGCGTGGCGTAGTCTTTGAGGCTGAGCATTTGCCGCATGACGTTGTCGCGGGTCAGGTCATCGCGGCAGCGCCGCAGCACTTCCTCCAGTATTTTGGCCATCGAGTAACCCGAAACATTGAGCGAGTCTTGCGCCTCCAGGGAAGGCGCATATCGCTTCATGAACGCGTGGTAGTCCTTCATGCCGGGGTCATCGTTCCACTGCGGATCCAGCGGGTTTTTTTGATTTGAGATCGTGATCGCATTCATCGCGTGCTCCAGCCCTGCGGGGCGCAAGATGGAGGCGATAGAGGTTGACCCCACGGGCAGATAAACCTGGGGTTTCCAGCCCATTTCGCCAGCCCGGCGCAGGCCCTGCACGGCGAACTTGCCATTGGAGAAGTTCATGAACACGTTGGCATTGGAGGCCTTGAGTTGAACCAGTTGCGAATCCACCGTGGCATCAGTTACCTCGTAGGTGGCTTCGACGACGATCATGGTTTTGGCGCGCTCGCCCAATTCAGCCTTGAGCCCCTTGAGAAAGTCGCGGCCAAAATCGTCGTTCTGGCTCAACACGGCAATCCGGGGCTCTTTGATGTTCGCCAGAATGTGCTTGGCGTACATCCGCGCCTCGGTGTCGTAGGACATCATGCCGCTGAGCGTCCAGGGGAACCGCTTCGGGTCGTTCCACCGGTTGGCACCCGTCATGATGAGCAACTGCGGCACTTTGCGGGTGTTCAGGTACTGGTGGATGGCCACATTTGTGGGGGTGCCGACGTTGTTGAAAATCAGCAGCACCTCGTCGCTCTCGACCAGCCTGCGCGTCTGCTCCAGGGTTTTGGTCGGGCTGTAACCGTCGTCAAGAGACAGCAATTTGACCCGCCTGCCATTGATGCCGCCCTCGGCATTGACCTTGTCAAAATAAGCCATGCTGGCTTTGCCCATCGTGCCCAGCATGGAGATGGGCCCCGAATAGGGCATGGTCTGGCCAATGAGGATCTCAGTGTCCGTAACGCCCGGCCCATAACGTTTTTGGGCGTGGCTTGCGCCATGCAAGGCCAATCCGCCAAGCAGGCCCAAGCCCGCGACGCCAACAACAACTTGACGTAGAAACCATCGGGCAAACAACATTTCGCGCTCCTTTGTTTTGCAGCCAAAACCAACGTTACGATTCAGTCCAGCGCAGTTTCGGTCAATCCGTATGCTATATTTTATATAGCAAAGTATCTAATAAATATGTGACCTAAGGCCTAACTTTTTCTAAAACTCCCGGTTTCTTCAGATATAATTAATACCCATGTTAACATTTTAAAGTCTTGCCGATACATCTGTAGATTGTCTTTCAAGGCCCGCTCTGAGCTCGCCTGCACACATCCGCACCGCCACGTTGGCTTCATCAATGACGCGGCCCATGGTGATGAAACCGTGGATCTGGCGCTCAAAGGAAACGTGGGTGGACTTCACGCCGGCGTCGCTGAGCTTCTGCGCGTAGGCCAGGCCCTCGTCGCGCAGCGGGTCAAATCCGGCCGTCAACACGAGCGCTGGCGGCAAGTTGGCGTGGCTGCTGGCCAAGAGCGGGGAGGCACGCCAGTCAAGCTGATGCGCGGCATTGCCACCGGTGTAGTGGCCCTGAAAATAATCCATCGTGTCTCGGGTCAACATGTAACCCTGGCCGTTGCGGGTGTGCGACTCTGCCTGGCGGCGCATGTCGGTGGCAGGGTAGATCAAGAGCTGGAAACGGATGGGCAAGTCAACTCCTGCTGCTTTGTCCCGCGCCATGAGCGAGATGGCGGCGGCCAAATTGCCACCGGCGCTGTCTCCGCCCACGGCCAGACGCGTCGCGTCCAAGCCCAGCACCTCAGCGTTGTCATGCACCCAGCGCGTGGCGGAAAAACAGTCGTCAACCGCAGCGGGGAACACGTGTTCTGGCCCCATGCGGTAGTCCACTGCCACTACCGCACAGCCCGAGGCGTTGGCCAACTCGCGGCACAACACGTCGTGTGTGTCCAGATCGCCGATCACCCAGCCACCGCCGTGGAAATACACCAGCACGGGCAGCGGCGCATTTGCAGCACTGCTGACGCCCGGCTGGGCCGGTTTGTAGAGGCGCAGTGGAATCGGCCCCAGCGGCCCGGCGGATATCAACTCGCGCACCTCCTGTACCTGCGGCGGCGCAGGTTGCGAAAAACTCCGCCGCTCCCGGTAAAAGCGCCGCGCCTCAACGGGCGTCAAGGTGTGGGTTGGCGGAAATCCTTTTTGCTCGATCAGATCAAGCAGGGCGCGGGCTTGGGGGTGCAGCATGGTGTCTCCAGAAAAAGGGGTTCCTACAGTCTACCCACGTCGCGCCTTCACGGCGCTCGACAACACCTCCAGCACCTGGAGCGAGTCCTCCCAACCCAGGCAGGCGTCGGTGATGCTTTGGCCATACGCCAGTTTGGACGCATCGTCTTTGCCAGGCGTGAACTTCTGTGCGCCGCCCTGCAAATGGCTCTCGACCATGACACCAAAGACGCGTTTGGAGCCGCCTTGAACCTGGGTGGCGATGTCCCGTGCCACCTCGATCTGTTTCTCGTGTTGCTTGGACGAGTTGGCGTGGCTGCAATCGACCATCAGCGTCGCAGGCAGTTTGGCTTTTTCCAGATCGGCGCAGGCGGCAGCGACGTTGGCGGCGTCGTAGTTCGGTGTTTTACCGCCGCGCAAAATGACGTGGCAGTCTTTGTTGCCGTTGGTCTGCACAATCGCCACCTGGCCGTTTTTGTGGACGGACAAAAAGTGGTGCCCCCCCGCAGCGGCCTGGATGGCGTCGGTGGCGATTTTGATGTTGCCATCGGTGCCGTTTTTGAAGCCGATGGGCGCCGAGAGGCCCGAGGCCAGCTCGCGGTGAACCTGGCTTTCGGTGGTGCGCGCGCCAATCGCGCCCCAGGCGATCAGGTCACCCAGATACTGCGGCGAGATCACGTCCAGAAACTCGCTGCCCGCTGGCAGGCCCAGGCGATTGATGTCGATCAGCAACTGGCGCGCGATACGCAGGCCTTCGTCGATGCGGAAGGTTTCGTCCAGGTACGGGTCGTTGATCAGGCCTTTCCAGCCGACGGTGGTGCGCGGCTTTTCAAAATATACCCGCATGACAATCTCCAGCGTGTCGGCGTATTTGTCGCGTTGCACTTTGAGTTTGCGGGCGTATTCCAGCGCCGCCATGGGGTCGTGGATCGAACATGGGCCTATCACCACCAGCATGCGGTCGTCTTTGCCGGCCATGATGTCCTGGATGTTGTGGCGCGTCTCGGTGATCAGCGACTCGGCAGCTGACCCGCCGATCGGGAAGAAACGGATCAGATGTTCGGGCGGCGGCAACACGGTGATGTCCTTGATGCGTTCGTCGTCGGTGCGGCTGGTGCGGTCGCTGGCGCCCGCAGCGCGGCGGCGTTCAACCGGGTTGGCATACCAGCCACCTTCGGATGTGGAAGCGGATGCAGTGGTCATGGTGGGCTCCTTGGGTTGGGAAATCGTTGGCAAAAAAAAACCGCCAGAATCTGGCGGTTTTTGGAGACTGGGTGGGCTTTTCAGCGACGCTCAGTTCTCTCAACCGCCTGTGGGCGTGAGAACCAAAAGTAGCCAAAGTAAAAGCAAGACCGGGTCATTCGGGGAAATATAGCACATCCATGAAAACCCGAACACCAAATATGCGACAGTTCATGGGGTCGATAAAACTGATCGCCCGTTCAAACTTCAAGGAGACTTTCATGACTTCACATTTGCTGCGCGCCACGCCACCTGCGGCTCGCTGGCTTTAAGCCTGCGTTGCCGCCGCCGTCGCACTAGCGACTTTGCCGGTAGTGGCCCAAGAGACCTTCAAGGTCGGCATCGTCAGTTTCCTCTCAGGCCAGGCGGCGGAGAGTTTTGGCGTGCCCGCCATCAACGGCGCCAAAGTGTTGGTTGAGGCTTTTAACAAAGGCCAGGCACCGGCTCCCTACAACAAAGTCGGTTTTGGCGGCATGCGGATTGAACCGGTTTACGTCGATGAAAACGGCGGCGCCACCAAACAAGTGCAGGAGATGCGCGCCCTGTATGACCGCGAAAAGGTTGACGCTGTGATCGGTTACGTCGGTTCTGGCGATTGCCTGGCGGTGGCGCCTGTGGCCGAAGAGATGAAGAAATTCCTGATTCTGTACGACTGCGGCACACCGCGCATTTTTGAAGACGGCAAATACAGCTACGTGTTCCGCACGGCTGCCCACGCGGCCATGGACAACGTGGCCCTGGCGCTTTACCTGAAGGCCAAAGGCATCAAGGTAGACACGTACAACATGATCCACCAGGACTACGCGTGGGGGCAAGACAGCAAAAAAGACTTCATGTTGAGCATGGGCCAAATCTATAAAAACGCCAAGCCTGACGCAGACCTGTTGCCAAAGTTTGGCGCCGGCCAATACGGTACCGAGATCTCGGCGCTATTGACCAAACCGGCTGACATCTTGCATTCGAGCCTGTGGGGCGGTGATTTGCAAGCCTTCATTTTGCAAGGCAACGCACGCGGCTTGTTTCAAAAACAGAACGCCGTTTTCTCCGCCGCTGACCACGTGTTGCCAGGTCTGGGCGAAAAAATGCCCAATGGTGTGATCCTTGGCGCACGCGGCGCATATGGCCTGATGTCGCCCAAATCGGCGTTAAACGATTGGTGGTTTGATCTGTACCAAAAGTCCCAAAATGTCTACCCGGTGCAGGCCCCCTACCGGATGGCGCAGGCGCTCTTGGGCTTGAAACTCGCCGCTGAAAAAGCGATGGCCGCCAACGGTGGCAAAAAGCCAACGCACGAGCAACTTGCAGCCGCTCTCAAGGGCAGCAGTTGGGAGTCGCCCGCTGGAACGATCCGCATGGCCTTGGGCGACGGGCATCAGGCGATTCAAGACACTGCCATCGGCAAAACACGCTGGGACGCTGCTAAAAAGATGGTGGTGCTGGACGACATCATGCGTTTCCCCGCAGAGTGTGTGAACCCGCCCGCCAACATGAAAAGCGAAGACTGGATGAAGGCCGGTTTCCCCGGCGCGAAATGCTAAAAATAGGCTCCCCCCCGAAGCGGCCTTCGGCCGCCTCCCCCTCAGGAGGCGCCACCAGCAGCCCGGCAAAGCCGGTTCTGCGGTGGCCGCTTGAAGGGTGCAGGGCATGAGCCTGCTGTTGACGATCCTGATCGACGGCATCACCTATGCCTCGTGGCTGTTCATTGTGGCGCTGGGGCTCACCCTGGTGTTCGGGGTGCTGAAAATCCTGAACATCGCCCATGGCAGTTTCTACGCCGTGGGCGCCTATGCGGGGGCCAGTTTGGTCACATGGCTGCTGTCGATGAAAGTCTCACCCGCCTTGAGTGTGGTGGCTTTGCTGCTGGCAGCAGTCGGGGTGGCGGCGCTCTTGGCGCCGCTGGTGGAGCGTGGCTTGTTGCGCATGTTTTACGGGCGCGATGAGGTGCTGCTGGTGCTCGTCACCTATGCGCTTTTTTTGATGCTCGAAGACGTGACCAAACTGGTCTGGGGCGTCAACCCGTATTACGTGTCGGACACCTACCAAGCCTTTGGTAACCTGCAGTTGGGTGGTTTGAGTTATGTGGGTTACGACTTGATGCTCATCGGCATGGCCGTGGTCTGTGGCGTCGTGACCTGGTGGGCGCTGAACCGCACCCGCCAGGGCAAAATCGTCACCTCTGTCATCCACAGCGCCGAAGTGGCGGCCAGCATGGGCGTGAATGTCTCGCGCATTTACACCCTGGCCTTCATGGTGGGCGTCTTTTTTGCTGCCGTGGGCGGCGCACTGACGGCACCCATGATTTCCGTCCAACCGGGCCTGAGTGTGGGTGTGATCATTGTGAGCTTCGCGGTGGTCATCATTGGCGGCCTGGGCAGCATCGAAGGCGCGGCGATTGGCGCGCTGGTGGTCGGTTTGGCGCGCGCCGCCTCAGTGCACATCTGGCCACCGGCAGAGCTTTTCAGCATTTATGTTGTCATGGCGGCGATTTTGGTGTTCAAGCCCGAAGGATTGTTTCAGCGCATCCAAGCGCGCAAAATTTAGGGGTCGGCATGCAAACGCCAAATGCTGCATCACGGGCGGCTTCTGCGGCCTTGGTGTCGAACTACTCGTCCGCCCGGCTGGCCATCATCACCGTGTTGTCACTGCTGGGCCTCTTAGTCGCTGGCTTTGTCGCGCCCAAGTGGCTGATGTCGCTGGGCACCATCGCGCTGGCCAATGGGCTGGTGTCGATGGGCATTTTGGTCATGATGCGCAGCGGCGTGGTGCCCTTTGGCCAAGGCCTGGTGTTTGCCGCAGGCGGTTACGCTGCTGCCTTGGCGTTCAACCGGCTCGGCTTCACCGACATCCTGGGATTGAGCGCCTTGGGTGGCATCAGCGCCCTGTTGATCGCTGCACCTTTTGCACCCCTGCTGGCGCGTTACCGTGGCATCTTTTTCGCCATGTTGACGCTGGCACTGTCGATGGTGTTGTATGGGGTCTTGGTCAAGACCGAAGCGCTCGGCGGCTCCGACGGGTTCAATGTGACGCAACCCACCTTGTTTGGCGGGCGTGCGCCAGCAGGGCAGGTTCAGTTGCTGCTTTGGTGTGTCACCGCCACCCTCTCCTGCGTGTTGGCTGCGTTGGTGCGCGTGTATTGCGACTCGCACCGGGGCCTGTTGTCGATGGCGGTGCGTGAAAACGAGCTGCGGGTCGAATACCTGGGCCAATCGGTGGCCAATGTCGTCGCCTGGAACTACATGATCGCCGCCGGTTTGGGTGGCGTGGGCGGCGCGCTCAGTGTGATGGCGCTGGGCCATATTGACCCGAACTTCAGCTACTGGACAACTTCCGGTGAATTCGTATTTGTGGCCATCCTCGCCGGGCACCAAAGTGTGGTGGCCATTCTGGCGGGCTCGTTTTTACTGGAACTGGTGCGTTCGTTTTCAAGCGCCTATTTTCCCAATACCTGGCAATTTGCCTTGGGCCTCTTTCTGCTTTTGGTGATTCGTTTCCTTCCCCAAGGGCTTGGGTCCCTGGCCGAACGGTTCAAGCCCCGGCCGATTGGCAAAGCAGGAGAACTGCCATGAGCCACGGCCCAAACACCGCACAACCGGTCTTGTCAGCCCGGGGCCTGCAACGCAGCTTCGGCGCAGTGGTTGCCGCTGCCGATGTCAATATCGATGTCGCCGTGGGCGAGCGCCTGTGCCTGATCGGCAGCAACGGCGCGGGCAAGACCACCTTTGTCAACATGATCACGGGTTATTTGAAACCCAGCGCAGGCCATATTCTCCTCGCTGGCGAAGACATCACACAACGCACGCCGCGCGAGATCACGCGACGGGGCGTAGCCCGCTCGTTCCAGATCCCGCAGCTGTGTTTGCCCATGACCGTGCTGGACAACGTACTGACCGCCCTGCACTGCGGCTTGGGCCACAGCCAGTTTTTCAAAAATGCGCGCGATGCCGACTCGGTCGCACACGGCATGGATTTACTGGCGCGTTTTGGCCTGGGCCAACATGCCGCCCGCCCGGTGCTGGAGCTGCCCGGGGGTGTGCGCAAGTTGCTCGACATCGCCATGGCGCTCACTGGCCAACCCCGCGTATTGCTGCTGGACGAGCCCACCAGCGGCGTCAGCGCCGATGAAAAATTCGGCACCATGGACACCGTCATGCAGGCCATCGAACGCAGCAGCGGCAGCGCGCCAGTGACGGTGATATTTGTGGAGCACGACATGGATATCGTGAGTCGCTACGCCAGCCGTGTCGCCGCCTTTTACAGCGGCAAAGTGATTGCCGACGGTTTGGCGCGCAACGTGTTGACCGATCCCGAGGTGCAGCGTTACGTGACGGGCAGCGCCCCCCAAACCCATCCAGCGCATCCGGTGAAGGAGGCCCAAGCATGATCATGCTTGAATCAGCCAAGGTGGCGATCCAAAACGTCGAGGTGCTGCGCGGCTTCTCCATCCGCATCGAGGCCGGCGCCATGGTTGGCCTGATTGGCCGCAACGGCGCCGGCAAAACCACGGTGATGCGCACCATCATGGGCCATTTGCCGCTCTTGGCGGGACGCTTGAAGCTCGACGACATCGATCTGGCAAACGCCCCGCCCCATGCCCGTGCCGCCCTGGGCATTGGTTATATGCCGGAAGATCGCGGCCTGGTGCCAGAATTGACAGTGGAAGAAAACATTTGCCTGCCGCTGTGGGTTTCCAAAACGCTGCCCTTGCGTGAGCGGCTCGACTTTGTCTACAGCGTGTTGCCCGAGTTGATCGACATGCGGGAACGCCGCGCCATGCTGCTCTCGGGTGGCCAGCAAAAACTGGTCGCGCTGGCACGCGCCTTGAGTGTCGGCACGAAGTTGCTGCTATTGGATGAACCCTTTGAAGGCGTCGCCCCAGCCCTATCGCAACGCCTCGCCGAGGTCGTCGGCAAGCTGCGCGGCAGCGGCCTCTCGGTCCTCATCAGCCAGAGTGACTTGAACCATTCACAAAGCTTGCTGGACGCGCAAGTGGTGATTGAGCGCGGGGCGAATGTGGTTTGAAGTCCTTCACCTAAGGTGACACATCGGTGTGCCCCGCCGCCAGTCCTGCAGTATCGTTGAGTGCCCGTATCAAAGGCGCTTCAATGGCCCTGATTTCGCCCTTGATTTGATCGCACAGGGTCATATTCTAGAAAATGGATGCTACTATTAGTATAGCTAACTATTCATACAAAACATGGCCTAGATGCTAATTTTATTATCAGAATTTGGTTTTGGCTGAAATTTGACGTTTTTTATACCCAAATTGGGTATGATTAAATCCAGGCAATTCAAATCAAGCCGTGCCACCCACCGTCAAACCGTCAATGCGCAGCGTCGGCTGGCCCACACCGACGGGCACGCTCTGGCCTTCTTTGCCGCAGGTGCCCACGCCGCTGTCCAGGGCCATGTCGTTGCCGATCATGCTGACGCGTTTGAGGCATTCGGGGCCGCTGCCGACCAGGGTGGCTCCTTTGACCGGATAGAGAATCTTGCCGTTCTCGACCCAATACGCTTCACTGGCCGAAAAGACGAATTTGCCGGAGGTGATGTCCACCTGCCCGCCGCCAAAATTGGTGGCGTATAGACCTTTTTTGATGCTGGCAACGATCTCTTTCGGGTCCATGTCGCCGCCGGTCATGTAGGTGTTGGTCATGCGCGGCATGGGCACGTGGGCGTAACTCTCGCGCCGGCCGTTGCCCGTGGGTTTGACGCCCATCAGGCGTGCATTCATGGCGTCCTGGATGTAGCCCTTCAAGATGCCGTCTTCGATCAAGACGTTTTTCTGGCTGGCATTGCCCTCGTCGTCCACGTTGAGTGAACCGCGCCGGTCGGCAATCGTGCCGTCGTCCAGCACCGTGACGCCTTTGGCCGCCACGCGTCTGCCGATCTTGCCGCTGAAGGCGCTGGAGCCTTTGCGGTTGAAGTCGCCTTCCAAACCGTGGCCAATGGCTTCGTGCAACAAAATGCCGGGCCAGCCGGGGCCTAAGACCACTGCCATTTCACCTGCAGGCGCAGGCCGGGATTCGAGGTTGGTCATCGCGGCTTTGACGGCTTCGCTGACATATTTTTCGATGCAGGCATCGTCAAAATAAGCCAGGCCAAAACGGCCGCCACCGCCAGCAGAGCCGACTTCGCGGCGGCCATTGTGTTCGGCGATCACGGTGACCGACAGCCGCACCAGCGGGCGCACGTCAGCGGCCAGTGTGCCGTCTGCGCGGGCGACCATCACCACGTCGTATTCGCTGGCCAGGCCCGCCATCACCTGCGCAACGCGGGTGTCTTTGGCGCGCGCCAGGGTTTCGACCTTGCCCAGGAGTTCAACTTTGGCCGTGCTGCTGAGCGATGCAATCGGATCCAGGTCTTTGTAGAGCGTGCGGCTTTTGGCCACGTGCGTCGCCTGAGTTTTGACCTTGGCGCTTTTAGACGCTGCGGAAATCGCGCGTACAGTGCGGGCGGCGTCCAACAGGGAGGCTTCGGAGATGTCGTCGGAATAGGCGAACGCGGTTTTCTCGGCGCTGACCGCGCGCACGCCCACCCCTTGGTCGATGCTGAAGGAGCCGGTTTTGACAATGCCTTCTTCCAGGCTCCAGCCTTCGGAGCGGGTGTATTGGAAATACAGGTCGGCATCATCCACACGATGCGCCTTGATTTCATTGAGCGCGCGGGCCAGATGGGTTTCGTCCAGGCCAAAAGGCGTGAGCAGGAGGGATTTGGCGATGGCCAAACGTTCGATGGTGGGTTCGCGGGAGATCATCCAACCATTTTAGGCCGCAAGCACACGCTGCGGGTTTTTGCAGGTATTACAGCTTTTGAACTCAGCTCTTTTGGAGCCACTTGAACAGCGCCGCATCGTCGTGCGCCGAGTGCCCGCCCGCACTGGCCTGCGCAAACACCGCACTCGCACTTGCGCCCAGTGGCCCGAAAAAGCCCGCCGATTTGGCGGCTTCAACGGCCAATCGCGTGTCTTTTTCCAGCAGCGTCATGTGCGCGCGAGGCGCAAAATCGCCGTCCAGCGCGCGGCGCATGCGATCGGAGCCGATCCAGCTTTGGCCGCTGGACTTTTCGATCACGTCCATGGTTTTAGCCAAATCCAGGCCCATTTTTTTCGCCATCGCCATCACTTCAGCGGCGCCTACCAGGTTGATGCCCGCCAGAAGGTTATTGACAAGTTTGGTGCGTGCAGCATCCCCGACTTTTTGGCTCACGTGGAAGAGTTTGTCGGACAGTGCATGCAGAAGGCCCGCGTGCTGCTCAAACACATCGTTTCGGCAGGCCACCATCAAACTCATGCTGCCCTCAGCCGCGCGCGCCGGTCCGCCCGACATGGGCGCGTCAATCAAGCGCACGGCCAGCGGTTGCAGGGTCTGGGCGAAACCTTCGACGTCTTCGGGTGCCAGCGTCGGGCACAACATCACGGTGCCGCCGGGCTTCAAGGCCGAGGCGATGCCATGGGTGCCAAACAGCACATCGTGGCTTTGTTGCGCGTCAATCACGCAGACGATGGTGACGGCAGAACTGCCAGCCGCCTGCGCAGGATTTTCGCAGCCAAGAACTCCAATTGCCTCCAGGGCTTCGACTTTCGAGCGGTCGATGTCGCACACACGAACCGGCCAGCCCTTGGACAAAAGATTGCGCGCCATGCCGCCGCCCATGTTGCCCACACCAACGATGCCTACGGGATGTTTGTTCATGAATTGGTCAGCTTTGCACCAGCCGCTTGGACTTGGCAATCGACATCAGAATGCCCAGCCCCAGCCCCAAAGTCACCATCGCGGTGCCCCCGTAACTGATGAAGGGCAAGGGCACACCCACCACTGGCAAGATGCCACTGACCATGCCCATGTTCACAAAAGCGTAGGTAAAAAAGATCAGCGTGACACTGCCTGCCAGCAGGCGGGCAAACAGCGTGGGGGCTTCCAGTGCAATCATCAGGCCGCGAATGATCAAAAACGCGAAGGCGATGATCAAACCGATGACACCGATCAGCCCGAATTCTTCTGAAAACGCGGCAAAAATGAAGTCTGTGGTGCGCTCGGGGATGAACTCCAGGTGGGTTTGCGTGCCTTGCATGAAGCCTTTGCCAAACACGCCGCCGGAGCCTATCGCAATCATGCCCTGGATGATGTGAAAACCCTTGCCCAGCGGGTCACGTGTCGGGTCCAGCAAGGTGCAAATGCGTTGCTGCTGGTAGTCGCGCAAAAGTGGCCAACTCACGCCATCGGCACACAATCTCGGCTCAAAAATGACCAATGTAACCACAGCAACCAGGCCCACCAACACTGGCGGCCAAATCAGCTTCCAAGACAGGCCTGCAAAAAAAATCACGGCCAAGCCTGCGGCCAAAATCAACAGCGCCGTGCCGAGGTCGGGCTGTTTCATGATCAAGCCCACCGGCACTGCCAGCAGCAGGCCCGCCACCGCGAAGTCCAAGGGCCGCAATTGGCCCTCGCGTTTTTGAAACCACCAGGCCAACATGAGCGGCATGGCGATCTTGAGAATTTCACTCGGCTGGATCACCACACCGACATTCACCCAGCGCTGGGCGCCTTTTTTGGTGATGCCGAACATGGCCACCGCGACCAGCAAGGCAACGCCCGCGATATACAAGGGCACCGCCAAGCGCATCAAGCGTTGCGGCGCAATTTGCGCGACGACAAACAAGATGCCGCCCGCAATCAACATGTTGCGCCCATGCAGTTCAAACTGCATGCCGTGGTCATGCCCGCTGGAATACATGGTGACCAAGCCAGCACCGGCCAGCAAAATGACCGCAAATGCCAGCGGCCCATCAAAACCGCTGAACCAAGGCAGAACCCGGGCCATAAGTGACGGTTTTTCGTAAGTGGCAAGCATGGGAAGGGATTATCCTGCGTCTGTCGGATGCCACGTCCGTTTTTTTGCCCCATATCCTCATCCCCCATGCCCTTGAACACGCCTCCGAAGTCCACCACGCATATCCTGTATTTGCACGGCTTTCGCTCGTCGCCCCAGTCCGCCAAGGCGCGCCTGATGGCGGCCCGTGTCGCGCGGGATTTCCCAGAGGTGATCTGGTGGTGTCCGCAGTTGCCCCCCTCACCTGCTGAGGCAGCGCGGATGATTGAAAGCGGCATCGCGGGCTGGCCTCGTGGCACGATGGCTGTGGTCGGCTCCTCGCTGGGCGGGTTCTATGCGACTTGGGTGGCGCAAATCCAAGGCTGCAAAGCGGTTTTGCTCAATCCAGCGGTTTTTGCAGCGCGCGATTTGGCGAAATATGTCGGTGAACACAGCAGTTGGCATGACCCTAAAGAGAAATTTGTGTTCCAGGCCGGCTATGTGGACGAACTGCGGGCGCTGGAGCGGCCGGGTCTGGCGCATCCGGATCAGTATTTGGCGATCATCGCCAAAGGCGACGAAGTGCTTGATTGGCGTGAAATGATGGCACGCTATGCGGGAGCGCACATCACATTGCTCGAAGGCAGCGACCACGCCCTCGGTGAATTTGAAGACTACTTGGGCTTGGTATTTGAGTTTTTGGGCCTTGCTCAGGCGCCAAGGTGATGGCGTGAAGGCTTGCGGGTCGAAATCCGGTATTTCTGTGGAATTGCTGCATGGGTCGCAAAAGTCATCTTTTCTGGGCCCCACAACGCAAAAATCCCGCCTTTTGCGCGGGATTCACAAGCCAGAATTGAGTGTCACTCAGCTTGTTGCAAGCGTCCAATAACTGGAAACCCGCCCCAACCCTCGCACCTCAAGCGCCTTCGTGGGTGGAAGGCAAAGTGCCAGCCTTGCGGGCTGAGAAGTAGTCAGCCTTGACCGCTTCGCGCGTCAAATTGGTGGCTGTCGTCATTGGGTTCGACGGCTGCCCTTCGTTCACTGTAGGCAAAGTTCCCGCCTTGCGAGCGACAAGATAGGCGGCCTGAACGGCTTCGCGGTTCATGCCGGGCGTGGTGTTGGCCTGCACGATGGCCACGTGGCCTTCAGCCTGTGGCAAAAGTGTGCCTTCGGCGCGGGCCTGGGCGTAGTCCGCGCGAACTTGTTCGCGGGTCAGGGCACTGCCGTCAGCAGCGAAAGTCGCACCGGCCATCAGGCCTGCGGCCAAAACAACCATAGATTTTGCAAATGTCGATTTCATGATGATTCCTTTTCAATACAAGTTAATAAAACCGGGCAAGGAGGAACTCATCGTTTTCCGTCCTGTCCAGTCTCGGTGAGTCATCACTTTGGTTTCGGCTCATCGATGGGTTGAACTGTACTATTGCTAAATTCTAAGATAAATAGTATTTATTTCAATATTTAATTGTTAAATATGAAATAATAAGGGCTTGAATTCCTAGTATTTACCCTAGTAACCTGCTTTTCAATCTCAAAAAGGAAGCTCCATGGATCGGCTACTTTCAATGCGCGCGTTCCAACAGGTTGTGGACGACGGCAGTTTCGCGGCGGCGGCACGTAGCTTGGAAGTCTCTGCGGCCGTCATGACGCGTTTGATTACGGATTTGGAGGAGCACTTGGGGGCGCGCCTCCTGCAGCGCACAACACGCAAACAGTCGCTCACGGAGGCGGGGCAGGCCTATCTGCTTCGCGTGCGCAACATCCTCAATGACTTGGATGAAGCTGAAAACTACACGCGCCAGCAAACCGATGAACTGGCGGGCTTATTGCGCATCCACGCCCAGCCTGTGATGGCAGTCCACATTCTTGCGCCCGTGGTGGCGGAATTTCGCAAGCGTTATCCGAAGGTCCGGCTGGACATCACGGTTGACGCCCCTATGTCACCACCGATCGAAGAGTTTGACCTGACATTGCTGGGCGCAGGCAGCGAATACGACGCCAACGTCGTCGCCCGCAAAGTGATCGATTCGGAAGGCCTGCTGTGCGCCTCACCCGTCTACTTGAGGCGAGCGGGCGTGCCCAAACAACCCGAAGACCTACAGCGGTTTGATTATTTGCGTTTGACCACCATTCCAAGCGCCCAGGGCGTATTGCACCTGATAAATCCCGACGAGGGCGACCGCCAGGTTGCCGTATCGAACATCAAACCTGTTCTCAGTGCCAACCACAGTGATACGTTGCTGCGGGCGACCCTGGACGGCGCCGGCATCAGCATGCAACCGCTAGGCCTCATCTCCAGCTACTTGAGCGAAGGATTGCTGCAAAGGGTGCTTGCGCCGTGGATTTTGGGTCGCTTTTCAATTTACATCGCGCTGCCCAGTCGCAAGTACATTCCCGCGCGCGCTCGGGCCTTTATGGAATTCCTGATTGAGCAAACTCGGCTCAACGCTGGCCAAGCCGGGCGCGTCAGCACACCCGGCGGGCGTCTTGGCGCGTCGGCCAGTCTAGGGTCTTAGCGCAAGAGCGCGGCAGTGAGCGCCTGGGTTGTCCATGGGACAATTCCGGCATGTACCTATTGTTCGATGAAGCCGGGAAATTTTTGGCCGGTAAAGTATTGTCGGAATCCGAAGCGTCATTGCAGGTGGAGCTGGATAGCGGCAAACGTGTGAAGGTCAAGGCGGCCAGCGCCTTGTTGCGATTTGAAAAACCCGCGCCCAAAATTTTCATGGACGATGCCGCCTCCATGGGCCAGT
This sequence comes from Rhodoferax sp., assembly GCA_031365665.1. GTDB lineage: Bacteria > Pseudomonadota > Gammaproteobacteria > Burkholderiales > Burkholderiaceae_C > JANYCG01. Next base: position 11,235 of record JANLYO010000122.1, on the reverse strand, counting down.
CCATCGAGTTGGAAATGGCCTGGGAGTTTGCGCCTGAAGACGAATTTGGTTTTGCTGATCTGGCACGGGAATACTTTGCGAGCGATGGCAAGGAGGCCACGCAAGCGCAACAGGCGGCCACTTTGTTTCGCCTGTTTGACTCTCCGCACTATTTCCGGCGCGCGGGCAAAGGGCGTTTTCGCAAGGCCTCGGCCGATGTGATTGCCCAGGCGCTGTTGGCGATAGAAAAGAAGAAATTGATCGTCCGGCAGATCGCTCAATGGGTCGCAGAACTCAGCGCAGGGCAATGCCCCGCGCCGATTCGCGAACAGCTTTACAAAATCCTGTTCAAGCCGGATAAAAACGCCGCTGAATACAAAGCCGTCGTCGAAGCCTCCCGTGCCACGCACCTGGCCCCCCTGGATCTGCTCCAGAAAGCAGGCGCCATTGATTCACCCTACCAGTTTCACTGGAAGCGTTTCCTCTTTGACAACTTTCCGCAAGGCACGCAGTTCCCAGCGGTTCAGGCGGTACAAATCAAAGACGAACTTCCGCTTGCCGAAGTCCAGGCGTTCTCCATTGATGATTCGGCCACGACGGAGATTGATGACGCCCTGAGCGTGCGTGGCCTGGGTAGCGGTGAAGTCATTTTGGGCATTCACATTGCGGCACCGGCCTTGGCCATTCAGCCGGGTGATGCCATCGACAAATTGGGGCGAAACCGCCTGTCAACCGTCTATATGCCCGGCTACAAGGTCACCATGTTGCCGGATGCCGTGGTGCAGAACTACACGCTGCAAGAAGGGCGCAACTGCCCAGCGGTATCGCTCTACCTGACGTTTGACGAATCGACGCTGGAAATCAAAAGCCGCCAGACCCTGCTCGAACGTGTGCCCATCGCCGCCAACTTGCGGCACGACAAGCTGGACGACCTGGTGACAGAAATCTGGCTGGAGGCCCCGCAAGCTGATGCCGGAGAAAAAGACATCGATCAGCTTCGGTCAATGGGCCATAGTACGCTCTCTTTTTTATATCGCCTCGCCAAAAACCTGAAGGCCAAACGCGAAGTGGTCCGCGGTAAACCAGAGACCTTCAATCGTCCAGATTACAACTTCAAACTGCTCGGCAACGAAGGCGCAGAACCCAAAGGGGATGAACAAGTCCAGATCAGCACACGGCAACGTGGTGCGCCGCTGGATTTGATCGTCGCCGAGGCGATGATCCTCGCCAACAGCACTTGGGGCCTTTGGTTGGCCGAACTCGGCGTGCCCGGCATTTATCGCAGCCAGGCCTCACTGTTGCCTGGCGTGAAAGTGCGCATGGGCACCAAAGCGTTGCCGCACGCGGGCATTGGCGTGCGCGCCTACGCCTGGAGCACCTCGCCGCTGCGCCGCTACACCGATTTGGTGAACCAGTGGCAGATCATTGCCTGCGCGCGCCACGGGCAAACGGCCGCCTTGGCCGCCCCCTTCAAGCCCAAAGACGCCGAACTTTTTTCGATCATTTCGGCTTTTGACGCCGCCTATTTTGCGTACAACGGGTACCAGGGTGCGATGGAGCGTTTCTGGACGCTGAAATACCTTCAGCAAAACGCCATCCGCGAGGTCGAAGGTGTCGTGTTCAAAGACAACATGGTGCGGGCCGATGGTTTGCCCTTGGTGCTGCCGGTTCTGGGTGCGCAGGGTTTGCCGCGTGGCGCCCGCGTTCGGGTCAAGTTGGGCGATATCAACGAAATCTCGCTGGACGTGTCGGGCACGGTGCTGGACCGCCTCGATTTGGCCGAGATTGGCCAAGCCGGTGCCGAAGAGGTTTCGGAGGGTGATGACAGCGACGAAGCCATGGCTGGCCCGATTGCGATTGCTATGAAAATTGATGAAACTGAATCCACTTCAGCGGATAATCTAGCTGAACCTGCCTTGCCAATGTGAACCTGCGTCAATTCAGCACCCTGCAACTTGCCCTCGGCGCGTCGGTCGCCGTGCATGCGGCTTTGTTGACGGTGCGTTTTGTGGATCCGCAATCTTTTAACCGTGTGTTTCAGGACACACCGCTGGAAGTTGTTTTGGTCAACGCCAGAACCCTCGAAAAACCCGAAAACGCGAAGGCGATCGCGCAGGCCTCAATGGCGGGCGGCGGTGAGCTGGAAAAAGGCCGCGCCACCTCACCCTTGCCCACGGCCATGCAGACCGAGACGGGTGACAGCATGGAAGAAGAAGCCCGCCGTGAATTGCAGGTCCTCCAGGAGCAACAGGCGCTGTTGTTGTCCCAAGTCAAAAACCAGCTGGCCGCCTTGCCGCCGCCCGATCCGAAGCGCCCGACATTGAGTTCTGAGCAACAGGCGACTGAAGAAAAACGCAAACGCCTGGTCAAGGCCTTGGCAGAGATCGAGCGGCGCATCAACTCCGAAAGCGCCAAGCCGAAAAAACGCTACATCAGCCCCGCCACCCGCGAAGAGGTGTACGCGATGTATTACGACAGCCTGCGCCGCGCCATCGAAGACAAAGGCACTGAAAACTTCCCCGAAGCGGGCGGCAAAAAGCTGTATGGCGAGTTGACCATGATCGTGCACGTCAACCACGATGGGCAAATCCTCAAAACCGAAATCGTCGAAACCTCAGGCAACCGCAACCTGGATCGCCGAGCTGAAGTGATTGCCCGCAATGCAGGCCCGTTTGGGCCGTTTTCTGCCACTATGCGCGCCAAGGCAGACCAGATCCTGGTGGTGTCGCGCTTCAAATTTACCCGTGACGAGACGCTTGAAACCCGGCTGACTGGGCAGTAGACGGCGAAGCACCCCCACTCCCCCCCCATGGCATCGGCCAGACCTTCTGCCACCTCGAACCGGTGGCTTCAGCCCCTGTTGCAAGGTGTTTTGACCCTCGTCTTCGCATTGCTGGCCTTGCAGTTGTTTTTTGCCTTCCGTATCGGGTTGATGGTGTGGGTGGATCCGCAATCCACGGCGTTTGAACGCTCCGAGGCTTGGCGCATCACCCAGGAGCGTGACAAGCTGCGCTGGTCGCAACAATGGGTGCCGTACAGCGCCCTGTCTGGCCATTTGAAACGCGCCGTAATCGCCTCTGAAGACGATGCCTTTGCCTACCATGACGGGGTCGATTGGGAGTCGCTTGAAAAAGCCTGGGACAAAAACAGCCAAGCCGAAAAACGCGCGCTGGCCAACACCGGCAAACCAAAACGCGGCGGTCAAAGTGCGAAAGTGGTCGGCGGCTCAACGATCACACAACAATTGGCGAAAAACCTGTTTCTCTCGGGTGAACGCAGCTACCTGCGCAAGGGCCAGGAATTCCTGTTGACGCTGATGCTCGAAGCCTTTCTGGATAAAGAACGCATCCTGGAGATTTACCTCAACAGTGTCGAATGGGGCGAAGGCGTTTTTGGCGCTGAAGCGGCCGCCCGGCATTATTTTCGAAAGTCCGCCGTCCAACTCAGCGCCTATGAAGCCGCGCGTTTGGCCGTGATGTTGCCTAGGCCCAAGTATTTTGAAAAGCTGCCGAAGTCCGGCTACCTTGCGGAGCGCGCGAGTGTGATCCTTGCCAGAATGCCCAGCGCTGAATTGCCTTAGCGATGTTGCCCCCACGACCTCCCACTGCGTGTGGCTCCCTGCCCCCCAAAGGGGGCCGTGCCTTGCTTGGGGCGGCCCGGCGCGGCGGCGCGGCATCTATCATCCGATCATGCGCGTCAAATTGATGAGTTGGTTCCTGCTGGGCTTGATCCGAGTCCTCACTGGGTCGCAGGCCCGTTGGTACGGGTGTCCGCCCAAAGCCGAGCAGCGCATTTATTTCGCCAACCACCAAAGCCACGCCGATCTGGTCTTGATCTGGGCCGCCTTGCCGCGCGAGTTGCGCTCGATCACGCGGCCCATCGCAGCCAAGGACTATTGGACGAAAACGCCATTCAAGCAGTGGATCACCACCGCCGTGTTCAATGCCATCTACGTCTCGCGTGAACGCACCGAGGGGGAAGACCCGTTGGCGCCCCTGGCCGACGCGCTGCAAAACGGCGACAGCATCATCCTCTTTCCTGAGGGCACGCGCGGCCACGCGGAAGAGCCTGCATCCTTCAAAGCCGGCCTGTACAACCTGACGCAGCGTTTCCCCGGTGTGGTGCTCGTGCCGACCTGGATCAACAACGTGCAGCGTGTGATGCCCAAAGGCGAGGTGGTGCCAGTGCCAGTGTTGTGTTCTGTCACTTTTGGCGCGCCAATCCGGCTTGAAAACGGTGAAGAGCGGCGCGCTTTTCTGGATCGTGCACGGACCTGCGTGGTCGCCCTGCGGGATGTTTGAGGCAGATCGAAACCCATGTACGTTTACCTGAAAAACCTCTCCGGCACGCAGCAAGTAGGCGTGATGTTTGTGATTTTGTTTGGCTTGATGCTGGTCGCCAATCTGGTGCACTTTGGCATGTCACTGCGCAACGAAAGCAATGACGACAGCGGCACTGCCGACCAGCGCCGCCACGAGCTGCGCAGCCTGCAAGGCATTTTGCGCACCAGCTGGATCATGTTGATCGTCTTCTGGGTCGGCTGGATGGCCGGCGACTGGGTGGCGATCTGGCTGTTTGGCCTGCTGTCATTTTTTGCCCTGCGCGAATTCCTCACGCTCTCACCCACCCGCCGTGGCGACCACCGCAGTCTCGTGCTGGCTTTTTTCATCGTGCTGCCGATGCAGTATTGGCTGGTGGGCGCTGAACACTTCGACCTGTTCACGGTGTTCATTCCGGTGTATGTGTTTCTGGCTTTGCCGGTCGCCAGCGCGCTGGCGGATGATCCGACGCGTTTTCTGGAACGCAACGCCAAGTTGCAATGGGGCATCATGGTGTGCATCTATGGCATGAGCCACGTGCCCGCGCTTTTGCTCTTGGATTTCCCCAATTACGACAAGAAAAACGCCTTTCTGGTTTTCTTTTTGGTGATGGTGGTGCAGACCTGCGTGGTCGTGCAGCACTTTGCGTCGCGTTATTTGAAAGTGCCGCCGTCGGCGCCCAACATCAGCCAGAGTTTCAACTGGCGCAGCTGGTTCATCGCGCTGTTTGTGGCAGGGCTGGTCGGCGCGCTGCTGTCGGGGCTCACGCCATTCTGGCCACCACAAGGTTTTGTCATGGCGATCATCGCCTGCGCGGCGGGCACGATGGGTCACTTTGTCATGAAGGCGCTCAAGCGTGATCGCGGCATTCCGAGTTGGGGCGGCCAAATGGCGTCTGTCACCGGTGCGGGCGGCCTGCTGGAGCGCGTGGATGCGCTGTGTTTTGCAGCGCCGGTTTTCTTCCATTCGGTGCGCTGGTATTTTGACCTGTGATGCGCTGGGGAATCGATGAACCTTACCCGATGAATTTGTTGATACCCATGTTAATTTTTAACCTCTTAAGGCACCCACGCCAACTGTTTTATAAATTATTGGCATTCAGGTCACATGATATATGGATAGTTTGCTATTTAAATGGTAGCTATAAGAATCAACACCTGGCACCATGAGAATCCTCGGCATCGATCCTGGCCTGCGCACCACCGGTTTTGGCGTCATCGACGCGCAGGGCAGCCAGCTGGCTTATGTGGCCAGTGGCACCATCAGCACGACGCACCTGGACAAAGGCAATTTGCCCGAGCGGCTGAAGGTGCTGTTTGATGGCGTGCGCGAAGTGGTGACGCGGTACCAGCCCGACGAGTCTTCGGTCGAAATCGTTTTCGTCAACGTCAACCCGCAGTCCACCTTGCTGCTTGGGCAAGCGCGTGGCGCCGGTGTGACCGCCCTGGTTTTTTCAGATCTGCCGGTGCATGAATACACCGCGCTGCAAATGAAACAAGCTGTAGCGGGCTACGGACGGGCTGACAAAACGCAAATCCAGGAGATGGTCAAACGCCTGTTGAAGCTGCCTGCCCTGCCCGGCAAAGACGCGGCTGACGCTTTGGGTCTGGCCATCACACACGCGCATGCAGGCTTGGGCTTGGCCCGCCTGGCGGCGGCAAAGGGTTTGGGTGCGGCGCTGGGTGCGGGGGCGGCAACGAGCGTTGGCGCGGGAAAAAGATCCTATCGGGCCGGGCGCAGCCGCTGATCTGAAGCTGACGCTGCAATCAAACCGCTTCAATCCAGTTCAAACCAGCTCAGCCGACCCGCTCCAGCACCAGTACGGCAAAAAATCCGAAGGCGGCGATGAGTGTCCACTTCAGGATGAGCAAGCCCCAATTCTTGAATTTCACTTGGCCCGTGCCGGCAAAAAATGCAAACGACACCAGGGCGCCAATCAGCAGCAAAAGGATGAGCCAGCGAAACAGCAACATGCAAAGCCTTGCGAATATGTGCGCTGGGCAGGCCTACCAGGCCCGCGCCAATTGGCCAAAACCGGTGGGCGCAAGTTTGTCGTCTTCAAAGGTGACAAGCTCCCAGGCATCGGCGCGTGACAACAATTCGCGCAGCAACTGGTTGTTCAGCGCATGGCCAGAGCGGAACGCGCTATAGGCGGCCAGCAGAGGCTTGCCCAGCATGTGCATATCGCCCATGGCGTCAAGGATTTTGTGTTTGACGAACTCGTCGTCATACCGCAGGCCACCGGCGTTGAGCACTTTGTAGTCATCCATGACGATGGCGTTGTCCAGACCGCCGCCCAGGCCCAGGCCGTTGAGGCGCATCATCTCGACATCCTTGGTGAAACCAAAGGTGCGGGCACGGGCGATGTCGCGTGAATACGAATCGCGGCTCATGTCAAACTCGACGCGCTGGCCGGAGGAGTCCACCGCAGGGTGTTCGAAGTCGATTTCAAAATTCAGCTTGTAGCCGTGGAACGGCTCGAGCTTGGCCCAGCGTTGCTGCTCACCCGTGCCAGCACGCACCTCCACTGGTTTGATGACGCGGATGAAGCGCCGGGGGGCGTTCTGGAATTCAATGCCGGCGCTTTGCAGCAGGAACACGAAAGACGCGGCTGAGCCGTCCAGAATTGGAACCTCTTCGGCAGTAATATCGACATACAGGTTGTCGACACCCAGCCCCGCGCAGGCCGACATCAGGTGTTCAACGGTGGACACCCGCGCGCCGCCATTGGAAACACGGGTGGCCAGGCGGGTGTCAGTGACGGAGGTGGCGGACATCGGGATGTCCACCACATGCGGCAGATCCACGCGCCGAAAGACGATGCCTGTATCGGCCGGAGCCGGGCGCAGCGTCAGCTCCACCCGTTGCCCGCTGTGCAGGCCCACCCCCACCGCCTTGGTGAGGGATTTGAGCGTTCGCTGTTTAATCACGAATGCATTTTAAGTGAGGTAAGGTTTTCCGAAGGGCCGCTCCCGAGAAAAACACGCCCCCCCCGGGGGGCAGGGAGCTACACGCAGTGGGCGACCGTAGGGGCAACACTTTCCGAAGGGCCGCTCCCGAGAAAAACACAGCCCCCTCGGGGGGCAGGGAGCTACACGCAGTGGGCGACCGTAGGGGCAACATCAATCAGCTTGCTTCCTTAGGAAAGCCGGGATTTCGTAATCATCCATGCCGCCGCTGGAGAGCGCATCCACCTTCGCTGCCGCCGAGGTGCGGCCGCGCCACACGGCGGGGGTGCCCATGCTGCCGTAGTCAGGCTGGACGCCCATCAAAGGCGCAGGTGATGTCGTCGCACCGCTGCTGGCCACATTGGTCAGCGTGGGGACGTGGAAGGGCACGTTGTCGGTGCCGGTGCGCAAAACCTGCAGGGGCGGCGCGGTGCGGCGCATACCCTGCCGCGAAAGCCCCGTGGCGACCACGGTCACGCGAATGTCATCACCCAGGGTGTCGTCATAAGCCGTGCCGTAAATCACGTGTGCGTCGGGGGAGGCATACGCGCGGATCGTGTTCATCGCCAAACGCGACTCGGTGAGTTTGAGCGAGCCTTTGCTGGCTGTGATCAGCACCAACACGCCTTTGGCGCCAGACAAATCGACACCCTCCAGCAGCGGGCAGGCCACGGCCTGCTCGGCGGCGATGCGTGCCCGGTCTGGGCCCCCCGCCATCGCCGTGCCCATCATGGCTTTGCCGGGCTCGCCCATGACGGTGCGCACGTCTTCAAAGTCCACGTTCATGTGGGCTGGCACATTGATGATCTCGGCAATGCCGCCTACAGCGTTTTTCAGCACATCGTTGGCGTGTTTGAAAGCCTCGTCCTGCGTGATGTCGTCGCCCAGAACATCAAGCAGTTTCTCGTTCAACACGACGATGAGCGAATCGACGTTCGCTTCGAGTTCGGCGAGGCCAGTGTCAGCATTCGCCATGCGGCGGCCACCTTCAAACTCGAAGGGTTTAGTGACCACGCCCACTGTGAGGATGCCCATTTCACGCGCCACGCGCGCGATCACGGGCGCGGCGCCGGTGCCGGTGCCGCCGCCCATGCCGGCGGTGATGAACAACATGTGTGCACCGTCGATTGAGGCGCGGATGTCTTCGAGCGCCTGCTCGGCGGCGTCACGCCCTTTGTCGGGCTTGCTGCCCGCACCCAGGCCGGTCGTGCCGAGCTGGATGGTTTTGTGCGCCGCGCTGCGGCTCAAAGCCTGCGCGTCGGTATTGGCGCTGATGAATTCCACGCCCTGCACGCCGCGCTCGATCATGTGTTCGACTGCATTGCCGCCGCCACCGCCAACCCCGATCACCTTGATCTGGGTGCCCATGTTGAAGGTCTCTTCCTCAATCATTTCTATGCTCATGTGATTCTCCAAAAAATGCAGTTGCCGAAAATTTTTGCCTCGTTATTCTTGTTGTCCGCCCATGAAGGCGGACCGGTGCAGCACCTTCGCCAATGCGGGCTGCCACGCGCCAGCCAGAGTCTGAATTTCATAACCGGCCCGTCGCGCAGGGCCGTCCCAAGCAGGGTCGATCCCCTCGGGGGGCAGCGCAGCACACGCAGTGAAAAGCGTGGGGGTGTCATTTCTAGAAATTCCCGACGAACCAGTCTTTGACCTGGCCGAATGCGGTTTTCATGGAGCCGTTTTTCTGCGCCACCTTGATGCCCCGCATACGCGCCAGGCGGGCTTCTTCGAGCAGGCCCATCACGGTTGCCGCGCGGGGCTGTGCCACCATGTCGGCCAGCGCGCTGGAGTATTTTGGGAAACCCCGCCGCACCGGCTTAAGGAAGATGTCCTCACCCAGCTCAACCATGCCTGGCATGACACAGCTGCCACCGGTGAGCACAATGCCGCTAGAGAGCACCTCTTCGTAACCGGAACCGCGAATCACCTGCTGCACCAGCGAGAAAATTTCTTCCACACGCGGCTCGATCACCCCCGCCAAGGCCTGGCGCCCCAACATGCGCGGGCCCCGGTCGCCCAGGCCTGGCACTTCAACCTGCGTGTCCGGGTCGGCCAACAATTGTTTGGCGCAGCCACTTTCGACCTTGATGTCCTCCGCGTCTTTAGTGGGTGTGCGCAGCGCCATCGCGATGTCGCTCGTGATCAGGTCGCCAGCAATGGGAATGACGGCCGTGTGGCGGATCGCGCCATTGGTGAAAATAGCCAAATCCGTGGTACCCGCGCCAATGTCTACCAGTGCAACGCCGAGGTCACGCTCGTCTTCAGTCAACACTGACAGGCTGCTGGCCAGCGGGTTGAGCATCAACTGCTCGACCTCCAGGCCACAGCGGCGCACACACTTGATGATGTTTTCAGCGGCGCTTTGCGCGCCGGTGACGATGTGCACTTTGGCCTCCAGGCGGATGCCGCTCATGCCGATCGGCTCTTTCACATCCTGGCCGTCAATCACGAACTCCTGAGGCTCTACCAGCAACAGACGCTGGTCGGTGGAGATGTTGATGGCTCTGGCGGTCTCGAGCACACGCGCAACGTCCGCCGGGGTGACTTCGCGGTCTTTGATGGCAACCATGCCGCCGGAGTTGATGCCCCGGATGTGGCTGCCGGTAATGCCGGTGTAAACCCGCTGAATTTTGCAGTCGGCCATCAACTCGGCCTCTTTGAGCGCCTGCTGGATGCTTTGCACAGTGCCTTCAATGTTCACCACCACGCCGCGTTTGAGGCCATTGCTGGGCGCAACGCCCAGTCCCGCAAGTTTGAGTTCGCCGTTAGGCATGACCTCGGCCACCACCACCATCACCTTGGCGGTGCCGATGTCCAGGCCAACCACCAAGTCTTTGTATTCTTTTGCCATGTCTTTTACCTGCTCAATCTCTATTTCTGTGGGGAGGGCAACACGGTGGTGGTGACGCCGCGCAGCCGGATCGCGTAACCGCTTTCATGGCGCAGGTCGGCCGCTTCAAGTGCTTCAGGTTTGCGCCCGTGTTGTGCCGCAACCTGCGACAGCGTTTTGAGAAAACGCACAGTGCGCACATTGACCTCCTCGACGCTGCCCCGGCCATGTTGGATGACCGCCCCGTTTTCAAGCCGCGATACCCATCCGCCACGGACCGACAGCTCAAGTTGCTCCAAGCCCATGTTCAGGTTCTCAAACAGCGGCTGGAGATTTTGAAAGCCCGCCCACACCAGCGGGGCCTGCCCATCAGGCCCTTGCAGGCGGGGCAAATCGCTTTGCTCCACTTCATCCACATTGGCTTCAAAGACCTCGCCAAAACTGTTCAGCAGGCGCGACTCACTTTCGGCGCCCCAATAGGCAACCGCCTGGTGCTCTTTCAGATTGACGTGCAGGCGATTCGGAAATTCGCGTTTGACCACCGCCTTGCGCACCCAGGGCACGGACTCAAACGCCTGCCGGGCGCGTCCCAGGTCGAGGGTAAAAAAAGTGCCTGCAAGCTTGGGTGCCACGTTGGCTTTGAGCGTCAGGGCGTTGTTGTGGCTGACGTCGCCCGTCACCACGATGGTGCCAATGCTGAACCATGATGAGCGCAGTCCCCAGGCGATCATGGCAGCTGCCAGCGATAACGCAAAAACGGCCAGCAAGGCCGACGCGGTGGCGTTGATCAACCGGACATCCAGCGGCGTGGGAAGGGACGGATTCACGCGGCCACCGCCTTGTTGTCCAAGGAAGCCAGTTCAAGAATCTGCACACACAAGGCTTCGTAACTGATGCCCGCAGCTTTGGCTGACATGGGCACGAGGGAATGGGAGGTCATGCCCGGTGAGGTGTTCATTTCGAGCAAAAAGGGTCTGCGGTCGCTCGCGCGGATCATCAGATCAGCGCGCGCCCAGCCACGGCAACCCAGTGCCTTATAGGCCTTTAGAACGATGCTTGATATTGTTTGTTCTTCTTGGGCAGGCAGGCCGCTGGGGCATTGATATTTGACAACATCCGTGAAATATTTGTTTTGGTAGTCGTAGGCGCCTTC
>JANLYO010000112.1:0-2063 GCA_031365665.1 Rhodoferax sp. | reverse complement strand
CCATCCGGCCGCAGGCCTGCCCCGCCTTGATCTGCGCCAGTTGAATGGCGAAGCCTTCATCCTGTTTTCACGCGGGGCCTCTCCGGATTACTTCGAGCGCATTCTTGCTCTGTGCGCTGAGCAGGGTTTGCAACCCTTGGTCAAACACGAAGTACGGCACTGGCTGAGCGTGGTTTCGCTGGTGGCCAAGGGCATGGGTATCGCCGTGGTGCCGGATGCCCTGCGCGGTGCGGGCATTGCCAATGTCGCATTTGTTCCGATAAGCGACTCAAAATTCCGCTCAGAAGTCCATTGCGTCTGGAGCGAGCGGCGCATGCCAACGGCGTTCGTTGAACTGCTGGATGCCTTTCGCGCCGAATAACAGACCCCTACAGCGACACGGAACAAAGCGCATCGCCATGGCAGGTCAGGTGGACGTGCCAAACCCGCCACCACCTGGCGTGTGAATCTCGAACACGTCCCCTGGCTGCATTTCCGCCTGGCCAATGTGGGCCATCTCTTCGGTACGGCCATCGACTCGCACCACGCGGTTGATGCCCACCTGCCCTGGCTTGCCCCCAGCCATGCCAAACGCAGCGTGCAGGCGGCCATTCGACAAAATGCTGGCCGTCATGGCCTCCAGAAACCGCACACGCCGCAAACCGCCATTGCCCCCCGTCCACTGGCCTGCGCCGCCCGATCCTTGCCGAATCTCGTAACTCTCCAGCCGCACGGGGAAGCGGAACTCAAACACCTCGGGATCGGTCAGGCGCGAGTTGGTCATGTGGGTCTGCACCACGCTGGTCCCGTTGAAGCCACCCACCACCCGGCCTGCGTTGTCGATCAGCGCCCCGGCACCCGAGCCGCCCGAGATGGTTTCGTAATACTGGTGGCGTGAATTGCCAAAGGTAAAGTTGTTCATGGTGCACTGGCTGGCCGCCATCACACCCAGCGCACCTAACAGGGCGTTGGTGATGCAGGTGGAGGTCTCCACATTGCCCGCCACCACCGAGGCCGGTGGATTGGGGTTGAGCATGGAGCCCGCCGGAATGATGACCTTGATGGGTTTGAGGCAACCTGCGTTGAGCGGAATGTCGTCGTTCACCAGCGTGCGGAACACATACAACACAGCCGCCATGCACACGGCGGTGGGCGCGTTGAAGTTGTTGATCTGCTGGGGCGACGTGCCGGTGAAATCGACCTCGGCACTGCGGTTTTTTGCATCTACTCGGATCGCCACTTGAATCTGCGCACCGTTGTCCAGCTTGAGTGTGAACTGCCCATCCTTCAGGCGAGTAATGACCCGGCGCACCGATTCTTCCGCGTTGTCCTGCACATGGCCCATGTAGGCCTGCACCACGTCGAGGCCAAACTGCTCCACCATCTTGCGCAGTTCCTGCACGCCTTTTTCATTGGCGGCGATCTGGGCCTTGAGGTCGGCCATGTTCTGCTGCGGGTTACGTGAAGGGTATTGCCCACTTCCCAATAGCGCCAGCATCTGGGCCTCCTGCAACACCCCTTTCGCCACCAGCTTCACGTTGTTGATCTGCACACCCTCTTCTTCAATCCGTGTGGAAAACGGTGGCATAGAGCCCGGCGTGGTGCCGCCCACATCTGCGTGGTGGCCACGGCTGCCTACGTAAAAAATAGGCAATCCCGTTCGGTCTGAGCTTGTCGAAGACTTCGCAGGCACTTCGACAAGCTCAGTGCGAACGGGAACATTTAAATAAACCGGCGTGATGACAGTGATATCAGGCAGATGCGTGCCGCCGTGGTACGGGTCATTGAGCACATACACGTCGCCGGGCTGCATGGCACCCGCGTTCTCACGTATGACAGTCTTGATGCTCTCGCCCATGGAGCCCAGGTGCACCGGCATGTGCGGTGCGTTGGCAATCAGATTGCCCTGGGCATCAAACAACGCGCAGCTAAAGTCCAGCCGCTCCTTGATGTTGACCGAGTGTGCGGTGTTCTCCAATTGCAGGCCCATCTGCTCGGCGATGTGCGGAGCCAAATTCAATGCTGCCCGGCTGCCGCTTGGCAGCAGCCACCAGCTCGGCCACTGTGGTGTAGCCTGATGCAGC
>JANLYO010000292.1:0-20262 GCA_031365665.1 Rhodoferax sp. | reverse complement strand
AAAAACACTGCATGCGTGGCCACAAACTTTACTTAACGCATTGATTTTCAAGGAGATTTTTATGGACGCCCAAGTCAAAGGCAGCAAGATCAGCAACGACGCCAGCAGCGAAAAAGCCAAGGCCCTGCAGGCCGCGCTGGCGCAGATCGAAAAACAGTTCGGCAAGGGCACCATCATGCGCTTGGGCGAGGGCGAGGTGATCGAGGACATCCAGGTGGTTTCCACCGGTTCGCTGGGCTTGGACATCGCGCTGGGCGTGGGTGGCTTGCCGCGCGGCCGTGTGGTCGAGATCTACGGCCCGGAGTCGTCCGGCAAAACCACGCTTACGCTGCAAGTCATCGCGCAAATGCAAAAAGCCCTGGGCACCTGCGCTTTTGTGGACGCCGAACACGCGTTGGACATCCAATACGCGCAGAAACTCGGCGTCAACCTGCAAGAGCTGCTGATCAGCCAGCCCGACACGGGCGAGCAGGCGCTGGAGATTGTGGACAGCCTGGTGCGCTCGGGCGCGGTGGATCTGATCGTCGTCGACTCGGTCGCCGCGCTCACCCCCAAAGCCGAGCTTGAGGGCGAAATGGGCGACAGCCTGCCCGGCCTGCAGGCTCGCCTGATGAGCCAGGCCCTGCGCAAACTCACCGCGCACATCAAGAAAACCAACTGCATGGTGATTTTCATCAACCAGATCCGCATGAAGATCGGCGTGATGTTCGGCAGCCCCGAGACGACGACGGGTGGCAACGCGCTGAAGTTCTACGCCTCGGTGCGCCTGGACATCCGCCGCACCGGCACCATCAAAAAAGGCGAAGAGGCGATTGGCAATGAAACCAAGGTCAAGGTCGTCAAAAACAAGGTCGCGCCGCCCTTCAAGACGGCCGAGTTTGACATTTTGTTTGGCGAGGGCATCAGCCGCCACGGCGAGATCATCGACATGGGCGTGAACGCCAACATCATCGACAAATCCGGGGCCTGGTACGCCTACAACGGCGAAAAAATCGGCCAGGGCCGTGACAACGCGCGTGAGTTTCTGCGTGAAAACCCGGCGCTGTCCACCGAAATTGAAAATAAAGTGCGTGAATCGCTGGGCATCCCCTTGCTTCCTGCAGAGGCCCCGGTGGTGGCGGAGAAGACGAAGGCTGGTGGTAAAAAAGTTTCTGAATAGTGTGTAATCAATAAAAACTTGAACTTAAGCCACGTGAATATTTAATTAATTGCTATTAAATAAATATTAATTATTGAAATATAAATATACTATTTTATAAAAATAATAACTATTGCACGTGAAATTTTCGCTCTCTCATCTCTCCCTCAAAGGCCGCGCGCTGCGGCTTTTGAGTGGGCGCGAACATTCGCGTCAGGAATTGGAGCGACGGCTGGCCGAATTTGAAGAGGCACCCGGAGAGCTCGCCAAGATTTTGGACGAGTTGGAAGGCAAAGACTTCATCAGCGAGGCGCGGGTGGTCGAGTCGGTGGTGAACCGCCGCTCGGCCAAACTCGGCGCGGCGCGCATCAAACAAGAGCTGCAAAGCAAAGGGCTCGACCGCGACGTGGTCACCCAAGCGGTGGCCGCGCTGCAATCGACCGAGCTGGCGCGGGCCCGCGAGCTGTGGTGCAAGAAGTTTGGCGAGGTCGCAACGGATCCATCCGCCCGTGGCAAACAAATGCGATTCCTCGCCACGCGCGGTTTTAGCGGTGACGTGATCCGCAAGGTGCTTCAAGGTGAGCCGCAGGCCGATTGACGCAGCGGCGTTTGTTGCATGGACTCAATGTCATACCCAAATTGGGGTTTATCTGGATCAAAAACAGCCGCCTGATCGAAAATTAGGTAAAAATAGACCTTTATCCCACGTATTTATTGAATATTCAGCTATATTATATATAGCAATTGGCTGATGCGAATTCTGACCTGACGGGCGTCAACGGGCGTCGACCCAGGCCGCCGTCACAGCCCCAGCATCAACTTCATGTTCTGCACCGCTGCGCCGCTGGCGCCTTTGCCCAGGTTGTCGTATTTGGCCACCAGCACGGCCTGGCCGAGGGCGTCGTTGCCGTAAACGCTGAGTTCCAGTGCGTTGGTGCCGTTGAGCGCCTGGGCCTCCACGCGGCCGCTGCTGTTGGGGGCGACCACGGTCACCCACTCGCTGCCCGCGTAGTGCGCGCGCAGGGCCTCATCGAGCTGGCTGGCTTTGGAGACACCCTTCATCAGGTCGAAATTGACGCCGATCTGGTCGATCATGCCGTTGTAAAAATTGCCCACTGCAGCCACAAAAATCGGCCGCCGCGCCAAGCCCGAATACAGGTGGAACTCGGGCACGTGTTTGTGGTTCAGGCCGAGACCGTAGATATCCAAAGGCGGCGCGGTTTTGCTGACTTCGTAGGCCTCGATCATCGGCCTGCCGCCCCCGGAATAACCTGAAAAACCTTGCATCACCACCGGATAGCCTGCGGGCAGCAGCCCTGCGTCAACCAGGGGGCGCACCAGCGCAATGCCGCCCGTGGGGTAACAGCCGGGGTTGGCCACGCGGCGGGCGGTTTTGATGGCATGGGTCTGCGCTGCCGAAATTTCTGGAAACCCATACACCCAGCCGGGCGCGACGCGGTGCACACTGGAGGCGTCGATCACTTTGGGGCCGGGTTGGCCGCTGGCCTTCGCCATCTCGTCGATCATCGCCACCGAGGCAATCGCTGCCTCGTCATGCAGGCACAGCACCACCAAGTCCACCTGCGCCATCAGCGCGCGTTTGGCGCCAGCGTCTTTGCGCAGCTCCGGGGCGATGGAGGTCACTTCGATGGCGGGCAGCTTCACCAGGCGCTCCCGGATCTGCAAACCTGTGGTGCCGGCTTCTCCGTCGATGAATATCTTTGGCATGGTGCGCTTTCTCGTGCTTTCAATGCGGTTGGCTGCATTTTATTGGTGCGTTGCAACATGATACATTTCAGCGCTGCGTTGTTCAATGACGATTTCGCATGGGTTTGAGTCCGGTTTCACGGCCCAGCAGCGGTCGCCCCATTGGCCATTCATTGTCATTCTGAGAAGCACCTCATGAAAATTCACGAGTACCAAGGCAAGGACATCTTGCGCCAATTCGCCATTCCGGTGCCACGCGGCATTGCGGCGTTCACCGTGCAAGAGGCCGTGGAAGCGGCGCAAAAACTCGGCGGGCCGGTGTGGGTCGTCAAGGCGCAGATCCACGCCGGAGGGCGCGGCAAGGGCGGCGGTGTCAAGCTGGCACGCTCCATCGACGAGGTGAAAAAGCTGGCCGGGGAGATTTTGGGCATGCAGCTCGTGACGCACCAAACCGGGCCTTTGGGCCAAAAGGTGCGGCGTTTGCTGATCGAAGACGGCGCCGACATCAAAAAAGAATATTACGTCTCGGCCGTGACCGACCGGGCCACCCAGCGCGTGGCCTTCATGGCCTCCAGTGAAGGCGGCATGAACATCGAGGAAGTCGCCCACGACACGCCCGAGAAGATCATCAAGGTGTTTGTCGACCCGGCGCTGGGCCTCACCGGTGCGCAGGCTACCGAGCTGGCCAGCGGCATCGGCGTGCCGGCAGGCTCCACGGCGCAGGCGGTGGATGTGTTGCAAAAACTCTACAAGGTGTACATGGACACCGACGCCTCGCTGGTCGAGATCAACCCGCTGATCCTGGAAGGCAGCGGCGGCATCAAGGCGCTGGACGCCAAATTCAATTTCGATGCCAACGCCTTGTTCCGCCATCCCGAAATCGTCGCCCTGCGCGACCTCGACGAAGAAGACCCGGCCGAAATCGAAGCCAGCAAATTCGATTTGGCCTATATCAGCCTGGACGGGAACATCGGCTGCCTGGTCAACGGCGCAGGCCTGGCCATGGCGACCATGGACACCATCAAGCTGTTTGGCGCGGAGCCGGCCAACTTCCTGGACGTGGGCGGCGGCGCGACCCCCGAGAAGGTTACCGAAGCCTTCAAGATCATGCTGAAAAACAAGAAGGTCAAGGCCATTTTGGTCAACATCTTCGGCGGCATCATGAAGTGCGACACCATCGCCACCGGCATCATCACCGCCTGCAAGGCCACCAACCTCTCGGTGCCGCTGGTGGTGCGCATGAAGGGCACCAACGAGCAACTGGGCAAGAAAATGCTGGCCGAGTCCGGCCTGCCCATCATCAGCGCCGACTCCATGGCCGAAGCGGCTCAAAAAGTCGTGGCATCAGTAACCGCCTGAAGGAAACGGCATGTCGATTTACATCAACAACAACACCCGGGTCATCACCCAGGGCATCACTGGCAAGACCGGCCAGTTCCACACTGAAAAGTGCCAGGAATACGCCAACGGCAAAAACTGCTTTGTCGCAGGGGTGAACCCCAAAAAAGCGGGCGAGCGGATTTTTGACATTCCGATCTACGCGTCGGTCAAAGAGGCAGCCAGCCAGACTGGCGCCACGGTGAGCGTGATCTATGTGCCACCTGCCGGCGCCGCGGCCGCGATCTGGGAGGCCGTCGAGGCTGAGCTGGACCTGGCGATTTGCATCACCGAAGGCATCCCCGTGCGCGACATGCTGGAGGTGCGCAACAGAATGCGCGCGAAAGAGGCGGCAGGCGGCAAGCGCACCTTGCTGCTCGGGCCGAATTGCCCGGGCCTCATCACGCCCGACGAAATCAAGATCGGCATCATGCCGGGCCATATTCACCGCAAAGGCCGCATCGGCGTTGTCAGCCGCTCCGGCACCCTGACTTACGAAGCGGTCGCGCAGCTGACCGACATTGGCCTGGGCCAGTCCAGCGCGGTCGGCATTGGCGGCGACCCTATCAATGGCTTGAAGCACATCGATGTGATGAAAGCCTTCAATGACGACCCGGACACCGATGCCGTCATCATGATCGGCGAAATCGGCGGCCCCGACGAAGCAGAGGCAGCGCGCTGGTGCAAGGACAACATGAAGAAGCCTGTCGTCGGCTTCATTGCAGGCGTCACTGCGCCTGCGGGCAAACGCATGGGCCACGCAGGGGCGCTGATTTCTGGCGGCGCCGACACGGCGGACGCCAAACTGGCGATCATGGAGGAATGCGGCTTCAAAGTGACGCGCAACCCCTCTGAAATGGGCAAACTGCTGAAAGCGCTGGTGTAAGCGAAATTACGGAGGCGGCTTTGGGCGACCCCGAGGTACACTCGGGAGCATCAGCCCTTTTGAGTTGAAAATAATGGCCTAATGCCAAATCTATTAAGCGTTGATAGCTATATTATAAGTAGCAAATTGCTGCGAAATTATCGGAGACCGTTATGGAAATCATGCAGACCCCCGTCTTTTGGCTGGCTTTGGGGCAAATTGTCTGGATCAACATTATTTTGTCGGGCGATAACGCCGTGGTGATCGCGCTGGCCGCTCGCTCACTGCCGCCGGTTCAACAAAAACAAGCCATCATTTGGGGGTCGGCAGGGGCTGTCATATTGCGCATCTTGTTGACTTTTATAGCGGCCTATCTGCTGCAATGGCAATATGTTCAAATCGTCGGGGGGCTGCTGCTGCTATGGATTGGCGTGCAATTGTTGGCCGAAGAGGACGACGGTGACGAAGGCGACGAGGTTAAACACGTCAGCTTTATGGGCGCGGTGCGTACCATCCTGATCGCCGACCTGGTAATGAGCCTAGACAACGTGATTGGCGTGGCCTTGGCCGCCAAGATCGACGGCGTTTTGAACTATCCCCTTCTGGTGATTGGCCTGGCGATCAGCATTCCAATGGTCGTTTTTGGCTCCAGCGTCATGATCAAGCTGATGGAGCGTTTTCCGGTCATCATCGTACTGGGCGCGGCTTTAATCGGCTGGGTCGCGGGCGATGCCATTTCGCACGACCCGGCACTTGCCAGCTTTTTTGGCGACAACAAGGCCTTGGCTTACGGTTTGAAAGTCGCCTGTGCAGCCTTTGTCGTCGTCGTCGGCAAATTCATGGCAAAACGTGCCCAAGCCAAATCGCAAGCCGCTTGACCACTGCAAAAGCGGTGCCGCTTGACGAGGCTCTCGTGAACTCGATTGGCAAAAAAACTACAGGCTGCCATGAATAAGTCGCTTGTCGGCGGGAGCTTGGTCTGCTAACGTCGCAAGTCTGCGGTGCTGCCGTTGGTATGGCCGACGGTGGCTTTTTGCCGACTCCGGGTGGGGCGGGGATTACAGAATAGGCGAGACGTGGCAAAAATATCATTTTCGGGAAAAGGACCGTTCTGGCGCGCTGACTGGTTTGTGGGCCTGTTGGTGGTGCTTGCTGTGGTGCTGTTCAACTACACCACCGACTTTTTCGGCACGTTGGAGCGGCGGTTTTATGACTTTGCCAGCACCAGCAGCAACCGCCAGCCTTCAGACCGCATCGCTGTCATCGCCATTGACGACCAAAGCATTGCCAACATTGGCCGTTGGCCGTGGCCGCGCGACATCCACGCCAAGTTGATTGACCAACTGGCCGCCGCCAAGACCAAGACCATCGTGCATACCGTTTTCTTCTTTGAGCCCCAAGTGGATCGGGGTCTGGACTTCATCCGCCAGATGCGCCGGGTCTTGACCAAACCAGCGGGCGCGCCGCCATCGAATGAAAGCGCCGCACAGGCTTCCACCAACGACCGCCTGGAAAAAATCATCAGTGAAGCCGAGCTGGCCCTGGATTCGGATGCGATTTTGGCCGATAGCATGAAAAAAGCCGGCAACGTGTTGATTCCGTCGGTGTTTTCAATTGGCGAGCCGCAAGGGCGTCCGGACAACCCGCTGCCGGCCTATGCACTTAAGAGCGCCATTGACGAAAACGGGAGTTTTTCGTTGCCCGCCATCAAAGGGCAGCAACCCATAGAGAGCATTGGCACCGCTGCGGCGGGCATTGGCCACTTGAACCAATTTCAGGATGTGGACGGCGCTGTGCGCCAAGAGCCGATGCTGGTGAACTATTACGGCAAGGCAATTCCTTCCATGGCCCTGCTGGCGTCGATCAAGAGCCTGAATCTGGCACCCGGCGACGTCAAGCTGAACGCCGGGGAATCGGTTCAAATTGGCAAACTGCGCGTCAAGACCGACGAGTCCGCCATGATGCTGCCACAGTTTTACAAAGGCAAGGACGGACGCCCCGCGTTTGCAACAGACTCGTTTTTTGACGTGCTCAATGGCAAGATCCCGGCCGCCAAATATGCCGACAAGATTGTCGTCATTGGCGCCACAGCCGCAGGCGTCGGCACCATCTTCCCGGTGCCAGGCAATCCGGGACTGTCGCCTGCCGAGACCATTGCCCACATCACTTCAAGTATTTTGAGTGAACATTTCATCGTGCAGCCCGGTTGGGGTGTGTGGGCCATGCTGGCGGCGTTTTTGGTTGTGGCGGCTTACATCATTGTGGCCTTGCCGCGCCTGTCGGCAAGTGCCGCAGCTATTGTCACGCTGACCTTGTTTGTCGTGTTGTTGGGCACAGAGTTTGGCTTGCTGGCTGGAGCCGCGACTTGGCTGAAGTTGGTGTTTCCGGCGGCGCTTCTGGTTTTGGGACACCTGGCCTTGACCACCAAGCGCTTCTTGATGACCGAAGCGGGCAAGATCAAATCAGACGAAGAATCTGCCGAAACCAGCCGCATGATGGGACTGGCATTGCAAGGCCAGGGGCAATTGGATGCGGCGTTTGACCGCTTCCGCCGTGTGCCAATGGCAGAGGCTGTCATGGGAAACCTGTACAGCTTGGCCTTGGACTTCGAGCGTAAACGCCAGTTCAACAAGGCGGAGTCCGTGTACGAGCACATGGCCGCCTTCAATCCCAATTACAAAGATATCAAGATCAAACTGGCACGGGCGAAAAATCTTTCCGAAACAGTGATCTTGGGTGGCGGGGGCGCCCATCCTGGTGGCACGATGCTGCTGGATGGCGGCGCCGTTGAAAAACCGATGTTGGGCCGGTACCAGGTTGAAAAAGAACTGGGTAAAGGCGCCATGGGTGTGGTCTACCTTGGCAAAGATCCTAAAATTGGGCGTGTTGTGGCCATCAAAACCATGGCATTGAGCCAGGAGTTTGACGGAGAAGAACTGGTGGATGCACGGGAGCGCTTCTTCCGCGAGGCAGAGACGGCCGGCAGATTGCAGCACCAGAACATCGTCACGATTTTCGACGCGGGTGAGGAGCATGACCTGGCCTACATTGCCATGGAGTTCCTCAAAGGCAAAGATCTGGTGGATGCCTGCAAAGACGGGCATTTGTTGGCGGTTCCGCGGGTGCTGTCAATTGTCGCGAGGGTGGCCGAAGCGCTGGCGTATGCCCACAAACAAAATGTGGTGCACCGCGACATCAAGCCTGCGAACATCATGTACGAGTTGGATTCCGATACCGTCAAGGTGACCGACTTCGGCATTGCCCGAATCACTGATTCCAGCAAAACCAAGACCGGTCTGGTATTGGGTACGCCAAGTTTCATGTCGCCGGAGCAACTGGCGGGCAAAAAGGTGGATGGGCGCTCCGACCTCTATTCGCTGGGTGTGATGCTGTACCAAATGCTTGCTGGCGTTTTGCCCTTCCGTGGCGACTCCATGGCGGAACTGATGTACAAGATTGCCAACGAAGAGGCTTCAGACATTCGGATCGTTCGCGCGGATTTGCCGGAGGAACTGGCAAATGTTGTGGCGCTCGCATTGAGCAAACGTCCTGAAACGCGGTATCAGGACGGCGATCAATTTGCAGCCGACCTTCGCGCCGTGATGGCGAACATTCCTGGCGGCGCTGATTTTGCCAACTCGACCACCGCAAGCCGCCCGGCTCCTCTGCCGACGACGTCTTTTGCAAACGAAAAGACCGTTGCCTTTAATTCCGGCAATAGAGCGGCTTCAGCACCAGACTTCGAAAAAACGCAGGTTCGATCCCACACCGCCACAGGGGTATCGCAGCCGCAGACCGGCTTTGAAAAGACCGTGGTTCATACGGCTGCGCCTCCTCCCAAGCCAGGTTCGAGCGATATTGAAATTTAGGTTGGAAACAATGATTGCTGATGAGCCGGTGACAAAGCAAAACAAACAATGATTTATACGTTTTTCACGAAAACTGATCCAGGGCGTGCCAGGGAAAACAACGAAGATTCGGTTGCCCATGACGATACGACCCGCTTGGCCGTTTTGGCCGATGGCATGGGGGGATACAACGCCGGCGAAATTGCCAGTGGCATGGCGACTGCCTTCATCAAGTCCGAAATGACGCGGTGGTTGACGGAGGCGGGCAAACACGCCAAAACCAAGGAGATTCGGCGCGCGCTTGAGATCTGTGTAGATAACGCGAATCGCTCCATTTACAACGCCGCAAGTTCCAACGCGCAATACTCCGGCATGGGCACGACCCTGGTTGTCGGCGTCTTTCAAGGCGACAAGCTGATGCTTGGGCACATCGGGGATTCCCGTTGCTACCGACTCCGTGGCAATGATTTCTTGCAGATTACACGAGATCATTCGCTCTTGCAGGAGCAGATTGACGCTGGACTGCTTACCGCAGAACAAGCCGCCACTTCTTCCTACAAAAATCTAGTCACGCGGGCGCTTGGTGTGGATGACACCGTGTTGCTTGAGCTCAACGAATATGATGTCGAGGTCGGCGATATTTACCTGATGTGTTCGGATGGACTGTCAGACATGGTCGAAGATGCGGAAATTGCGGGTATTCTCGGGGGTGAGCAATCGATGGAGCATAAAGCCGAGCAACTCATTTCCGTGGCAAATGAACATGGCGGGCGCGATAACATCTCGGTGTTGTTGGCCCAAGTGACAGTCGGCAATGAAAAACGGGGTTTGATTTCCCGGTTGTTGAGAAAATAGCGCAGTTCAGTTTTTCGAATTACAAATTTCAGGAACAGGAGTCGGTCATGCCGAAAATGATCGTATCGATAGACGGTGTTGTGATCAAGGAAGTCCAGTTGACGAAAGACCGCACCTCATTGGGGCGCCGTCCCTACAACGATATCGTCATCGACAACCTTGCCGTAAGCGGAGAGCATGCTGTATTGCAGATGGCCGGCAACGAGGTGCATCTTGAAGACCTCAACAGCACCAACGGCAGTTATGTCAATGGCAAAGCCGTCAAGAAGCAGCTGCTGCAAAACGGTGACGTCATTGAGGTTGGCAAATACAAAATCAAATTTGTCAATGAAAGCGCAGACCAAGGTTTTGAGAAGACGCAGATGGTGCGTCCCAGCCAAGCGGCGGCCTTGGCTGCCGCCCACCAGTCGGCAGCACCGGCTGCGCCGAGAACCGGTCCCGACTCGACTTTTGGTGTGTCATCGGCGCGTGCCGCCATTAAAGTTTTGTCAGGTGCGGCGTCTGGTCGGGAAGTGCCATTGACCAAGGTCGTGACGACGATTGGCAAACCGGGTGTCGCGGTTGCCGCGATTACAAAACGCAGCCACGGCTTTGTAGTTCACCATGTCGAAGGCGCCGGGAATCCTTCATTGAATGGCGCACCCATCGGGGTTGATCCCGTCGCACTTAAAAACGGCGATTTGATCGAACTCGCAGGCACGCAAATGCAATTCATATTGAACTGACCTCCCGAGCCGGCAGCTTGTCGGGGTCACCAAGTTATTTAACTTCGGGAAATTCATGGCATCGTTGCTGAAGCATTGGCCGCGCATACTGGTAACCCTGTTACCGCTGTTGATTGCGTTGCTGAATTCGACGGGTGTGGTCAACTTTGGATTTATCCAGCGCCTGGATGACATCATTTATGACGCAAGGCTGCGGGCGACGATGCCCAAGACATTGGATGATCGCATTGTCATCGTTGACATCGACGAAAAAAGCCTGGCGGAAGTCGGTCGCTGGCCCTGGGGGCGCAACCGTCTGGCGGATCTCACGCGGGAGCTGTACGACTCCCAAAAAATTGCATTGCTCGGGTTTGACGTTGTTTTTGCAGAGGCTGACGACAGCTCCGGTCTGAAGCGCCTGAACGATCTGGCAAAAAATGAGTTGAAGGGGCAGGCAGGTTTTGCTGAACGCGTGCAAAGTCTGCAATCGGAGCTCGACTACGACGCCGCATTTGCCAAGGCGTTGGAAAAACGGCCCGTGGTGCTTGGCTATTACCTTACCAGTGATCGGGATGGCCGATCATCTGGCACCTTGCCGGCGCCTGTAATGCCACGCGAAGCTTTGCAGGGTAAACCTATCCGGTTCACGTCGTGGAACGGTTTCGGGTCGAATATTGACCAAATTGCCAAGGCGGCCCCGATGGCCGGCTTTTTTAATTCAATCACCGAAACCGATGGCGTCGTGCGGTCTTTGCCGTTGATTGCTGAATACAAAGGGCAGTACTTCGAGTCCTTGTCCATGGCCATGTTTCGAATGTTGATCGGGATGCCAACGATCTCACCCGGATTCCCGCGCGACCGATTCCTCAACAAGAACTATCAAGGTCTGGAAAGCATTTTGTTGAGGCTTGACGAAAAGAAAACCTACGCGATTCCTGTGGATGACCGGGTGTCGGCGTTGGTGCCATTTCGCGGAGCTGGTGGCCCAACTGGTGGTGCATTCAAATACTTGTCTGCGGCCGATGTGCTGGCCAAACGCATTCCCGCAGGGACCCTCAAAAATAAGATCGTGTTGTTGGGCACCACAGCGCCGGGGCTTGTGGATTTGCGGGTGACGCCGGTTGGTGAGACGTATCCGGGCGTAGAGACTCATGCCAACGTGATTTCGGGTTTGCTTGATGGCAAGGTGCTTGTCAAGCCGGATTATGCGGTCGGATATGACGTTGTTATGCTAGTGGTGTCTGGGCTTGCGCTGGCCATTGCACTGCCACTTTTGAGTGCTTCTCGGGCCGTGATGCTCAGCGCAGGCGTGCTTGCTTTGCTTTTTGTTCTCAACTTTTGGATGTACCAGTCCTTTGGTCTGGTGCTGCCGCTTGCCGGCGCATTGGCCATGGCAACCGCAGCCTTCGCCTTGAATATGAGCTATGGTTATTTTGTGGAAAGCCGGTCAAAGCGGGAATTGGCCAATCTATTTGGTACCTACGTTCCGCCGGAGCTGGTCGACGAAATGGTGAAGGATCCCGACAGCTACACCATGAAGGCCAGCAATAAAGAGCTGACCGTCATGTTTTGTGACATGCGGGGCTTTACCAAGATGTCCGAAAAAATGGAGCCTGTCCAACTTCAAGCACTGCTTAACGATGTTTTTAGCCGCTTGACTGGGCATATTCGAGCGAATCGCGGGACCATCGACAAGTACATGGGGGACTGTGTGATGGCGTTTTGGGGTGCGCCAGTTGAAACGGCGGAGCATGCCCAGCTTGCCATTAAGGCTGCGATTGAAATGTCAAACGCCATCCATGACATCAATAAAGAACATCGTGCAAAGGGAATCCCAGAGATCGGTATCGGGATTGGCCTCAATACGGGAAGCATGTGCGTGGGCGATATGGGTTCCAATATCCGCCGAAGCTACACAGTGATCGGGGACGCGGTTAACTTGGGTTCACGGCTGGAAGGATTGTCAAAGTCTTACGGTGTCGATATAGTCGTTAGTGAATCCACGCGTAAATTGGCTCCAGAGTTTGCTTGGCAAGAACTGGACAAAGTCAGGGTAAAGGGGAAAGATCAAGCGGTGGCAATTTTTTACCCGCTGGGCCCCGCTGGTGAGCTCGCTGCTGAATCCACCTCTGAATTGAAGACCTGGGGCGCGTTCTTGAAGGCCTATCGCACGCAGGATTGGGATCAATCCGATGTGCTTTTGATCAACTTGACCCGTTCAAATGCAAAAAAATACCTTTACCAACTGTATTCTGAGCGTGTAGCCTCCATGAGAATGCTTCCATTCGATCCGGAATGGGACGGTGCGACAAATTTCGAAACCAAGTAAAGGCAAGCAATGAAAGTACGAGTGCTGGGCTGCTCTGGTGCCATTGCCAAAGACTGCCGAACCACGTCCTTTTTAATTGATGGTGATGTTTTGATAGACGCCGGCACTGGCGTGGGGGATCTGACACTGGATGAAATGCGGGGAATAGACAAGGTGTTTTTGACCCACTCGCACCTTGATCATGTTGCCGCGTTGCCGCTGATGGTCGATGCTGTGGCCGCGCGCCGTTCCGCACCGCTTCAGATTCATGCACTTGCCGGAACCATTGCGGCGTTGAAAGCGCATATATTCAACGATGTTATTTGGCCCGACTTCAGCCGGATTCCGACACCCGAGGCACCTTTTATTTCATTTCATGAGATTTACGCGGGGCAAGCCCTCCAACTGCAAGGCAAATTGATCGAGGTTTTGCCTGCGGTTCATACTGTCCCAGCGGTCGGATATGCGGTAACCGCCGGGACCGGATGTTGGGTTTTCACGGGAGACACAGAGCGTAATCCAGCGTTTTGGAAGCGCGTGAATGAACTGAATGTGGCGATGTTGGTGATTGAAACCGCATTCAGCAACCGCGAAAAAGATTTGGCGAAATTGAGTTTGCATCTTTCCCCTGGGGTGTTGGCCGACGAGTTGGACAATATTCACCGTGAGAAAAAGTACCCTATTTATATTACGCATACCAAACCTGCGGAGACTGCCCTCATCATGGCTGAAATCCAGAAGTTTGATGAAACTGCGGTGAACGGCCCCAATGTGAGTCACGACATCCGCTGGTTGCGTGCTGGCCAGGAGTTCGATTTATGAACGCTGTTTTAAAACCACCCGTCGTGGGAAAACCAAGAGATCAAGCATTTGTTGATTCCCAGAAGCTACCCGCTGAAAAGCGGGGAACCACATTCGAGGCATTGTTTTACAGGCAGCTTCAGCAGGTGACTGCGCGAATCCATGAGACCGACAACCTTGATCAGATCATGCTGGACGCCAGTCAGGATATCTGCAAGCTGTTCAACGCTGATCGATTGACCTTGTACGCAGTCAATGAAGATGGGACTGCGATTATTTCCAAAGTCAAAACCGGTCTCAACAGCAGCCGCGATTTGAAATTGCCGATTTCACCGCAGAGTTTGGCGGGGTATTGCGCTTTCAGCCGATCGCTCATCAACTTGGCAGACGTGTACGACGAAGAGGCGCTTAAGCAAATCCATCCCGCGTTGACCTTTCTAAAAGAGGTTGACAAGCGCTCTGGGTATCGAACGCGTGAAATGTTGGTGGCTCCCGTCATGGAAGGCGACACCTTGCACGGTGTGCTCCAGGTTATCAATAACAAGAGCAATCAACCGTTCAGTGAGTTGGAAGTTGAGGGGGTTTCCCAGCTTTGTAAAACACTTGGCACTGCAATTCGCCAGCGTGTCCGAAAGGCCGAGGACAGCCAGCGAAAAGTGGCTACTAAATTCGATGGATTGATTGCGGATGGCGTGATCTCCAAAGCGGAACTTCAACAATGTGTTGAAGACGCAAGGGCAGAGGGGCATACCGTCGAACACGTCCTGATGGCGAAGTTCAAAGTAAAGCCAGCTCAAATCGGCCCGTCTTTAGCAAAGTTTTTTGGTGTTCCGTATGAGCCGTTTAATGCAGGCCGTATTCGATCAGAACATCTTCATGGTGCATTGAAGCGCGATTTCGTCCAGGGTCAAGGTTGGTTTCCGCTGGAGGATTCCCCCGAGGGATTGATCGTCATGTGTGTCGATCCGGAGGCCGTGCGCGGCTCGCGCATCGTGCCACAGGTGTTTTCCAAGTTTCATAAGTTCAGCTACCGTGTCACGACGCAGACTGAATTCCAGGAAACACTGGACCAAATTTTTGGAGCCGGTGTTGAGGGCGGCTCGATCGATGACCTGCTGGCGGACATGGATGGCGGTCCGATTGACGACGGCAGTGGCGAAGACTCGCTTGAGTCAGCGGCGGCAGACAACGAGCTTGTCAAATTCGTCAACAAAGTCATCATCGACGCCTATAACCAAAAAGTTTCAGACATACACATTGAACCGATGCCCGGCAAATTCAAAACCGGCATCCGGTTTCGCATCGATGGCAGTTTGGCACCCTATATTGAGGTGCCAGCCCATTTCCGTCAGGCCATGGTGACACGCCTCAAGATTATGTGCGACCTGGATATTTCTGAACGGCGCAAACCCCAAGACGGCAAGATCAAGTTCAAAAAGTATGGACCACTCGACATTGAGTTGCGTGTGGCGACGATTCCGTCCGCAGGTGGCGTTGAAGATGTTGTCATGCGGATTTTGGCGGCCGGTGAGCCGATCCCGCTGGAAAAGCTGGGCCTGACACCCCACAACAAAGACCGGGTGATCAGAACGGTTGAAAAACCCTACGGCTTGTTTTATGTGTGCGGACCTACGGGCTCGGGTAAAACCACCACCCTGCATTCGATCCTCAAACACCTGAACAAACCCGACACCAAAATCTGGACAGCAGAAGACCCGGTTGAGATCACCCAAAAAGGACTGCGCCAAGTTCAGATCAACAGGAAGGCAGGTATTGACTTCGCCTTGGTGATGCGGGCATTTTTACGCGCCGACCCGGACATCATTATGGTGGGCGAGTCGCGCGACAAGGAAACCGTGTCCATGGGCGTGGAGGCCTCCCTGACCGGTCACTTGGTGTTTTCGACACTGCATACCAATTCTGCCCCTGAGTCCATTACCCGCCTTTTGGACATGGGCATGGATCCCTTCAACTTCGCCGACGCCCTGCTGGGAATCCTGGCCCAACGGCTGGCCAAAAAGCTCTGCGACTGCAAAGAATCGTATGCGCCGAATGGGTCAGAGCTCAAAAAATTTGTATCTGAGTACGCGGAAGAGTTGCGCCACTCCAAAGCCTGGAAGGCAGATTACGATGGCGAAGTGCAAAAGCTCATCGACAGTTGGGTCGAACTCTATGGCAATGAAGGTCAACTCAAGTTTTACCGCTCAGTCGGTTGTGACAAATGTAACAAGTCAGGCTACAAAGGTCGCGTTGGCTTGCACGAGCTGCTGATTGCGGACGATGACGTTAAGAAACTCATCCAAGAACGCGCCCGTGTCGCAGAAATTTTTGTGGCTGCAGTTGAAGGCGGCATGCGAACCCTAAAGATGGACGGCATGGAAAAGATCATGATGGGCCTGACCGACCTCAAAATGGTCAGGCAGGTTTGCATTAAGTGACAAAAATGTCGTATTTCCGACAAGCTTGTAAACTCACTTTTGCAATTTGCAAGTAAATCGTTAAATCATTGAGAATTTTTAATGAAAAGTTTTCTGGCGCTAATTTTTTTGATTGGCACGGCGATTGCTATATTAAATGGTCAGTTTTCCAATTTTTATTTTCAAGGAGTATTTAATGAAGCGTAGTATGCAAAAGGGTTTTACCCTGATCGAGTTGATGATCGTGGTTGCGATTATTGGTATATTGGCGGCAGTGGCTTTGCCAGCTTATCAGGATTACACGATTCGCGCCAAAATGTCTGAAGTGGTGCTGGCTGCATCTGCATGCCGCACCAGTGTTACCGAAACCTATCAATCCAATAATGCAGCGTCTTTGCCAGTTGCTGGCAATTGGGGCTGCGAAGTCTCTGGAACCGGCGCTACTAAGTATGTAGCGTTGGTCTCAACCAACGGAACCGGTGCAACAGTTCCAGGCGCCATTCAGGTTACGACAACAGCAGCTGGAACCGGCAACGCGGCAGTGGATGGCAAAACTGTATTCCTTGCGCCGACAGTTGTTGCCGGACAAATCAATGGTTGGCTTTGCGGTCCCGGTACATTACCGGCAAAATACCTGCCAGGTTCTTGCCGTGATACCACTGCTGCGACACATGGCGGCGGAACATATTCACCCTGATATTGGAATAGCTTAAAGGTATGGCACTTTGAATATTTCTGGCCTACCGAAGAAAACGCCCCTGTCGGGGCGTTTTTTTTGCGATGGTTTTATTTTGTCCGGTTTCGCGCTGCTGTTGGCCAGTTTGCTGATGCCTTTGCACTTCCTGCCATGGCTTAGCTGGCATAGCGAGATGCTGGCCTTCGCGTCAATGCTGGTGCTAGCCGCCGGCCAGATCAAGTTTCATTACTCCGGTGGCTGTCGGCCTGTAGTACTGCCTGAAATCGTGTGGCCATTGGCGCTTTTGGGCGTGGTAGTTGCATTGCAAGCTACGACCGGACAGATCGTATTTTTTGGTGACGCCGCTGTTCTAATTTTTTATCTGCTACTGTGCGTCTTCACAATGGCTGTGGGCTACTCAGTTGCCGCCACCTCTAACCAAAGTTCCACTACAAACACAGTTGTCGCCTATCAATTTGCGATATTGGTGGTGCTGGGCGGAGTATCTTCTGTCATTGTCGCGCTGGCACAGACTTTGGATATTTGGGAGTCGGTGAACTTGATTGCTCGCATGCATTACTTGCGTCGACCAGGGGGCAATGTAGGGCAACCCAATCACCTGGCAACGCTGATATTGTTCTCAATCGCAAGCACGGTGTACCTATTTGAATCGCGAAAGATGCGCGCTGTCATAGCGTTGCTGTTAGTTACCGTATTGATGCTGGG
This sequence comes from Rhodoferax sp., assembly GCA_031365665.1. GTDB lineage: Bacteria > Pseudomonadota > Gammaproteobacteria > Burkholderiales > Burkholderiaceae_C > JANYCG01. Next base: position 2,840 of record JANLYO010000292.1, on the reverse strand, counting down.
ACTGGCAATCACGGAGTCGCGCAGCGGTGTATTGGGCTTGAGCTTGATGTCGGTATGGTGGCTTGTCAAGCGGCGGGCAATTGGTTTTGCCTTGTCTTCCCGTGCGATAGGGCTGTGGCTTCTCTTCTTTGGCTGTTGTTTTGGGCTTTGGCCAACTGCCTTCAATTTCATTCAAGAAGGCGGCTGGACTCCGTCTGTTTTAGCACAAATCAATACCAGTGCGGGTACGCGTCTGGTCGTCTGGCCCCAACTCTGGCAAGCGGTATTGATTCACCCCTGGTTTGGCTGGGGAATGAGGGAAGTATCCACCGCACACAATGCGGTGTTGCACGCCTACCCTGAAAGCGAAGCATTTGCCTACGCTCACAACATTATTCTTGATTTGGCGGTAGGCGTTGGGCTGCCTTTGACAGTTCTGCTGTCTGGTGTTTCGGCTGTATGGCTTTGGCGGCGCGTACGCGATACCAAAGACATGTTGTCTTGGTACTGCGTGGCTGTGGTGTTGGTTTTTGGCGTGCATTCCATGCTGGAGTATCCCTTCGCATACGCCTATTTTCTGGTGTTGGTCATGTTCTTGGTGGGCGTTTTGGAGTCGAGGGTCGGCTCTGCCAGGGGGGGCCGAATATCTTGGCGGATTGCAGCAATTTCCTGGGGGCTGGCCTTCATGGCAATGTCCTGGAGTGTGGTGGAATACGTAAGAATAGAGGAAGATTTCAGAATTGTTCGGTTCGAAGCGATGCGGATGGGGCAAACACCCAGCGGCTATGAGCGGCCCAAAACTTTCTTGCTTACGCAACTCGACGCGTTGTTGGAGGAAGGACGTATCGTTCCGACGCCGGGGATGACGCCAGACCGTATCGAGCTGGCGCGCAAGGTTGCCATGCGTTTTGCATGGTCAGCCACACAGAATCGTTATGCGCTTTCGCTGGCACTCAATGGAAACCCTGAAGAGGCAATCCGGCAATTGAAGGTCATGCGCGCCACGCTCAGCAAGAAGGACTATGCATCGGTCAAGGCCCAATGGGAAATGCTTGCGAGAGACAAACACCCTCAATTGACTAACCTGGCATTGCCGTGACGGTGAAAGTTGCGCATGCAGCGGGCTCCGCTGTGGCGGTTTTTCTGGCACTGCCTTGGCTCAACCCCGTCGCCACCGGTCCCACAGCCACAGTCGTACCCTGGCTCGTGTCGCTTCTGTGCGCTTCGATTGCCTTGCAGTTTTTGATATGCTTGCCTCGCCAAAGACATGCGGGTCTAGCCGTTAACGGCTGGCTAGTCGCTTCAACGACAAGTGCGCTGTTTGGCTTAGTTCAATATTTCAGCCTCAGCTCTGAGTTTTCCCCCTGGATAAACGTTACAACGGCCGGCGAAGCGTTTGCCAATCTTCGTCAACGCAACCAGTTTGCGTCGTTGACCAGCATTGGGCTGGTAGCCCTATTGTGGTGGGTTGAAAGCCGCCCCCGTGGAGCAGCCTCAAGCGCTGACTTGCAAACACAGGAACTGAACTCCAGTCGACTCGCGCTAGCAATATCCGGGCCGGTGGCGGTGGCTACCGTTTTGGCAGCGGGCAACGCTGCCTCGTCCTCCCGCACTGGGCTATTGCAGATGGCTGTGTTAACCATGCTCGTTTGGTGGTGGGGCGGTTTTCGTCTACATGGCCCACGCCGCATTATTCTTGCATCCCTGCTATCCTATGCAGTGGCAAGTATCGCCTTGCCGTTGCTGATCGGAATGGAGTTTGGCACCGGCGGCATTCTGGGTCGTGCCAATGAGCATGCGCCGTCCTGCGCCAGCCGCATCACCCTGTGGACCAATGTCCTGCACCTGATCGCACACAAACCCTGGTTCGGCTGGGGCTGGGGTGAGCTGGATTTTGCGCATTTCATCACACTCTACCCCGGCGCGCGCTTCTGCGATATTCTGGACAACGCCCACAACCTGCCGCTGCATCTGGCCGTGGAATTAGGCATTCCGATCGCGCTGTTGATATGTGGCAGCGGGCTTTGGCTGGTGTGGCGCGCCCAGCCCTGGTGTGAGCGCCACCCTACACGGCAGATGGCCTGGAGCGTGCTGGCGGTGATTTTGCTGCACAGCATGCTGGAGTATCCGCTTTGGTACGGCCCATTTCAGATGGCGTTTTGTCTTTGTATTCTGTTGCTGTGGACGACACCCACGTGGCCGGGTGCCAATTCGGTCGACGAAGCCGCATCAACTACTTTAAATGCGCCATTTAGCCCATTTGTCCTCGTCGTCACTCGTTATTCAGCTATCGCCATGATTGCAGCCACGGCCTATGGCGCATGGGACTACCGCCGCATCAGCCAAATTTACTTGACACCCGCCCAGCGCGACGAGGCGTACCGCAACAACACGTTAGCGAAAATAAAAAACTCCTGGCTGTTCCAGAGCCAAGTTCGGTTTGCCGAGCTGACGACCACCGAACTAAACGCTGCCAACGCCGCGTATCTGAATGCGATGGCGCATGAGCTCTTGCACTTTTCACCAGAACCGATTGTGGTCGAAAAACTGATCGACAGCGCCGCTTTGTTAGAGCGGCCAGCAGAAGCCGAGTTTTTTAAGCGCCGTTTTCAAGTGGCATTTGCGGATCGGTATGAAAAATGGGCCAGGAACCATGCGCAACCCTAAAACTGCAAAGCGTTTGGCCACTGAACCCTTTTCGGGACTTGGTGGGCACCGGCTAATTCCATTTCTAATTCATTAATGAAGTAATAAGTACCCCAACAATCCAGGGCCAAGAGACGATAGAGTGGACTGAGTTGGGGTTGTTTTCCAGCGTTTTGAGTGCTAACTCCAGATGAGTTTCCAGAGCGTCCAGGCTA
>JANLYO010000254.1:0-8472 GCA_031365665.1 Rhodoferax sp. | reverse complement strand
CCGCGTGGCGGCAAGGGCCTGATCGAGCGCATCAGCCGCGATGCCAAGGTGCCCGTCATCAAACACCTGGACGGCAACTGCCACGTCTATGTGGACGACCCCTGTGACATCGACATGGCCGTGGCCGTGGCCGACAACGCCAAAACCAACAAATACAGCCCCTGCAACGCGATGGAAGGCCTCTTGGTGGCGCGCAGCGTGGCCGCTGATTTCCTGCCGCGCATCGCCCGCGTGTTTGCCGAAAAAGGCGTGGAGATGCGCTGCGACGCTGAAGCGCTTGACCTGCTGCGGGCGCTCGAAAACGCGGGCGGACTGCCCGGCGCCAATTTGCAAACCGCCACCGAGCAGGACTGGTACGAAGAGTACCTCGCCGCCGTCATCAGCATCAAGGTGGTGGAAGGTGTGGATGAAGCCATCTGGCATATCAACAAATACTCTTCCCACCACACCGACGCCATCCTTACGCGCGACCACCAACACGCCCAGGCCTTCCTGCGCGAGGTGGATTCCGCCAGCGTGATGGTCAATACCAGCACGCGGTTTGCCGACGGTTTTGAGTTTGGCCTGGGCGCGGAGATCGGCATCTCGACCGACAAATTCCACGCGCGCGGGCCGGTCGGCATCGAAGGGCTGACCTCGCTCAAATACGTGGTGCTGGGCAACGGCGAATTGCGGGGATGATGACGGGATTGTTTGTCGAACAGTGATTGAAATATTTAATTGTCAATAGCGATTAGATATAAAAATCTACACTAGGCCACGTGATTAATGGGTAGTTTGCTATAATAAATAGTATTAAATTGTATTAATAATTATGCATTTTTTAATTTAAATGTAAATTAAACGTAATTTCTACGTCTGAAATCACAAATATACCCATTTTGGGGTTGAATTTTTCTGACTGCACTTCGCGACCTCTTGCAACTTTCTGCCTTGCCCTCAACTCCGAAGGCAGCGCGGATTGATTCATCGTGGATCCGCGCTTCCTGAAGCAAACCCGACAAGAAGGCCGCATGGTTCCCCACCTCGTCACCGCACTCACAGGCCCGATCAACGAACTGGAGCAACGCGTGCTCGACGCCATGCCCGCCATCGAGCGCTGGTTCCGCCTCGAATGGATGGAGCACACGCCGCCCTTCTACAGCTCGGTCGACATCCGCAACGCCGGCTTCAAACTCGCGCCGGTCGACACCAACCTGTTCCCCACCGGCTGGCAAAACCTGGCGCCCGCCATGGTGCCGCTGGCGGTGCAGGCGGCGATGGCGGCGATTGAAAAAATCTGCCCCGAAGCGCGCAACCTGCTGCTGATCCCCGAGAACCAGTCGCACTGCACCTTTTACCTCTCCAACGTCGCGCAGTTGCAGCACATCTTCCGCATGGCCGGGCTGAACGTGCGCGTCGGCTCCATCAGCCCCGACATCAAAAAGCCCACCACCGTGGCCTTGCCGGACGGCCAATCGGTCCTGCTGGAGCCCGTCATCCGCAAAAAAGGCGGGGGCCGCGGCCGGCTCGGGCTCAAAGATTTCGACCCCTGCACGATTCTGCTGAACAACGACCTGAGCGCTGGCCTGCCCGGCATTCTGGAAGACATCCACGAGCAGTTTTTGCTGCCACCGGTACACGCTGGATGGACCGTGCGGCGCAAAAGCACGCATTTCAAAAGTTATGAAGAAGTCGCCAAACGATTCGGCAAACTCATCGGTGTTGACCCGTGGCTCTTCACGCCGCTGTTTGAAAAGTGCGAAGCGCTGGATCTGGCCAAACCTTCTGGCGTGGGTGAGCTGGTGGCGCATGTGGAGTCGGTGCTGGCCAAAATCCGCCGCAAATACAAAGAATATGGCATTAATGAACGCCCGTTTGTCGTGGTCAAGTCCGACGATGGCCGCCGCAACGCAGACAGCAGCTCCGCACTGCTGATGGTGCGCGACGCGCGTGAACTGCAAGAGCCAGGCAAACTCGCGGCGCTGGCCGGCGACAGTGTGGCCCCCCGCGCCGCGCCGCGCAACCTGGTGGTGAACCTGATGGTGCAAGAAGGCGTCCTGACCAACGAACGCATGAACGCCGCTGTGGCCGAGCCCGTGGTCTACATGATGGACCGTTATGTGGTCGGCGGCGTCTACCGCATCCATGCCGAACGCGGTGTTGACGACAACCTCAACGCCCCTGGCTCCCGCTTTGTTCCCCTGGCTTTCGCCGAGAGTGCGCACCTGCCCCAGCTCGGCATGAAACCCGGCGCCAGCGCGCCCAACCGGTTTTACATGTACGGCGTGATCGGGCGGCTGGCGATGGTGGCGGCGAGCTACGAAATGGAAGCCACTGACCCCGAAGCCGAAATCTACGCCTGATTCCACTTCCAAACCACGGCAATAGGGCGTTGCGCCTCCCAGCCGTGCTACAGCACTGTCGTCGTCGGCGCGCCTACTCTTGCCATGGTTTGGAAGCGGAATCGGTTCACGAAAGCCTGAGTTGCTGCGCTGCAACATAATTTCAGGTTTCGGCATTTAGAGTCTTCAACCGGCTGTCCGTTTCGTGCAACGGGCGCACAATAGCCTTCCCCCATGGAACGGAATCCGGCCCTGTTGAAGACCGGACGAACTCTTGTCAGTATCCAAATCGTCTCTCGCGGCGCTTACGCTGGGCGCCATCGGCGTGGTTTACGGCGACATCGGCACCAGTGTGCTGTATGCCGTCAAAGAAGTTTTCGGCTCTGGCCACGTGCCGTTCACCCCGGACAACGTCTACGGCATCCTGTCAATCTTCTTCTGGACGCTGACGGTCATCGTCTCGATCAAATACGTCGCCCTGGTGTTGCGCGCCGACAACAACGGCGAAGGCGGCCTGGTGGCGATGCTGGCGTTGGCGTCCCAAGCCGTCAAAGGCAGCCCGCGCCTGCGCCGCGTGTTGCTCATCATCGGCATCTTTGGCACCTGCCTGTTTTACGGCGACGGCGTCATCACCCCGGCGATCTCGGTGCTGTCCGCCGTTGAAGGCCTGGAAATCGTCTCACCGGCGTTCAAAACCTATGTGATTCCGCTCACGCTGGTGATCCTGTTTGGCCTGTTCGCGGTGCAAAAACGCGGCACCAGCGGCATCGGCAAGTTTTTCGGGCCGATCACCCTGGTCTGGTTTTTCGTCATCGCCTGGTTGGGTGTCGTCCACATCGCCACCAACCCGGCCATTCTGGCGGCACTGAACCCCTATTACGCGCTCCGATTCATGTGGCAGCAGCCAGGCACCACCTTCATCATCCTGGGCGCGGTGGTGCTGTGTGTGACGGGCGGCGAGGCGCTATACGCCGACATGGGCCACTTTGGCAAACAGCCGATCCGCCTGGCCTGGTTTTCCATTGTCATGCCGGCGCTGACCCTGAACTATTTCGGCCAAGGGGCGTTGTTGCTCAAAAACCCGGACGCCGTCAAAAACCCGTTTTACCTCATGGCCCCCGACTGGGCCTTGGTGCCGTTGGTGATCCTGGCCACAATGGCCACCGTCATCGCTTCGCAGGCGCTGATCTCGGGGGCGTTTTCAGTGACCAAACAAGTCATCCAGCTCGGATATCTGCCACGTCTGCAAATCCTGCATACCAGCGTGAAAGACACCGGCCAGGTATATATCCCGCTGGTCAACTGGGGCCTGTTTGCCGCGATTGTGCTGGCGGTGGTGATGTTCCGCTCTTCCAGCAACCTGGCAGCGGCTTACGGCATCGCGGTGTGCACCGACATGCTGATCACCACCATCCTCACTTTTTTCGTGATCCGCTACAGCTGGAAATACCCGCTCATCCTGTGCATTGGCGCGACCGGCTTCTTTTTTGTGGTGGACTTGGCTTTCTGGGCCTCGAACATGCTCAAGCTGTTTGATGGCGGCTGGTTCCCGCTGGCCATTGGCGGTTTCATCTTCATGCTGATGATCACCTGGAAAGAAGGCCGCCACATGTTGTCGGTCAAATTGCGCACTGACGCGATTGACCTGCCAAGTTTTCTGGAAGCGGTGTTTGTCAGCCCGCCGGTGCGCGTGGAGGGCACGGCCGTGTTCCTGACCGGCGAGTCCGGCACCGTGCCCAATGCGCTGCTGCACAACCTGAAACACAACAAAGTGCTGCACCAGCACAATCTTTTCGTCACGGTGATCAACCACGAGGTGCCCTGGATTGGCCTGGACAAACGGCTCGAAATCGAGTCCCTGGGCCACGACTGCTGGCAGGTGATGGTGCATTACGGCTTCAAAAACGACCTCGATCTGCCCAAGGCCTTGCAGGAAATCAAAGGCCGCGGCTGCGAATTTGAAGTCATGACGACCAGTTATTTCCTCTCGCGCGACACCGTGATTCCGACCATTGGCGACGGCATGGCGCAGTGGCGCGAGAAAATCTTCGCCCAGATGCACCACAACGCCAGCGGCGCTGCAGATTTTTTGAAGCTGCCCAACAACTCGGTGGTGGAGCTGGGCAGCAAGATCGAGATTTGAGCCGCGCCGCCAAGCTTGAAGTGCCGCCGACCCCGGCTTTATGCGGGTTTATGCGGGTTTATGCGGGTTTATTCGGGTTTATTCGGGTTTTACTCAGGCTTGATATCGGCCGCCTTCACCAGCTTGCCCCAGCGGTCGGCCTCCGATTTGATGAAGGCGGCAAATTGCTCCGGTGTGCCGCCACCGAGCTCGTTGCCCTGGCCCAGCATCTGTTCCTTGATGGCCGGGTCGGCCAACGCCTTGTTGACGAGCTCGTTGAGCTGTTTGACGATGGCCGGCGGCATGCCTGCCGGACCGACCAGCCCTTGCCAGTTCTGCACCTCAAAACCCGGCACACCGGCTTCGGCCATGGTTGGCAAGTCCGGGAAGAGCGGGGAGCGCGCCTTGCTGGTGATGGCCAGCGCACGCAATTTGCCGGCCTTGATGGACGGCGACGCCGAATACATCTGCTCAAACATCATGTCCACCTGGCCACCCATCAGGTCGGTGGTGGCCGGCGCACCGCCCTTGTAGGGAATGTGCGTCATGTTCAAGCCGGAGATCGACTTGAACATCTCGGCCGACAGGTGGTGCGACCCGCCCAGGCCGCCCGAGGCGAAGGACAGGGTTCCCGGCTTGGCCTTGGCCGCTGCAATGATGTCCTTCACGCTTTTGAAGGGCGAGTTCGGCGGCACCATCAGGATCAGCGGGCCGCGTTCGATCAAGGCGATGGGTGTCAAATCCTTGGCCGGGTCATAGTTCATTTTCTTGAACATGGTCGGGTTGACCGCGAGCGGCGCAAAATTGCCCATGCCGATCACATAACCGTCCGGTTTGGCCTTGGCGATCACGTCGGTGCCGATGTTGGCGCCGGCGCCGGGTTTGTTGTCCACGATCACGGGCTGCCCCAAGGCTGTTGATAGAAACTTGCCAAACTGGCGCGAACGCTGGTCAGAATTCCCTCCGGCGGCGTAGGGGCAGATGAAGGCAATCGGCTTGCTCGGGTATTTGTCCTGGGCAAACACGGCGCCCGGCATGGCAGCAAGGGCGGCGGTTTGCAGGATTTGGCGGCGTTTCATGAAATCTCCATTTGATTGATCCAGCTACCTTAACGTGGATTGGACTTGCCGGTTGTGCGGGTTTTCGCGATGACACAATGTCATGCGCTGCATTTTCTCAAAAAATCGAACCCCATGAACCTGTTATTTGTCGCCGATCCGCTGGATACCTTCAAGATTTACAAAGACACCACGTTCTCCATGATGCGGGAGGCGCAGCGGCGCGGCCACAAAGTGTTTGCCTGTGAGCAGCAGGGCATCTCCTGGGTGCAGGGTAGCCCAGTGGAGGCCCAGGTGCAGGCCATCACGCTGACGGGAGATGCCGCGCAATGGTACAAAGTTGAAAGCACTTCACGCCGGCCCCTGAATGGTTTCGGCGCGATTGTGATGCGCAAAGACCCGCCCTTTGACAGCGAATATTTCTACGCTACGCATTTGCTCGGGCAGGCCGAACGCGAAGGCGCCAAAGTGTTCAATGCGCCGGCGGCCTTGCGCGACCACCCGGAAAAACTCGCGATCCTGGAGTTTCCGCAGTTCATCGGCCCGACCTTGGTGACGCGCAACCCCGAGGAGATCCGGCGTTTTCATGCCCAGCACCGAGACATCATCCTCAAGCCGCTGGACGGCATGGGCGGCATGGGCATTTTTCGCGTCAAGCCCGATGGCCTGAACCTGGGCGCGATCATGGAAACGCTGAACAAAGAAGGGCAGGAGACCATCATGGTGCAGAAATTCCTGCCCGCCATCTCCGAGGGCGACAAACGCGTGCTGGTGATTGGCGGCCAGCCCGTGCCGTTTTGCCTGGCGCGCATCCCGCAAGGTGGCGAAGTACGCGGCAACCTGGCCGCAGGCGGCAAGGGGGTGGCACAGCCGTTGGCCGCGCGCGACCGCGACATTGCCGAGGCGCTGGGGCCAATTCTGGCCAAACGCGGCCTTTTGCTGGTGGGCCTGGACATCATCGGCGACTCACTCACCGAGATCAACGTGACCAGCCCCACGTGTTTTCAGGAAATCACCGACCAGACCGGCTTTGACGTGCCCAAGATGTTCATCGATGCGCTGGAAGCCAGCGTCTAGGAGCGTGGGGGCGCAATTTTCCGACGGGCCGCACCCGAGGAAATTTAGCCCCCTCGGGGGGCAGCGACCCGCGCAGCGGCGGAGCGTGGGGGCGCAATAGCCTCCCCATCGACGAAGACCATCAGTTGATGGGGTGTAAAGGCCGTCCATTCTTCGTTGGTGGTTAAAGGCTCGGTGACAACAATACAAATGCGGTCCTCAGGGCCGTTGAGGTCGGCCAGGTCTACGCGCAGATCTTCGTCTTTCAGATGCACTTCGCCAAACGGGTGTTGGCGCACCAGGTAACACAGCTTGGTGCTGGCATGCGCCCACAGGGCCTGGCCATTGGAAAGCAGGAAATTAAAAGCGCCGTGGCGTGCGATTTGCGGCACCAGGTCACGCAGCGTGTGGGTGAGCTCTTCCACACTGGGCACGTTGTGGTGGGACTTGGCCAGTTCCTGCATCAGCCAGCAGAAGGCCAACTCGCTGTCGGTGTCGCCCACCGGCCTGAAACTGCCGTGCAGGCGGGGCTGGAAGTCTTTCAAGTCGCCATTGTGGGCAAACACCCAATACCGCCCCCACAGTTCGCGCACGAAGGGGTGGCTGTTTTCCAGCCGCACCGCGCCTACCGTGGCTTTGCGCACGTGCGCCACCACGTTGTGGCTCTTGACCGGGTAGCTGCGCAACATCTGCGCAATCGGCGACGCGGCGGCGCTTTCCTTGTCGATGAAATAACGCACGCCCTTGCCCGGCTGGTCGCCTTCACTTTCAAAAAACGCCATGCCCCAGCCATCGCCGTGGTGGTCCGTGCCGCCACCGCGCTGCGCAAAGCCGGTGAAACTCACCGACAGTGCAGCGGCCAGGCGGCTGTTCATTCCGAGGAGTTGGCACATGGGTCTAGTTTAATAAGTAATTCGTTGTACATTTTGATCAGAATGAACCCACCCGCACTACACCCAGCGACCCGTGACGCCGACGGCTTGCCTTTCATTCGCAATCTGCCCTTGCAACCGGCGTGGCTGGCCACCCTGCGGGAAGAGGCGCTGGAACCCGAGTTGGCCATCGTCGACCCGCACCACCACTTCTGGGACCACGAGGACGGGTATTTGCTTGACGACCTGCTGGCCGACTTGGGCGACGATGTAGACGCCGTCTTGCAGGCGCATATCGACGCGGGTGAAGGGCGATTTCGCGGTGTGCGGCACATCACCACCTGGCATGCTGACTTCAACGCCAGCATGTTGGGCCGCCCGCCTGCCGACCTGATGCAGCGCGCGTCGTTCCGGTGCGGCCTGGCGCGTTTGGCGCATTTCGGTCTGTCGTTCGACGCCTGGCTTTACCACTCGCAAATTGGCCAATTGACGGACTTGGCGCGGGCCGTGCCCGAGGTGCCGATTGTGCTGAACCACGTCGGCGCGCCGCTGGGCGTAGGCCCCTACGTGGGCCGGTGCGATGCGGTGTTTGCCGACTGGCGCGCCGCCATGAGAGACCTGGCCACCTGCCCGAATGTCCACGTCAAGCTCGGTGGTTTGGCCATGGCCATCATGGGGTTTGAGTTTCACAAACAGGCGTTGCCGCCAAGCTCTGCGCAACTCGCCGCCGACCTGGACAGTTTTCAAGACTCGCACCCGGATGGCGAAGGTGTGGTCGAGTTCGACGCCTTGATGCGCAAGCTGGATCGGATCGACGGCAGTTACAGAAACTGATTTCATTTCCAAATCATACCCAATATGGGTATGAAACCGACCCCGACAGCTCGGTTCGACTAAAATTTAGTAACTACTCAGCCCCCTCTTGACGCGCTATTAAAAGCAGAGCGACAATTGGAACCGTGCAAAGCCCGCCAGATCTAAGCCAACTGAGCCATGCGCAGAAGGACGAACTGATTCTGTATCTTTGGGGCCAAGTACAG
>JANLYO010000233.1:0-29534 GCA_031365665.1 Rhodoferax sp. | reverse complement strand
TCCAGCGTGCAATCGCTGCGGATTGTCTGGCGGGCACGGTTGAGGACTTCCTCCTCTCCAGTGAACGGTCGCGACATGAATTGCTCCATCAGTGTTGATGGAGCAATATTATTACACTAATGAATTAGAAATGGAATAAGCTAGGGGGCGTTTTTTCTTGAAAATTGAGTTGAACGGTTAAAAAAAGCAATTTGTTGATACCCATGTTAACAATTATTGCCTAATGGGCGGCGGTGGTCAAAAGTCCGGCCGCGCTGCTCAGCATGGTGCTCAACGTAGACCAATATCCGCTTCCTGCGGGTGCGCGGGTTGATTTCCCGGTCGATCAAACTTGACGCCAAGCTGACAAAATTTTCCCGCACGATCCTGCGGCGCTTGGGCGCTTTTTTGGGCATTCCTGGCGGTTACACTGCGCACCGTCATCAGGTTGAAATATTCAGTGTGTAGGTAATCAGGAGTCGCAGATGCTGTTTGGCAAACTCATGCCCCGTGAGGGCAATTTTTTTGAGATGTTCAACCAGCATGCGGACCGCATCGTGGAGGCGGCACGGGCGTTTTCGCATCTGGTGGCCAATTACAACGACCCGCACCTGCGTGAGCAGTACAACCGGGACGTGGACAACGCCGAGCGCGCAGCAGACCGCATCACGCACGACGTGAATAAAATGCTGCATAAAACCTTCATCACGCCCATTGACCGCGAGCAAATCCACTCGCTGATCAACACCATGGACGACGTGGCGGATTTGATCCAGGACTCCGCGGAAACCATGGCGCTTTACGACGTGCGCATGATGACGGAAGAGATCACGCGGCTCACTGATCTTTCCGTGCGCTGCTGCGAGCGGGTCAAAGACGCTGTCTATATGTTGGAAAAAGTGAGTGACCCCAGGGTGGCTGAGGCGGCCCTGAAAACCTGTGAAGAAATCGACAGGCTTGAATCCGACGCTGACCGCGTCATGCGTTCGGCCATGAGCAAGCTGTTCCGCGAAGAGCCGGACGTGCGCGAGGTGATCAAGCTCAAGGCGATTTACGAACTGCTGGAAACCATCACCGACAAGTGTGAAGACGTGGCCAATTTGATCGAGGGCGTGGTCCTCGAAAACAGCTAAGCAGGCCGCACGATGCAAGGTGCTCAAGCCGCCCTGTGGGTCGTCATCATGTTGGTGTTTTTGGCGCTGGCATTTGACTTCATGAACGGGTTTCATGATGCGGCGAACTCAATCGCCACAGTGGTCTCCACAGGTGTGTTGAAGCCTGGACAGGCCGTGTTGTTTGCGGCGTTTTTCAATTTTGTGGCGATTTTCGTTTTTCACCTGAGCGTGGCGGCGACAGTCGGCAAAGGCATTGTTTTGCCTGCGGTGGTCGACACACACGTGGTGTTTGGCGCCTTGATCGGCGCCATCACCTGGAATTTCATCACTTGGTATTACGGCATTCCGAGCAGTTCGTCGCACGCGTTGATCGGCGGCATCGTCGGCGCCGTGATTGCCAAGGCCGGCACCAGTGCTTTGGTCTCTGCCGGGATTTTCCGCACGGTCGCTTTTATTTTCGTCTCGCCGCTGCTTGGTTTTTTGCTCGGCTCGCTGATGATGTTGCTGGTCGCCTGGCTCTTTCGAAAAACCACGCCGTCTCGGGTCGATGGCTGGTTCCGCCGCCTTCAATTGATCTCAGCCGGAGCTTACAGCTTGGGCCACGGCGGCAATGACGCCCAGAAAACCATCGGCATCATCTGGCTGCTGCTGATCGCGACCGGTTACGCGACCACGCAGGATAAATCGCCGCCCTTTTGGGTCATCATCAGTTGCTATGTCGCGATTGCCGCAGGCACCATGTTTGGCGGCTGGCGCATCGTGAAAACCATGGGCCAGAAAATCACCAAGCTCAAACCTGTGGGTGGCTTTTGTGCCGAAACCGGCGGGGCGATCACGCTGTTTATCGCCACGGGGTTGGGCATTCCGGTGTCCACCACCCACACGATCACGGGCGCGATTGTGGGTGTGGGCGCGGCAAAGAGGGCCAGCGCCGTGCGTTGGGGCGTGGCCGGCAACATCGTTTGGGCCTGGATTTTCACCATTCCCGCCAGTGGATTCATGGCGATGGTGGCGTATTGGATCAGCCTGCAGATTTTTTGAGTTTGTTCCGGCCATCGCCGACAGGGCTTCCCAGAAGGGCGGTCATTGCGACAGTTTTTTTGCTTCTTGGATTTGTGAATCAAAATAGGCCTGAAAACTGAAGGCGAAGCTGGCAATCAGTGTGGTCGCGCCCACCATCAAGGACAACACCACCGCGCCTATGGTGAACCAGTTGGTGCCCCCAGCGCGCGCCTCGGCTTCCAAACCGGGGTTGAATTTGGCGTTCCATTTTTCAGGTGTCATCAAGCCATAAACAATCGCCGTCAAGGCACAGCCCGCAATGGTGAACCCGAGCAAGGGAATCAGCAGCCAGCTCACGCGGTCGTTCAGGCCCAGTTGCTGCACCCGTTCAATGCCGTATAGGCCCAACGCAGTGGGAATGGGCAGCAGCCAGCCCAACATGTCGCCCAAGCCAAACAAGTAGAAGCGGTGCAGGCCCAAAGGGCCGCCCAAGAAACTCAGCCAGGTGGCCAGGGTTTTGTTTTTCATCCGGGTTTGGGGCCGGTGGCGGCCAAGGCAGAGGCCATATCGGGGGGTCTGTTATCGCCAAATCCAAGGGATTTCTCCATCATCACCACATCCAGCCAGCGGCCGAATTTCCAGCCGCAGGACTTGAGAACGCCGACGTCTGTGAAGCCCGCAGAGCGGTGTACGCCGACCGAGCCTTTGTTGTTGGAGTCTCCAATCACCGCGATCAGCTTGCGTACACCCGCCCGCTCGGCCGCTAGCGCCAGTTCGGCCAGCAGTGCCCCGCCCTGGCCTTTGGCGTGCGAGTCATGGGCCACATACACCGAGTCTTCGGCAGAAAAACGGTAGGCGGGGCGTGGCTTGAACCAGTTGCAGTAGGCAAACCCAACCACTTTGCCATCTCGCTCGGCCACAAGGTAGGGCAGGCCTTTGGCGAGCACGTCAGCGCGGCGGGTGGCCATGTCGGGCAGGGTGGGCGGCTCAGTCTCGAAAGTGCCGGTGCCGTGCAGGACGTGGTGGCCATAAATGGCGGTGATGGCGGGCAGGTCGGCGTCGGCGCTGGGGCGGATGATGGTCATGGGACAGGTTCGCGCTATAATAGAAGGCTACCTAGAGTGTCGCTGGCCGGGTGGCCATGTCGCGTGTCTCAAACTCTGGGTCAGATGTTGGATTCTAGGTGTCTGTAGCGTATCTACACCGCAAGTTGGCAAAACCCATATCAGGACCTGCCAGTGAGCCGGTGGTTGCAACACACTGGATTTGACCCTTTATTTGGAATACATCATGGTCGTCATCCGACTCGCCCGTGGCGGTGCAAAAGCACGCCCGTTCTTCAACATTGTGGTGGCTGACAAGCGCACCCGCCGTGATGGCCGCTTCATCGAGCGCATTGGTTTTTACAACCCAATTGCAACCGAAAAAGAAGAGAGCATCCGTATTGCGCAAGACCGCCTGACGTACTGGAAGGGCGTTGGCGCGCAAGCCTCCCCCACGGTGGAACGCTTGCTCGCGCAAGCCGCAAAAAAGGCTGCTTGAAATAGAACCCCCACGCTTGCCACTTCGTGTGCTGCGCTGCCCCGCGCAGCGATCCTGCGCTTCGCTTGGCGTGGGGCCGTGCCTTGCTCGGGGCGGCCCGGCGCGCGGCGTTCAATATTGAATTGCTGTGATGCTCTCCAAACTGGACGCCACCCAACTCCCGACGGACGCCGTTGAAGTTGGGCGGATCCAGGACGCCTGGGGCGTCAAAGGCTGGTTCAAGGTCTTGTCGCACAGCGCCGATCCGCAGGCGCTTTTTTCTTCAAAGCGTTGGTTTATCTTGCCGTCGGAACGCGGTGAAAAAACCTTCTCGGGCGTGCTCAAACTCGCCATCCGCGAGGCAAAAACCCATTCAGACACTGTTGTCGCCACGGCGCAGGACATTGAAGACCGAAGCGCCGCCGAGGCGCTCAAGGGCGCCCGCGTGTTCGTCACGCGTTCGAGTTTTCCCACCGCTGGCAAAGACGAGTACTACTGGGTTGACTTGATTGGCCTTGCGGTCGTGAACCGTGAAGGCCAGCCTATGGGCGAGGTCAAAGAGTTGCTGTCAACCGGCCCCCAGACCGTGCTGGTGTTGGCCTATGAGGCTGATGGCAAGCCCCAGGAGCGCATGATCCCCTTTGTTGCCGCTTTTGTGGATGATGTCGATCTTGCAGCCCGCAAAATCACGGTGGACTGGCTAGCTGACTACTGATTCAGCGACTACTGACCCAGCGGTTCTGATTCAACGATTGCTGATCCAACCAGCCCTGCCTGAATCGCTCTGTGACAATGCAGCATGCGTTTTGACGTCGTCACACTGTTCCCCGATCTGTTCGCTCCCCTGTTGACCACCGGGGTGACGCGGCGGGCGTTTGAATCTGGCCAAGTGGACGTCAAGCTCAACAACCTGCGTGACTTTGCCGTCGGCAATTACCGTCGGGTGGACGACCGTGCATTTGGTGGCGGCCCAGGCATGGTGATGACACCCGAGCCTTTGGCGCAGTGTGTTTCAAGCATCCAAATGAGCCGTGGCGGCCAGGCGCCCGTCGTCTTGTTTTCACCCATTGGCAGGAAGTTGGATCATGCGGCGGTTCAGCGTTGGGCGGATAGCCAGGGTGCGATCTTGGTTTGTGGACGGTACGAAGGTTTAGACCAGCGGTTCATTGATGAATTCGTCACCGAACAGATCAGTCTGGGCGATTTTGTGCTGTCAGGCGGCGAAATTGCTGCAATGGCACTCTTGGACGCCGTGGCGCGACTGCAGCCTGGCGTTTTGGGTGACGGTGAAAGCCACGCCCAAGACAGTTTCAATCCGGCGCTCGATGGTCTTCTGGATTGCCCGCATTTCACCCGCCCGGAGGAATGGCGCGGCAAAACCGTCCCTCCCGAGCTGATGTCTGGCCACCATGCTCGGATTGAGCGCTGGCGACGGGACGAACGCCTGCGCCTGACTGCTGCAATGCGTCCTGACTTGATTGCTAAGGCACGTGAAGCCGGCTTGTTGACCCCCCAGGACGAGTCTGCGTTGCTGGCGTGAAGGCGTGGGGCGAACGCCACTTGAACCCAAACCGCGCTATAATTGGGGGTTAACCGATCCTCTGTCCGGCCGTTTTGTTTTGGACTGTTTGCAGCCACCACGAAACATGTTTGTCATTCCGACAGCATTGAGCGTCATCCTGACGCGGCGCGCACAAGATCACTGAAAGCCATCATGAACTTGATCCAAACCCTCGAGCAGGAAGAAATTGCCCGTCTCGGTAAAAAAATCCCCGAATTTTCACCTGGCGACACCGTTGTGGTGAGCGTCAACGTGGTTGAAGGCACCCGCAAACGTGTCCAGGCCTATGAGGGTGTTGTGATTGCCAAGCGCAATCGCGGCCTCAATAGCGGCTTCATCGTCCGCAAAATCTCCAGCGGCGAAGGTGTGGAGCGCACGTTCCAGACCTATAGCCCGCTGATCGCCGGCATTGAAGTCAAGCGCCGTGGCGACGTGCGCCGTGCCAAGCTGTATTACCTGCGTGACCGCAGCGGCAAGTCGGCCCGCATCCGCGAAAAGCTGCCAGCCCGCAAGGCCGTCGCAGAATAATCCCAGCGTCACGCCGAAGCCGCCGCAGCCTAGTGCTTCCGGCGGCTTTTTAATTTGAAAGTCGCAGTTAGTCGCCATTGCAGTGAGATCTGTCCGTTGATTTGCAGGTTCTTTCGTTTCACCAGGCTTCCTTTTGACCACGCCACGCACCTTCACGCCGCTGTCCAAACTGCCTAACTTTGACCCGCTGAAAGTACCCGTGGCCAGCGTCGATGCGCACCTGCCGAGAGTGCGCAGTGACCAGTTTTTGCCCGAAGCCCTGCGGCGGAGATTTCAATATCCGCCGACCTGGCTGCCAGAAGTTCGTGAAGAGCCCAAATACGCAGAGCGGGCCTCCATGCACGCCGCAGTGTTGATTCCAATCGTCATGCGGTCCGAGCCTACCCTGTTGTTGACGGAACGCACCGCACATCTTTCGACCCATTCGGGCCAAATCGCTTTTCCCGGTGGCAAAACAGATGCAGACGACGCTGACGCCGCAGCCACAGCCGTGCGCGAGGCGCAGGAGGAGGTCGGCCTGGATCCTGTTTTCGTCAAGGTTTTGGGGACCTTGCCGGTCTATGTCACTGGTACTTCCTTCATCATCACGCCAGTAGTGGCTTTGGTGGAGCCCGGTTTTGCGCTGCAGCCCAATGCCAATGAGGTCGCGGACGTCTTCGAGGTGCCCTTGCATTTCCTGATGAATCCGGCCAATCACCGGCGGCACGAAATCGAAGTTGACGGCTTGCCGCGCCATTGGTTTTCGATGCCTTACAGTGAACCTGGTCGTGCAGATCCGCGCTTCATCTGGGGTGCAACCGCGGGCATGTTGCGGAACTTTTACAGATTTCTGGCTGCCTGAGCACCAGGCCTTGACGCCTAGCCCCGTGGCTTCAGGCCAGGCTCGTTATGATGGTGCAATGAGCTTTTCCGCGATTCTTCTTGCACTTTTGCTGGAGCAAGCACGGCCTCTGGGGCCCGGCAACAGCGCTCACGCGGCCCTGCGCGCATGGGTGCGGCTGGCTTGCAACAATTTTGACGCCGGACGGCATCCGCATGCATGGCTGGCCTGGAGCGTGGCGGTATTGACGCCTTCGCTGGCGGCGATGGCGATTCACTGGCTGCTGGTGGCGACCGTGGGCTGGTTCATTGCCATTTTGTGGAGTGTTGCCGTGCTTTATGTCAGCCTGGGTTTTCGCCAGTTCAGCCACCATTTCACTGATATCCGTGATGCCTTGGAGGCAGGCGACGAGGCCGAGGCCCGCAATTTGCTGGCAGCGTGGCGGCAAATCGATGCACGAGAGCTGGGCCGCAGTGAGATCGTCCGGCAAGTAATCGAACACTCCGTGCTGGCCGCGCACCGGCATGTGTTTGGTGTGTTGGCCTGGTTTTCGGTGCTGGCCGCGCTCGGCCTCGGCCCAGCAGGCGCGGTGTTGTACCGCCTGAGCGAGTTCGTGCCGCGCTACTGGGCGCATCAAGGTGAAGCGCAGCAACACCCGGTCAGCGATGCTTTGCTCACTGCGGCCAGACAGGTCTGGCACGTGGTTGACTGGGTGCCCGCGCGCATCACAGCCCTGGGTTTTGCCGTCGTCGGAAGTTTTGAAGAAGCCATCGACGCCTGGCGCAACTATGTGCAAACCCAGGGTGACCAGGCCGATCAAGACGGCATCATCTTGGCGGCCACTTCAGGCGCCGTCAATGTACGCTTGGGAAGTACCCGATTTGAACCACAGACGTCTGGCGATAACGGAACGCCTCCTGCGCCTGAGGCACTTGGCCAGGAACCGCAAGTCGCCCATTTGCGCAGCATTGTCGGTTTGGTGTGGCGCTCAGTGGTGTTGTGGATGGTGTTGCTGGCCTTGCTGAGTTTGGCGCGTCTGCTGGGTTGAGGGGGCGGGTCAGAACCTGGATTGGCTCAGTTCGGCAAACAAGTTGCTATATATTTGGTAGCGATTTGCGCTTATTTTTTCAGGCCCTTCATCGGTTTTTCCTTTGGATACTGCCGCAATGACCCCACAACCCGGTTCATGCAGATGGCTGCAGTTATAAAACTTGCAATGGGCCACATGCGGTTTCAGGTCGGGCATATAGGCTGCGAGTTGTGTCGGGTCGATATGGTTGAGCCCAAATTCCTGAAAACCGGGGGAATCAATCAGCGCGGTTTTCGTGCCGGGCTCGGCGCTGGCGTCTGATGCCGGCGCGACCCAATACCAGGTAGTGCTGGTGGTCGTGTGTTTGCCCGAGCCCAAAGCGTGCGAGATTTCCTGCGTGTGCGCCAAAGCGCCTGGGGAGAGCAAATTGATCAAGGTGCTCTTGCCGGCACCGGAGGGGCCCAACACCAAGGTCGTCTTGCCGCGCATTAGTTTCAGAAGTTCCACACGGTCAACATCGCCTGATTTTTTCAGCGACAAGGGCAGCACGCCGTACTGCATATGCCGGTAAGGGAGCAGCCACTTCCAGGCGCGTTCAAATGGCTCGGCAAGATCGCTCTTGTTGAGCGCGATGATGGGTGTGATGTCCTCGGCTTCGGCAGCGATAAGCGCGCGTGACAACTGGCTGCTGGAAAACTCGGGTTCAGCAGCCAGGAGAATCAGGATTTGATCTAGATTGGCCGCAAATGACTTGGTGCGGATTTCATCCTGCCGATAAAACAAATTACGGCGCCGCTCGATTTTCTCGATGGTTCCTTCGTCGCCCGAGGCCAGCCACAAAACACGGTCGCCCACCACGCCCTGGCTTTTTTTGCCACGCGAATGGCAGATCAGGCGCCGCTCCTCCGGGGTTTCAACCAGAAAATGCCGGCCGTAGTTCGAAACAATCAGACCTTGTTCCAGCGTTTTGTGCCCCATCAGGTTCGATCTATTGCGAGTGTTGGCTGCCAGGGCCTTGCACACGGACGCTCATTGCAGCAGTGCGTCCACCAAGGCAGCACATTCGAAATCGGTGCTGGAGATGCCACCCACGTCGTGGGTGTTAAAGCGTAGGGCGCAGCGGTTGAAATGCACGGAAAGATCGGGGTGATGGTTCTGCCGGTGCGCAACCATGGCCAGCGCGTTGACAAAAGCGATGGTTTCAAAATAGTTGCTGAAGTGGAATGTTTTCACAATCGCCAGCGACGCGCCGTCGCCGTCAAGCGTCCAACCCTCCAGGCGCGACAGATGGGCGACCAATTGGGTTGCCGTCAGCGCTTTCCTGGGCACGTCTGCCCAGGTCTTGATCTTCAAATCTGTCGCCATAAAAGCTTTAGGCCTGGCGTCAAACGGCCACCGAGGCCATACGGGCCAAACGCTCACTCGCGGGGGGATGCGAATAATAGAACTTCACAAACACCGGGTCTGGCGTGAGCGTCGAGGCATTGTCTTCGTACAGCTTGAGCAAGGCGGTGGACAGATCGAACCCACTGGTTTGTTTGACCGCATAAGCGTCGGCTTCGAATTCATGTTTGCGGGACATATGGGCAAAAACGGGTGACAGGAAAAAGCTGAAGACAGGTATCACCAGCATGAACAAAAGCAAAGCCAAGGCGTCATTGGGGGCCACCAGATTCGGTGTGACACCCAAGGCCGAATAAAACGTCGGCTGGTTGGCCAACCAGCCCAGCAGTGCGAAGCCGCCAAGGCTCATGGCAAACATCGAGGCGATGCGTTGGATGATGTGTTTGTGTTTGAAATGCCCCAGTTCATGGGCCAACACGGCATCGACCTCGGGCGCTGACAGTTTGGCCAGCAGTGTGTCGAAGAACACCACCCGTTTCGAGGTGCCAAAGCCGGTGAAATAAGCATTGGCATGGGCGCTGCGCTTGCTGCCATCCATCACAAAAAGGCCCTTGGCCGCAAAGCCGCAGCGTTGCATCAAGGCAGTGACGCGTGTTTTCAAGACCTCGTCGTCCAGCGGTTTGAACTTGTTGAAAAGCGGCGCGATGAAAGTCGGGTAGATCAACAAGAGCAACAGATTGAAAGCCATCCACAAGCCCCAGGCCCACAACCACCACAGGCTGCCCAGGGCGCCCATTACCCACAGCACCAGCGCGACGATGGGCAGGCCGATGGCGATGCCAATCAGGCTTGACTTCACCAAGTCCATCAGCCAAAGCTTCCAGGTCATTTTGTTGAAACCAAAGCGTTCCTCCAGCTCAAAGGTCTGGTAGAGCGTCAATGGCAAATCAATCAAGCCGCCAATCAAACTGAAGGCCGCCAGCAAAGCCAGCTGTTGCCAAAGGCCGCCGCCGATCCAGGCCAGCAGGCTTTGGTTCAAGGCGTCAAGTCCGCCCATCAGGGTCCAACCCAGCAGCACCGCAGCGCCGAGAGCCAGCTCCAGCAGGCCCAGGCGTGATTTGGCGATTGTGTAATCAGCCGCCTTTTGGTGTGCGCCCAGGCTGATTTGGCTGGCAAATGCCTGTGGCACAGCGCCACGATGCTGGGCGACATGCCTGATCTGGCGTGACGCCAGCCAGAATTTGAGAACCATGCCCCCCAACAGCGCCATTGCAAACACCAAAGTCAATAAACCGGCACCTGAAGTCGAAGTTGTCATGAGTCCCAAGTTTAGGCCATCGACGACAATTCAATACATGCCAGACAAAAAGACTTCCCCTGCCGCCCGCACAGCGACGACTCTCATCGCCCCGCCGTCTACCGAGCTGAAAAAGTCCGCGCTAAACCTGGTCTGGCTGGACTGCGAAATGACCGGCCTGGATCCCGAGGTTGACCGCATCCTGGAGATTGCCGTCATCGTGACGGGGCCGCAATTGACGCCGCGCCTGGAAGGCCCGGTTCTGGTGCTGCGCCAAAGTGACGCGCTGCTTGACGGCATGGATAGCTGGAACAAAGGCACCCACGGCAAAAGCGGGTTGATCGACAAAGTGCGGGCCTCGACGCTCACGGAAGCCGAGGCGCAAGCACACATCCTGGCGTTTCTTGCCGCGCACGTGAAGTGGGGCGAATCACCGATGTGCGGCAACAGCATCGGGCAAGACCGCCGCTTTTTGGTGAAATATATGCCCGAGCTGGAAGCGTTTTTCCACTATCGCAATATCGACGTCAGCACACTCAAAGAACTGGCCAAACGCTGGCGGCCCGATGTGTACAAAAGCTTCAAGAAAAAGCAGCGTCATACCGCGTTGGCTGACGTTCAGGAGTCGATTGATGAGCTCTTGCATTACCGCAACCATTTGCTGCAAATGGACGACAGCTCGAAGCCGACGGACACAAAAAATTAGGTATAAACCCGGATTTGTGCCATAATCCGAGGCTGCGCTGAAATTTCAACGCATTTGCACATCTGCTGTCACTCACCGGGCTTGACGCGGCTTCTTTGAAAGCACCGCGAAAAACAGGCTCCAAGCGCAACAACAGCCCATCACCGGGTTAGTCCATGTTGTAGCGCAGGTTCCGTTTGATGGTTGATGTTTTTTAACCATTGACGGGGCAGCGGCTCATTGAGCTGCCGTTCGCGTGTGAGATTGATACATGACCGACACCTTTGCTGTGGCGGGCGACTTTTCGCCTGCTGATTCTTTTTCCACCTCTTCTGCCGACGAGTTTGCCGCAGTGCAGCCAGAAGCTGCGTTGCCGTCAGAGTTTGCGCTTGAGGCCGCCACCGAACCCGCCAAACCCAACGGCTTTTTGCCTCTGGGTTTGGCGCCCGAACTGATCCGCGCTGTGCAGGACTTGGGTTTTACCGAGCCCACCACGGTGCAAAGCAAAACCATCCCCTTGGCGATGCAAGGTGCCAGCGATGGCGCTGCCAAATTCATCGACCTGATGGTTTCCAGCCAAACCGGCAGTGGCAAAACAGCGGCGTTCCTGTTGCCTGTGTTGCACACCTTGCTCAAGCAGCAAGCCGATGCCGAGGTGAAGGAGCGCGCTGACTTCGAGAAGGCTGCCGCCGATGCGGCTGCCAAAGGTGAGCCTGCACCCAAGCGCCCCAAACGCAAGGATCCGACCAATACCCGCAACTTCAAGGCCGCCGAGCCCGGCGCGCTGATTTTGTGCCCCACACGCGAGCTTGCCCAGCAGGTCGCGCATGACGCCATCGACCTGGTGCGCCATTGCCGCGGCCTGCGAATTGCCAACGTGGTGGGCGGCATGCCCTACCAGTTGCAAATCGCCAAGCTGCAAAACGCCAACCTGGTGGTGGCCACACCCGGTCGCCTGCTGGATCTGCAACGCTCCATGCAGATCAAGCTCGAACACGTCCAGTTTTTGGTGGTGGACGAAGCCGACCGCATGCTCGACCTCGGTTTTTCCGATGATTTGGCCGAAGTCAACCAGCTCACGATTGAGCGCAAACAGACCATGATGTTCAGCGCCACGCTGGCGCCGCGCATCCAGCAACTCGCCACCCGTGTGATGCGCGAGCCGCAGCGCATCCAGATCGATTCCCCGCAAGAAAAACACCAGAACATCAAACAAGTCATGTTCTGGGCCGACAACGCCCAGCACAAACGCAAGTTGCTGGACCACTGGCTGCGCGATGCGTCGATCAACCAGGCGATTGTGTTCGCCAGCACGCAAATTGAGTGTGACGGCCTGGCCAACGACCTGCAGCAAGACGGCTTCAGCGCCGTGGCCCTGCATGGTGCCCTGAACCAGGGCCTGCGCAACCGCCGCCTGATGGCGCTGCGCGAAGGCCATGTGCAAATTTTGGTGGCTACAGACGTTGCCGCGCGCGGCCTTGACGTGCCCACGATCAGCCACGTGTTCAATTTTGGCCTGCCGATGAAAGCCGAAGACTACACGCACCGCATTGGCCGCACCGGCCGCGCCGGGCGCGACGGTCTGGCCGTCACGTTTGCCGAATTCCGTGACCGCCGCAAAATTTTTGACATCGAAGCCTACAGCCGCCAGCCGATCAAGGCCGAAGTGGTGCCCGGCCTGGAGCCCAAGCAGCGTTTCCCCGAGTCGCGCCCCGGCTCCAATTTTGGTGGCCGCATGAGCCATGAAGGCCGTGGCGGCAACGAAGGTTTTTCACGCGACCGCAAATTTGGCGGTGGCGGACGCGGTGGCCACAACGCTGGAAATAGCGGCGCAAATGGTGGCGCGGGCGGCGGCTTCAACTACGAACGCAAAGGTGGTTTCAACGACCGCTTCGCCGGTGACCGCGCCCCGAGCCACGGTGCCAATGAGCGATTCGCCAACGAGCGCCCCCAGTTTGATCGCGGAGAACGTGGTGAGCGTGGTGAGCGTGGCGGTTTTCCCGCGCCACGCGGTGACTTTGCAGACCGCGCGCCCGCCTTTGGCAAGCCCGCATTCGGCAAACCGGCTTTCACCAAGCCAGCGTTCTCCAAACCAGCCGGTGCCAAGGCTTTCCGGCCCGCGCCAGGGCCCAAAGTGTTTGTCCCGCGCGACGCCAAAAAGCGCTTCTCCCGCGAAGCTTGATTTGTGCAGTTCAGGGATTTGTTAATACCCATGTTAACAAATGCCTGCTGAACGGCTCTGAATTGAAGGTGAGCCATAAATTCGGGGGGCTAGGTCTCGTATTATGGCGTTTGTTTGCTATAAATTAAATAGCAAACGATCAACCTTTAAAAAATTGCTTGCCCGAGTGGGTTGCCCACGGCGGGCTTTCTCATCCCTTCACCGCCCCCGCCGTCAAACCGGTGATGATCTGCCGCGCGGCGACAAAGGTGAAGATCAAGGGCGGAATGGCGATCAAGCTGCCCATGGCCATCACCTTGCCCCAGTCCACGCCGATATCGGTGATGAAAAGCGATGCGGCGACAGGCAGGGTGCGGGTCTGGCGGTCGGTCAACACCAGAGCCAAAATAAACTCGTTCCAGGCGATGCGAAACGTGAAGATCGATGCCGCTGCCAAGCCCGGCGCCATCAAGGGCAGCAGCACCTTGGTGAACACACGAAGCGGGCCGCAGCCGTCGATGGCGGCGGCTTCTTCAAGCTCGATCGGCACCTGCAACACAAAGCCGTACAACAACCAGATGGTGAACGGCAAATTCACCGCGACATACAACAACACCAGCCCCCACAGGCTGTTGACCAGTTTCCATTCGTTCCAGATCAAGAAAACCGGAATCGCCAATACCGCCAGGGGCACCGTGCGCAGCAAAAGTGTGGTGTAAGCTATGGTGCTGCGCCCTTTGAAGCGAAACCGCGCCAGACCATAGGCGGCCATGCAACCCAACACCAAAGTGACGATGGTGGAGACGACACCCACGAACAGGCTGTTGATGAGGTAACGGTCAAGTTTGTCTTCTTCCAACACCGCGCGATAGTTTTCCAGCGTGGGGATGAACAGAAAATTCAGCGGTTCGGCAAAAATCTGCACCTGCTGGCGCACGCTGGTGGCGAAGATCACCACAATCGGTGCGACGCACAAAAACGCCAGAATGACGAGCATCGTGTAATGCCCGGCCACCAGCAACACGGGGCGCTTCATCGTTCCTCCCCTTTCATGGGGTTGGACAGCCGCAGCGCGCCCCACGACAACACCACCACCACGACCAACAAGAGCACCGAAATAGCTGCCGCCACACCCAACTGCTGGCCCACAAAGGCGGTTTTGTAAATGTGCAGCGCGAGAATTTCCGTGCTGTCGCCCGGGCCCCCGAAGGTCAACACGTAGACGACTTCAAGCACGCGAAACGCGTCGATCAGACGCATCATCAGCGTGATGGCGATGACGTGCATCACCATTGGCAATTTGACCAAAAAGGTTTGTTGCCACCAGCCGGCGCCGTCGATGCGCGCCGCTTCGATCACCGAGCCGTCGATGCCGGCCAGCGCGGCAATCATCATGATGAAGACGAAGGGCGTCCACTGCCAGATGTCGGCCACCACGATGGCGATGAAGGCCAAGCTCGGGTCAGCCAGCCAGGTTTGGGCAGAAAGGCCCAGGGCCACCAGCGCCGCATTGATGAGGCCAAACTGCGCGTCGAACATGTAGCGCCACACCAGGCCCACGGCTATCGGCGCGATCATCATCGGCAAGATAAAAAGCGTGCGAAACACCGCCATGCCGCGCACCGGGTGCTCCAGCGCCAGCGCCAGCGCAATGCCCAGCACCATTTCTGCGCCCACACACACGGCAGCAAACAAAATCGTCGTCCACAAGCTCGACCAGACGCGCGGGTTGCTGAAGGCCGACGCAAAATTGCTCCAGCCCACCCAACGCGCGCTGCTCCACGGCGTGCCCATCGACCAGTCGTACCCGGCCAACTGAAACGCGGACATCACAGGGTAGAGGCACGCCGCCGCCATCACCAGCACGGCTGGGCCGAGGTAAAACCAGACGACCCAGCGGGAGGTTCGCATGTCAGCGCGTGCCCAAGCGACGCTGCCTAGATTTTGTAACCTGCATCGCGCATGATCTGCGTGACTTGCGGCACCATGCCATTCAAGGCGTCTTCGGCACTCTTCTTGCCGGTGAGCGCCTCGCTGATGCCCACACCCAGAGCCTGCACGTTGATTTTGTCCCACACGGAGATGATCGGACGCCAGTCGGGGTTGGAGTATTTCAGCGCTTCTTTGAAGGTGATGAACTCGGGGTACTGGCGCACCAACTCGGCGTCGCCCAAAGTGGAATTGCGAATCGGCGCGCCGCCCAGCCGGGTCACGGCTTTGTCTTGTTTTTTGGAGGTCAACCATTGCAGCAGCAAGAAACTGGCGTCGGCATTTTTCGCATTTTTGGGGATGGTGAGCCCCAAGCCACCGGATTGCGAGGCGCGGCGTGTGCCGGCGGGATGCAGTGCCCAGCTCACCTTGCCGGCGACGCGGCTGCGCGCGGGGTCGTTGATGACACTGGCCAGCGACGTCGAGTCGAGGTACATCGCGGCCTGACCCTGCAAAAATGCGGTGTTCATCTCGCCCTGGCCGTAGCCGGCAATGCCGGCTGGCCCCGTCGCCACTACTTCTTGCAAAAATTTGAGTGCGGCAACACCTTGGGCATCGTTGAAGCGCGGTTTCCATTTGGCGTCAAACACACTGCCGCCCAGCGGATTCAGGTGCAAGAGCCAGGCGTGAACGCACTGGTGCCCGGCCTGCCCGCGTGAGGTTAGCGCGCCGATGCCTTCTTTGTCTTTGATGACCCGCAGCAGCTTCGTGAACTGTTCGTAGTTCTCGGGTGGTTTGAGGTCGTGTTTGGCGAAAATGTCGCGCCGGTAGGCCAACACGGAAGTCTCCGCGCCATAAGGCAAACCATACAACTTCGCACCCGGCCCGGCCAAATAGTCTTTGGGGCCTCCCACTAGCCCCAAGTTCTCCAGGTAAATCGGGATGATGTCTTTCATGTCGTATTCAGGGTCTGCCAAAGCCGCGTTGGCAAAGAAGGGCTCCAGCGGCTGCACCAGGCCTTTGGAGACGTATTCACTCTTCCACATGACGATGTAACAAGCCAGGTCGTAGTCACCTTGGGGTTTGGCCATCTCCAGCAGTTGTTTTTCTTTCAGGCGGCCAATGGCCAATTTGTCGACTTCCACCTTGATGCCGGTTTCCTTGGTGAAGTCTCCCAATATCTTGCCCATGGCGTCGTAGTGCGGATGGGCGGGGATGTTCATCGTCACCGTTTGGCCGGCATATTTGGCATAGCGGTTTTGCGCCTGCACGCCGCTGAACGGCAGGCCTGCGCCAAACACGGTGATGCTGGCGCTTTTAATCAATTCTCTGCGTTTCATGCTTGTCTCCTGGGGGTTGAAGTGGGGATTGGGGTCGAAATTGAAATGGAAAACGCAACTCAGGGGCGCAAGGTTTGTCCGCTGGCGGCGTCAAAAACATGCAAATGCGCAGGCGGCACATCCAGGGCGAGCTCGGTGTGAAGCTGCTTATGGGCGTCGCCCGGCACCGTGACGACGATGCGTGCGCCAGCGCTTGTATTTGCACCCGCGAGCGTGCCCACGAGTTGGCTTTCAGTGCCCAGATATTCACAGACATTGACCTGCATACGCAGGTCGCCACTCAAGCTGGGTACAGCCGCCTGCGGGCGAAAACCCACCATCAGTTCGCGCCCATCGGCAGCACCCGTTTGAGCCAGCCAATCTGGCGCGGAAAGTAGAAAACCGTCACCTTGCAATTTCAACCCTGCGTCGGCTTTTACGAATCGAACCGGCAGCAAGTTCATGGTGGGCGTGCCGATGAAAGCCGCCACAAACAAGGTGGCCGGTCGGTTAAACACCTCGCTGGGGGTGCCGACTTGCTGGATGCGGCCTTTGTCAAACACCACGATGCGGTTGGCCAAAGTCATCGCCTCAACTTGGTCGTGGGTGACGTACACCGTGGTTTTGCCGAGGCGCGCATGCAAGAGCGCGAGTTCCGCGCGCATGTGGCCGCGCAGTTTGGCATCCAAGTTGGAGAGCGGTTCATCAAACAGAAAAACCTCAGGTTCGCGCACGATGGCGCGGCCAATCGCCACACGCTGGCGCTGGCCGCCCGAGAGCTCTTTGGGTTTGCGGTGCAGCAGGTGTTCAATGTTCAGCACCTTGGCGGCTGTAGCTACTTTGGCGTCAATGTCGGCCGTGGGCCGACCGGCCAAACGCAAGGCAAACGACATGTTTTGCGCCACGTTCATGTGCGGGTAGAGCGCGTAGTTTTGAAACACCATGGCGATGTCGCGCGCCATCGGGTGCACGTGGGTCACGTCGCGCCCGCCAATCAACACGCGGCCTTCGGTCACCTCTTCAAGCCCCGCCACCATACGCAGCGTGGTGCTTTTGCCGCAGCCCGATTCACCCAACAGGACCAAAAATTCACCCGCCTGCACGGTCAGATCCAGGTGCTGAACCACGGTCACGTCGCCAAAACGTTTGACGACACCTTGCAATTCCAGGCCGCTCACAGTGTCTCCCTTTGAATGCTGCGCACAGCAGGACGCGCAGGCGCCCGCACGATGCCCCAACCGATGGGCTGCATGCAGTTGCCAGGGTGGTGCGGCTCAGGGCCCCAAATCGCCTGGTAGGTGTCGATGCACCGGCCAGCGCCTTGCAGGTGCACAAAAACTGCAAGCAGCGCCAGCCACCACAGAGCCAGCAGCAACACCATCCAGCGTGGCGCGTCGGCCAGCGCCAGCCCCATGGCCATCACCACCGCTGCCAGTAAAACAGCCAACCAGCCCAGGCCTTTGTGCAGGCGCTCAAACACGCGCCGCCTGGGCGTCATGTCGTAGTGGTCACCCCGCATCGCGCTCTCGGTGGGCCCGCCTTTGCTGCCACGTGCCAGGGCGCCGAGCACTTGCACGGCTGCCAGCGTGCACACCAGCAAACCCAGCCAGCCATGCAATTGCGGCAAGCCGCCAAGGCTGGCACCCTTGCCCCACACCAGCCACAAACCCACCAGCATGCAGGCAAAACCGGTCCACTGCAAGGCGCGGTGGGCATGCCACCAGACCGTGTTATCCACCGCCTGCGGCCAATTTTGCGAAGGCAGCACTTTGAAGAAACGCGCGATCAACACCCCCACGGGAAGCAAGACGCCCCAGGCCAGCACCATCCAGCGGGCGTGCCACATGGCCCACGGCGCAATCGTGTGGGTGCTGCTGCCGCTGATGGATTCCATCAGCCATTCCATGCGGGTGCACCCTGGGTCGCCAGTTTGATGCGGTACAACGAAGTGCTGGCGCAGATGAACAACTCGTTGTGCTCTAGGCCGCCAAACACCAGATTGCCGATTTTTTCTGGCACGGGGATTTTGCCAATCCGCGTGCCGTCCGGGTGATACACCTGCACGCTGTCTTCGCTGCTGGTGTAAAGATGCCCCTGCACGTCGACACGTATGCCATCAGGCAAACCGGGCGCGATGGTGGCAAACACGCGGGGATGGGCCAGGGCCTGCCCGCCCACCACGTCAAACGCCACGATGTGGTGGTGGCCCCCGCCGTCAGTGCGCAGCGCGGCGGAGGTGTCGCTCACGTACAGCACCGATTCGTCCGGCGAAAACACCAGGCCGTTGGGCTCCTCCACAAAATCGCTCACTGTGGACAAGGTTTGGCTTGCTGGGTCAAAACGAAAAACGTAGTTGCCGCCTTGTTCGCTTGCGCCTTGATGCCCCTCGCGGTTGGAGACGATGCCGTAAGGCGGGTCGGTGAACCAAATGCTGCCGTCTGATTTCACCACCAGGTCATTGGGCGAATTGAGGCGGCTGCCCTGGAAACTGTTGACAACGATCTCGTCGCCCAATGGCGCAAGGCTGGGGCCAAACCGGGTGCGCGCGATGGCGCGCAGCCCGTGCGAACAATGCAAGAGTGCGCCATCGCGCTCGCGCGCGTGCCCGTTGGTGAATTCGACCTGGTCGCGCCACACCGTCATGCCCGCCTGCGCCTGCCAGCGCAAGATGCGGTTGTTGGGGATGTCGCTCCACAGGATCGAGTTGTCCTCTTGCATCCAGACCGGCCCTTCGCTCCACACCGCACCCGTGCACAAACGCTCCAAAGCGCCAGATGCCTGGGCCACGGCGAAAAATCGGGGATCGAAAACTTCGATGGTCATGAAATGTTGGTCGGCTTTCGCGGGCGCGCTGGGCAGCGGGCAATTTCGTGCGGCGTCTCGCCATTCAGGTAAATTTTGGCTTAGTTTAAGTTACCGGTAACTGGGAATTACCCTAAAGCAAACTGTTACTGCAGGCGATTGCGTAACGTGCCGCTTGGACTACATTAGCGTTTATGCGATTCACTGGTGCTTTTTGATTACGATACGGGTAACAAATTTGAGGTGATTCGATAGCATCAAAAACTGAACGGGAGCCTTTTTGACACGAGCCCAGCCGTCAACCGCCGCCCAACGGCCCGTCACCATGGCCGATGTGGCGGCGCGCGTTGGGGTGTCGAAAATGACGGTGTCACGGGCGCTGAAGCGCCGCGAAGCTGATGCCCGAAGCAGTCGGGCTCAGTCTGAAGCCTTGCGCCTGCGCATTCTTCAGGCAGCCGAGGAAATGGGCTACGTGGTGGACCAAACCGCCCGCACTTTCTCCAGCAAACGTTCCGGTTTTGTAGCAGCGCTGATTCCCACGCTCAACAACTCCAACTTCTCCGACACCGCGCACGGGCTCACTGCAGCCATCGAAGCCAGCGGTTTGCAAGTGCTGCTGGGTTATACCGACTACGACCCGCACACCGAAGAGCGCCTGCTGCGCGCGATGCTGACGCGCCGCCCCGAAGGCGTCATTTTGACGGGCGGCAGCCACACGCCGCTGGCCCGCCGCATGTTGAAAGCCGCTGGCATTCCCGTCGTGGAAACCTGGGATTTGCTGGCCGGCCCGATCGAACACATGGTGGGTTTCTCCAATGCAGACGCCACCGCTGAGCTGGTGCGCTGCCTGCACGCACGGGGCTACCGGCGCCTGGCGTTCATGGGCGGTTTGCCCAACAGCGATGCGCGCGGTGCAGACCGCCGCCAGGGTTTTGAACGCGCAATCGCGGCGCTGGGGCTGCCTGGTGGCCGTACCTTGAGCGTTGGCCAAGCGCCGGTGTCGATGGCACATGGCGCGCAAGGCGTGGTGCAGGCGCTGCGCCATTGGCCCGACATGGATGTGCTGGTGTGTGTCTCCGACCATGCGGCGTTTGGCGCGCTGATGGAATGCGGCCGCCGTGGCATCGAGGTGCCAGGGCAGTTGGCGATCGCCGGCTTTGGCGGGTTTGAAGTCGCCAACGCCTGCCATCCCCGGCTCACTACGGTGGCGGTGGACTGCGTGGGCATTGGCCGCGCCGCCGGCGATTTGCTGCTGCGCGCCATCCACGCCTCGCGTGCAGGCCAGCGCTTGCCGCCTGAAACCGTGGTGATTCCGTTTCGGATTGAACTGCGTGAAAGCACGTGAAGCACATGAATGTGCTCGGACGTGCCTCAAGTTGGTTTAGCCTACGCGGGCGCGCGAAGACCCCCGTGACAATCAGCACGGGCGTATCAAATTGCAAGTTCCATCAGTTTGAAATTTGTTAACCTCCATGTTAACAAAATGCAACTTTGAGCCATCGAATTTGAATATTTTAAAAAAACAAGCCTCTAGGTCACGTTATATTTGAATAGTTTGCTATATAAAATATAGCAAACAATGGCGGCTCCGATGCACATCACACGGGGCTGCAAACTCAGCTCTTTTCAGTCGATTCAATCACCGTGCGCGTCACCCGCACCGGTTTGGCATCGATGTGAAACGCCAGTTTTCGGTCGCGCAGGGCGGCGTCTGAGGCGGTGACGCGCTCAAAGCGGCGCAGGTGTTCGATCCAGGAGGCGTCCACAATCTGCTCGACAAAGCGGCCGGGGTTGCCAATGTCGCGCAGCAGTTCCCAACTCAGCGCGCCGTGGCGCAAACGGCTGCTGCGGCTCTCTTGCATCAGTGCGCGGAATTCGTCAGCCCGCTGCGGGTCGATCACATACTCCACGCTGGTTTGCACGTGGCCGGAGGCGGGCGGCGACTCCGCGACGGGCGCATTGAAGGTGTCGTTGGGCGTCAGGTCTTCCTCCACGCGCTGGTCTTTCATCAGGCGAATGGCGGCCAGGATGCCGATGTAACCCGCGACCGCACCAAAAACCACCGCCGTTCTCACGCTGGAGACGGTCGCCACCTGCCCCCAGGTGGCAGCGCCCAGCGCGCTTGAACCCATGATGGCCATCTGGTACATCGACATGCAGCGGGCGCGCACCCAGTTGGGCAGGCCCATTTGCAGGGAGACGCTCAGCGCGTTGGCAGTGGTGATCCAGGACATGCCCACGGCCACCATGGCCGGCACGGCGACCCACTCGTTGGGTGCAAACACGACCGCCACCATGCCCACTGACTGCATCAGCGTGCTGCGCGCGACCATGCTGTCGCGCGGCCACATCTGGCGCAGGCGCGGCATGTACAGCGCGGCGGCGATGGCCCCTGCGCCCATGGCCGCCAGCAGCAGGGTGTAAGTGCCCGCATTGCCGCCCGGCAAGCCGCGTGCGACCAGCGGCAAGAGCGCCATCAAGGCGGTGCTGTAAAAGAAAAACAGCGAAATCCGCACCAACACGCCTTTGAGGTGGGGCGATTGCCCGGCAAACTGCAAACCCACCCGCATGGCGCCCAGCAGTTTTTCAGGCCCCAGGGGCGGCGGCTGCACGCTGCGTTGCCAGCGTGAGATGAGCCAGGCCGACATCAGCGACAACACCGCATTCAACAAATACACGTAAGCGCTTCCCAGGCTCGCAATCAGGGCCCCGGCCACCAGCGGGCCAATGATGCGCGAAGCATTCATCGAGATGCCGTTGAGCGCCAGCGCGGCGGGCAACTGGGCGCGCGGCACCAGCTCTGGCACGATGGCGGAAAATACCGGCCAGCGCAGCGCCAGCCCAACGCCGTTGGCAAAGCTGAGGGTGAGCAAGAGGCCGGGCGTGACCACCCCCGTGAAAACCGTGGCCGCCAGCGCCACCGCCACCAACGCCACCCACAATTGCGTGGCCAGGAAAAATCGTTTGCGGTCCAGAATGTCGGCCAGCGCGCCGCTGGGCAGGCCCAGCAGGAAGACCGGCAGCGTCGATGCCGTGGCCACCAAGGCGACCCAGATCGGCGTGGTCGTCAGCGAGGTCATCATCCAGGCCGAGGCGACGTCGTTCATCCACATGCAGGCGTTGGCGGTCAGCCAGATCAGCCATAACATGCGGAACACCGGCTCGCGCAGGGGCTCCAGGGCCGCGCTGAATGCCGAGGCGGATGGGGGTGGCCCGTCAATCTCAGGCGTGGGGTTAGGCATGGGAAGAGGGGGGCCAGTAGCCAGTGGCGCCCTACATAAGCAGATGTTCGCCCGCGTTGTCGCCGCCCAGGGTGACGTAGTTCACTTTGCGGATGTCCATCAGCTTTTTGCCACCGGCGTAGCTGATCGAGCTTTGCACGTCTTGTTCCATCTCGATGAGCGTGTTTTTCAGCGGGCCTTTGATCGGCTCCAGAATACGTTTGCCTTCGACGTGTTTGTATTCGCCCTTGTTGAAGTCGCTGGCCGAACCGTAATATTCCTTGAACATCTTGCCGTCGACTTCCACGGTTTTGCCGGGCGATTCTTCATGCCCCGCGAACAGCGAGCCGATCATCACCATCGTTGCGCCGAAGCGGATCGATTTGGCGATGTCGCCATGGTCGCGGATGCCGCCATCGGCAATGATCGGTTTGGTCGCCACGCGGGCGCACCACTTCACCGCCGAGAGTTGCCAGCCGCCTGTGCCAAAGCCGGTTTTGAGTTTGGTGATGCAGACTTTGCCTGGCCCCACGCCGACCTTGGTGGCGTCGGCGCCCCAGTTTTCCAGGTCGATCACCGCCTCGGGTGTGGCCACGTTGCCGGCGATCACGAAGGCGCCGGGCATCTTCCCTTTGAGGCAGGCGATCATGTTTTTCACGCTGTCGGCGTGGCCATGCGCGATGTCGATCGTCACGTAGTCAGGCACCAGGCCCAAGGTGGCGAGCTGATCCACGGTGTCGTAATCCGGCTGCTTGACGCCCAGAGAAATCGACGCAAACAGGCCCTTGGCTTTCATGTTTTTGACGAAGGCCACGTTGTCCAGGTCAAAGCGGTGCATCACGTAAAAATAGCCGTTGTGCGCCAGCCATTCGCAGATTGGCACATCGACCACGGTTTTCATGTTGGCCGGCACTACCGGCAAGCGAAACTTGCGGCCCCCGAGCTCCACCCCCGCATCACATTCCGAGCGGCTTTCGACGCGGCATTTGCGCGGCAGCAAAAGAATGTTGTCGTAATCAAAGATTTCCATGATCGGGTGCTCCAGCGGCGCGGGGTGAAAAAGCCAAAAAAAACCGGGCCACACAACTGCGCGGCCCGGTGCTTGATTCTACGCGGGCTGTTGCAACCCGCTGCGTTACAGATTTTCGCGACGGTGTCAAAAGCTGGTTTCAGTCTGGCTGTAATCGTACCTAAATTGGGTATGATTTGATTTGAAATTCACCTGCACAGCAAAACTATGAATATAATTGGCCTGTAGGCCACGTGTTTATTTAGTAGTTTGCTATTACTTTTGATGATCACAAAAACTCACCGCGCTGGCAATTATTTGTTTGCGGGTGTTTTCCACCCAGCCCACCACACGGAGTTGATCCGGGTTGGTGCCGGGTGGCAGGCTCATCGGCCGCGATTCAAAAAACTTCTGAACTGCCCTTGGTTCTTGTTTCACCGGCCCTGGCTTCAGTTGCCTTTGTTTCAGTTGATCATTTTCTGATAGCCGCTGGCCCTGGTTCCATGCGAGCGTCAGCACGTTTCGCACAAGCAGCCGGTCGACCGCAGAGCCTTCGGTGCCACGCGGCACGGCCTCCACCAGCAGCAACCAGGCCGTCAACGGCCCGTTTTCGGCCAGCTTCTGTGGCAAGCTCAGCTCAATCGAAGCGCCCATGTAAGCATTCAAGGCGACGCCGCGCGCCACCCGCAGCCGCGCTGTGGGTGCAAGCATCTGCGCCGACGTGCCCGTTTGGCGTCCCGATGAGCGCGAGTGTGGGTGCAGCTTGCTGGCGTGGTTCAAGCCCCCAGCGGGTGCGGCGAGGCCAAGCGCTTCGAGCCTGGTGGCCGCGTCGCGGTTGGCTACAGCCGACAGCGGTGCTTCCTCGCCCTGGCTGCCCGGCACGATCCAGTCCAGGGCCAGCCCGCCTTTAGGCTGCCGGGCGGTGGCCACGTCGCTCCAGCACGGCGCGCAATCGGCGCTGATAAAGCGCTCCAGGATCACCCTGGGCGCCACTTGGCCGTCGCTTGAGCAAGACGATTGCGCAGCGGCGGAGCCAACGCCAATGGCCACAATAAAGCTGAGCAGTGATCGCGC
Source organism: Rhodoferax sp. (assembly GCA_031365665.1). Lineage (GTDB taxonomy): Bacteria > Pseudomonadota > Gammaproteobacteria > Burkholderiales > Burkholderiaceae_C > JANYCG01. The sequence goes on along the minus strand of JANLYO010000233.1, from coordinate 5,137 downwards.
GCCCAGAGGCACAGACCGAAACCACCCGTTTATCAAATTTGGATTCAAACCGTTTCCTACAATCAACGCATGTTTCCCGAAGCCCAGACGCCGATGACCTCGATGGCCCCCAACGTAGCTGCACACCCATTAGTCGCGAACCCATCCCCGCTCTTACACAAGCTTAACCCCGAGCAGCGGGCTGCGGTGGTGCTGCCGAACGAACACGCGCTGATTCTGGCAGGTGCCGGGTCAGGCAAGACCCGGGTGCTCACCACGCGCATTGCCTGGCTGCTGCAAAACGGCCTGGTCTCGCCGGGTGGCGTTCTCGCGGTGACCTTCACCAATAAGGCGGCCAAGGAGATGATGACACGGCTGACCGCGATGTTGCCGGTCAACACGCGGGGCATGTGGATTGGCACTTTCCACGGCCTGTGCAACCGCTTTTTGCGGGCGCACTGGAAGCTGGCGAATTTGCCGCAGGCTTTCCAGATTCTGGACACGCAAGACCAGTTGAGCGCCATCAAGCGCCTGTACAAGCAGTTTGCCATCAACGACGAACGTTACCCGCCCAAACAAACGCAGTGGTTCATTGGCGGCTGCAAGGAGGATGGGCTGCGGCCCTCTGCGGTGGAGGCCAACGATTCGGACACGCGCAAGAAGATCGAGATCTACCAGCTCTACGAAGACCAGTGCCAGAAGGAGGGTGTGGTCGATTTTGGTGAGTTGATGTTGCGCTCATACGAGCTGCTGCGCGACCACGCGCCGATCCGCGAGCACTACCAGCGGCGTTTTCGTTACATCTTGATCGACGAGTTCCAGGACACGAATAAGCTGCAATATGCCTGGATCAAGATGCTGGCAGGCAAGGGTGATGGCCTTTTGGGCGCGGGCGCCGATGCCACAGCGCCTACTGGCGGCTGCGTGATGGCTGTGGGCGACGACGACCAGAGCATCTACGCCTTCAGGGGCGCACGGGTGGGCAACATGGCCGATTTCGTCACCGAATTCGGCGTGAAGCACCAGATCAAGCTGGAGCAAAACTACCGCAGCGGCAGCAACATCCTGGACAGCGCCAACACGCTCATCAGCCACAACGAACGCCGCCTGGGAAAAAACCTGCGTACCGACCAAGGCGCGGGCGAACCGGTGCGGGTGCTGGAGTCGCCCAGCGATTTCGCCGAGGCGCAGTGGATGGTGGATGAGATCACGCAGCTTGTGCGAGAAGACGTGCCCCGCTCTGAAATCGCTCTGCTGTACCGCAGCAACGCGCAAAGCCGTGTGATTGAGACGGCGCTTTTCAACGCCGCCATGCCTTACAAGGTCTACGGTGGTTTGCGCTTTTTTGAACGCGCTGAGATCAAACATGCGCTGGCTTACTTGCGGCTTTTGGAGAATCCGAACGACGACACGAGTTTCATGCGCATTGTCAATTTCCCGCCGCGCGGCATTGGCGCGCGTTCAGTCGAGACCTTGCAGGACGCGGCGAATGCGATTGGTTGTTCGTTGCACGCGGCGGTGGGCCACATGAAAGGGGCACCCGCCGTCAAGCTCGGCGGTTTTGTCGCCAAGATGGATGTGCTGCGCGAGCAGACGCAAAACTGCTCGCTGCGCGACATCATCCAACTGGTGCTCGGCCATAGCGGCCTGGTGGAACACTATCTGGCCGACCGCGAGGGCGCAGACCGCGTGGAAAACCTTGAAGAGCTGGTGAACGCGGCCGAGAGTTTTGTGACGCAGGAAGGTTTTGGCCGCGATGCAGTGGCGCTGCCGGTGGATGAGTTGGCGCAGCAGACGACGACACAGGCCACCGCCGTGCCCGCACCCGATGGCGAAACCGGCGAAACGCTGTCGCCATTGGCGGCCTTTCTCACCCACGCCGCGCTGGAATCCGGCGACAACCAGGCCCAAGCCGGGCAGGACGCCGTGCAGCTGATGACGGTGCACGCCAGCAAGGGGCTGGAGTTTGACTGTGTTTTCATTGGCGGGCTGGAGGAGGGTTTGTTCCCGCATGAAAACTCGATGAGCAGCCACGATGGCCTCGAAGAAGAACGCCGCCTGATGTACGTGGCGATCACGCGGGCACGCAAACGCCTGTACCTTTCGCATTCGCAAACGCGCATGTTGCACGGCCAAACGCGTTATAACGTGCGCAGCCGTTTCTTTGACGAGTTGCCCGACGGCGCCTTGAAATGGCTCACAGCCAAGTCGCAAAAATATGCCGTTCAAAATTCATTTTATAGTAAAAATAGCTACGAAAACTCATCAAATAATATAGCGGACTATAGCCAAAATACGAGACCTAATAGTCAATATAGTGATAATTTTAAAAGTGATAAAAATATTTCAAATCAGCCGCAACTCGCTTCGAACGAGCAGGCCGTACGGGTTCACATGAAAGTTTTCCACAACAAGTTTGGTGAAGGCACGGTGCAAGCCATTGAGGGCACTGGCAACGATGCGCGCGCGCAGATCAGTTTCACGCGCCACGGTGTGAAGTGGCTGGCTTTGGGCATCGCCAAGTTGACGCCGCTGCCTTGAGTTACATTTTTTTGACATCCTGACGACACGGGTCTTGCAAGTTTGGGAACATGAAATTTCTGTTGATTGACGACCACCCGCTGGTGCGTGAAGGTCTCGCTGCCGTGCTGATGCAGCTTGAAAGCGGCATCGAGGTGCTGCACGCGGCAGACGCCGAGCACGGCCTTCGTTTGGCGCGCGCGCATGATGATCTGGATGGCGTGATGGCCGATCTGAAACTGGCCGGCCAAAGCGGCCTGGTCGCTGTGCAGGCCTTGCACGCCGAGTGGCCGCTGTTGCCGGTGATTGTGGTGTCCTCATCCGAAGAGCCCTCCGACGTGCGGGCGGCGCTGAAGGCGGGGGCGCGCGGGTATTTGCCCAAGTCATCGGGCAACGCCACGATTTTGGCGGCGGTGCGCCTGGTTTTGAGCGGGGAGATTTACGTGCCGCCTTTGATGCTGGGGCACGGCGCGCCATCCATGACCGGCGCGGGTGACGCGATCTTGACGGATCGGCAACTCGAAGTGCTTCGCCTGCTGTGTAAAGGCCATCCCAACAAGACGATTGGCCGCGAGCTGGATATGCAGGAGAAAACGGTGAAGGGGCATGTGACCGCGATCTTCCGCGCCCTGGGGGTGGTGAACCGCACCCAAGCGGTTGAAGCCGCGCGCCGCACCGGCATTGAAATCTAAGCGGCGAGGCTGGCGCGCTCCACACTTCGGCGCGTCACACGCGGCCAGTAGGCGGCGGCCAATGCGTGGCGCAGTTCCTGGGGCGTGACAGGTTTGTGCAGCAGTGTCAGGCCGCTCTCTTGGGCTTCGTGCAAGCGATCCGGCGCGGTGTCGCCGGTGATCAAAATCGCCGGAATGTCGTCGTTGTATTCGGAGCGCAGGTGCTCCACCACGGCCAGGCCGGTTTCGCCGCCACGCAGCCGGTAGTCGCTGATGATCACCTTGGGCACCTGGGGCAGGCCCGCCAGGCTGGGCATCAGGTCGGCCAAGCCGGCCGCGGCCACCACATGGCAGCCCCAGCCCGTCAAGAGGGCCTGCATGCCGTCCAGGATTTCGGTGTCGTCGTCAATTACCAAGACCAGTTCGCCGTGGCCAATCACGTTGCTGTTTCCAGGTAATAGAGCGTCATTGGGCGCGCTGGGCCGTGGCAGTGCGATGAGCTCGTTGACGGGAATTTGCAGCTTGAAATTGGAACCACACGCCACCCGCGACTGCAGGCTCAGGTCAAGGCCCAGCAAGGTGCACAGGCGCCGCACAATGGCCAGGCCCAAACCCAGGCCCTTGTTACGGTCCCGTTCGCGGTTGCCCAGTTGCACGAATTCGCGGAACACTTCGGCCTGGCGGTCGGCTGGAATGCCGATGCCGGTGTCGATGACGCGAACCACCACGTTGCGGCCGCGCCGCCGCGCCGTGGCCAACACGCCGCCGTGCTCGGTGTAACGCACGGCGTTGGAGATCAGGTTGCGCAGCACGCGCTCCAGCAGCGCCGGGTCGCTGGCGATCCACATCGTCGGCGAATTCACCCGGACGGCAAAGCCTTTGGCGTTGGCCAGCGCGCCCTCTTCGTGGCAGATGCGCTCCAACATGGCCTTGAGATCGAACTGGCCGATCTCGGGTTTGACCATGCTGGCGTCAAGTTTGGAGATGTCCAACAGTGAGTTGAACATGCCGCCCAAGGCTTCGACCGAGGTGCTGACGTGCCCCAGCAGGCGCCGGGCTTCGCCGCCCAGGTTTTGCTGCCCCAGCGCGCCGACAAATAGTGAAAGCGCGTGCACCGGTTGGCGCAAGTCGTGGCTGGCAGCCGCCAGAAAACGGCTTTTGGACTGGCTGGCTTCTTCGGCGAGGGCTTTTTGGGCGTGCAGGCTGGCGGCCAGAGCGGCGACCTCGTAGCGGCGCGAAATCGAGTCAACCATGCCCCGGTTCATCGCCGCAGCCAGACGCCAGCACGTCACGCCATAGACGGCGGCACCCAATGCCATGAACAATTCCACCCTGCCACCCTGCCATAGTCCGGCGACAAATACGCCCCCCAGAGTGGGCAACATGTAGGCATGGTAGGCGGCCAGGTACGCGTTGAGTGCATGCAAGGCAGCCCCAGCAAGCCCGACGACGAGCAGTGCCAACATCACTTGCAAGTCCAGGCGACCGGTAGGCCACAGAATCAGCACGCCGACACCCCACAACACTCCGCTGGCGAAAGCATTAATCACACACGCACGTGCCCGCCGACGTGCATTGCGTGCCGTTGCCGGCCGTAGCACGACTTGCCTGCCCGCCCACAGATTGAACAGGCTGTTGAGCAACTGCGCAGAGAGCCAGATCCACAGAAACAATTTGGAAGAGTGTTCCTGCAGCGTCCAGGCGGCTAGGATCGTGACAGCCAAGTTGGCCCAGGCCACCTGGGCCACATTGCCCTGCAACTGGTTGATCTGGTCAGCCAACACACGTGCGGATAGGCTGGGCTGCGCGTCGGGCGGGTCGGCGGCGGGAATTGCCTGGGCCATGGCGGGCTGGAGCTGGGGTCAAGGCCAGCTATAGGACAGCGAGAAGTTGATCTGCGGTTTGCGCGGCTGCGCATCTGCCGGGTTGTCGCGCAGCGGCCAGGCAAACGAGAGGCGCGCTGAGGT